>NZ_JBFUHB010000002.1:0-327394 GCF_056402595.1 Sphingomonas sp. P3_C6
CTGCGCTACCCGTCTCACGCACACGCCGTACCCATTTGATCGCCGAGCTCGCCGCTACGCCAAAGCGTGCCGCTGCCGCATGGCAGGACATGCTCTCCTCCATCACCGCCGCTACAACCCGCTCGCGCAGGTCCATCGAATAGGGCTTGGCCATGCTAGCTGGCCTCCGATCTCCAGCCAGCATCTTGAATCAGAAAATCAGACCAAAGGGAATCCCATTTGAATCAGTCAAATGTCATCCCGCTCTAGGGGGCGATAGCGAACTACGCCCTTGAACGCGTCAGTCGCCGAAATAGGCTGCGTCGCTGACCTTTTCCAACCAGTCGACTGCTTTCCCGTCCTTCATCTCCGCGATCGCGACATGGGTCATTGCACAGTCGGGTGCCGCGCCGTGCCAATGCTTCTCGTCCGGCTCGAACCAGACGATGTCGCCCGGCCGGATCGTCTCGATAGGGCCACCCTCGCGTTGCGCGCGACCGAGCCCTGCGGTGACGAGCAGGGTCTGGCCCAGCGGATGGGTATGCCAGGCAGTGCGCGCACCCGGTTCGAAGGTAACCGTCGCACCGCCCAGCGCGCCGCTGCCATTGAAGGGCGCATCGATTCGGACGGCGCCGGTGAAATATTCGGCCGATCCCTTGGCGGATGGCGCCGTGCCGCTGGATTTGATTTCCACTGTCCGGCTCCTCGCTGTTGCTCGGTGCGCCGAAATGCCGACGCCGGTATGTCCTGCAAGCAAGATCGAACGCATGCAACGCCAATGGCGGTGACGTGCATGAGGGCCTGATAGGGACCGATGAATCATGCACGGGCCAGCGCCGCAATCTCGCGCGCCTGCGTTCGACCCATTTTCGAAGCAAAAGCTTCACAGAATCGCGCGAGCGACCCATAGTCCGGCCATGCCGCATTCCTCCTTCGTGCCCCTGCGTATCTTTTCGTCCTACACGATGCTCGACGGCGCGATCGAGCCGAAGGCCATCGCCAAGCGTGCGCAGGAACTCGGCTTTCCCGCCGCGGCGCTCACTGACCGTAACGGCCTTTATGCCGCGATGGCCTATTCCGACGCGTGCAAGAATGCCGGCGTCCAGCCGATCATCGGCACCATGCTCGGCATCGCCCGGCCGGACATGCCCGAGGGCGTCGAAGCGCCGATCGACTGGATCGCGCTGTATGCTCAGGACGAACAAGGCTATCAGAATCTCTGTGCGTTGGTGTCACGCGCGCATCTCGACCGGCCGCTCGAATTGTCGCCGCATGTCGACTTCGCCGCGCTCGAAGGGAAGACCGACGGGCTGATCGCGCTTACCGCGGGCGGTGAGGGCGGGCTCACCCGCCTGATCGCCGAGGGCCAGAACGATCGGGCAACGGCCTATGCCGACAGGCTCCAGGCGCTGTTCCCCGACCGGCTGTATATCGAGCTGGTTCGCCGGCTCGACGAGACCGAGGGCAGGGCAGAGGCCGGGCTGCTCGACCTTGCCTATGCCCGCGAGCTGCCGATCGTTGCGACCAACCCCTGTTGCTATGCCGACCAGGATTTCGGCAACGCGCATGACGCGATGCTGTGCATCGCCAATTCGACCTATATCGCCAGCGAGGATCGTCCGCGCAGCTCGCCCGATGCCTGGATGAAGCCGGCCAAGGACATGCGGTCGCTGTTCGAGGATCTGCCCGAGGCAATCGCCAATACGCTGGTCGTGGCGCAGCGTTGCGCGGTGATGGCGCCGTACCGCAAGCCGATCCTGCCGAGCCTGGCCGGCGATCCGGCAGCGGAGTCCGAGGCGCTGCGGGTCGATGCGCGCGCCGGACTGGAAAAGCGGCTCAGGCGGATCGAGGAGCTTTCGGCCTTTTCCTCCCCCCTCCCGCGAGCGGGAGCGGTCGGGGGTGGGCACCCGACCTCTTCGGGCGATAGCGCTAATGGTGAGCGGGAGCCCACCCCCAGCCCCTCCCGCGAGCGGGAGGGGAATCAGGAACTGGACTGGCGCCAAGCTTATCGGGATCGTCTCGAGTTCGAGCTCGACGTCATCATCCAGATGGGGTTCCCCGGCTATTTCCTGATCGTCGCGGACTTCATCAAATGGGCGAAGGATCATGACATCCCGGTCGGGCCAGGCCGCGGTTCGGGCGCTGGCTCGGTGGTCGCCTGGTCGCTGACCATTACGGATCTCGATCCGATGAAGCTGGGCCTGCTGTTCGAACGCTTCCTCAACCCGGAACGCGTGTCGATGCCCGACTTCGACATCGACTTCTGCGAAACCCGGCGTGGCGAAGTGATCCGCTACGTTCAGGAGAAGTACGGCCGCAATCAGGTGGCGCAGATCATCACCTTCGGAAAGCTGAAGGCGCGCGCGGTGCTCAAGGACACCGGGCGCGTGCTTCAGATGAGCTATGGTCAGGTCGACCGCCTCGCCAAGCTGGTGCCGAACCACCCGACCGACCCCTGGACGCTCGAACGCGCCATGAACGGCGTCTCGGAGCTGCTCGCCGAGTATAAGAGCGATGGCGGGGTGAAGCATCTGCTCGACCTCGCGATGAAGCTCGAAGGCCTGCCGCGCCACAGCTCGACCCATGCCGCGGGCGTGGTGATCGGCGACCGTCCGCTGGCCGAGCTGGTGCCGCTCTACCGCGATCCGCGATCGGACATGCCCGTCACCCAGTTCGACATGAAATATGTCGAGGGCGCCGGTCTGGTGAAGTTCGACTTTCTCGGCCTGAAGACGCTATCCGTTCTGAAGAAAGCGGTACAACTGCTTGAAAACAGAAATATCATTATCGATCTCGATGCACTCGAATGGGATGATGAGGGCGTTTACAAGCTGCTCCAGAAGGGCGACACGGTCGGCGTGTTCCAGTTGGAATCGGAGGGTATGCGGCGCACGCTGGCGGCGGTGCGCCCGTCGAACTTCGGCGACATCATCGCGCTCGTCTCGCTCTATCGTCCGGGCCCGATGGATAACATCCCGAGCTTCGGCGCGCGCAAGAACGGGCGGGAGGAGATCACCTATCCGCACCCGCTGCTCGAAGGCATATTGTCCGAAACCTATGGGATTTTCGTCTATCAGGAACAGGTGATGCAGGCGGCGCAGATCCTGGCCGGCTACAGCCTGGGCCAGGCGGACCTTCTGCGCCGCGCGATGGGCAAGAAGATCAAGGCCGAGATGGACGCGCAGCGCGCCGGCTTCGTCGAAGGCTGCCTTGCGGTCAACAAGATCCCCGCGGGCAAGGCTAACGAGCTGTTCGACTTGATCGACAAGTTCGCCGGTTACGGCTTCAACAAGTCGCACGCCGCCGCCTACGCGCTGCTCGCGTATCAGACGGCGTGGCTGAAGGCGCATTATGCGGAGGAGTTCTACGCCGCCTCGATGTGTTTCGACATGGCGCTGACCGACAAGCTCGGCGTGTTCGTCGATGATATGCGGCGCATGGGTGTCGCGTGCCTCGGCCCCGACATCAACCGAAGCGAGGCGGAATTCTCGGTCGAAAGCACCGAGGACGGGCTGGCCGTGCGCTATGCGCTCGCGGCGCTGAAGAGCGTGGGCGAAGGGGCGATGGAGAAGCTGGTCGCCGAGCGCGACGAGAATGGCGTGTTCGACACGCTCGACGATCTTGCCCGGCGGGTCGACCCGCGGCTGCTCAACAAGCGCCAGCTGGAGACATTGTCAGCGGCGGGCGCCTTCGATTCGATCGACCTGAACCGCGCGGGGATCTTTGCAACGGCTGAGACGATCCTCGCGACCGCGGCGCGTGTGCATGACATGCGGGCGAGTGGCCAGGGCGGCCTGTTCGGCGGTGCCGATGCGGTCGAGCCGCCGATCAAGTTCCCGCTGTCGGCACGCTGGACGCTGGCGCAGCGCATGGAACAGGAGAAGGAAGCCTATGGCTTCTATTTCTCGGCGCATCCGGTCGATCGGCACTCCCATCTCGCCAAGATGCACGGCGCGCGCAGCTATGCGGCGCTTGGCGAGCTTTCCATTCCCGACGACGGCACCCGCACCGGGGCGACCATGGCGGCGCTGGTCGAGGATGCGCGCTGGCGGACTTCGGCCCGAGGCAAGCGCTATATGATGGCGACTCTGTCCGATCCTTCGGGTCAGTTCATCGCCACCTGTTTCGACGACGGGGTGGCGGCCGACCTGGAGGAGGCGGCGCGCAACGGCGGCTGCGGGCTGATTACGGTGGAGCTCGATCGCCGGCCGGGAGAAGAAAGCCCGCGGGTCAGCATAAAACGGATCCAGCCGTTCGAGACGCTGGCCAACAGTGCGCGCTTCGTGATCGAATTGTCGGCCGGGACGCCTGCGGCAATGGCGGCGCTCGGCGCGCTGCTTTCGGAAGCGCGGGGCGCCCGGGGCGAAGTATGGGTGAACGCGGCGCTGCCTGATGGTGGCGCGGCCCGCGTGCTGCTCGGCCGGGACTTCCTGCTCGACGGAGAACTCGCCACCCGGATCGAAAGCCTGCCCGATATCAGCAACGTCGTGCTGAAGTCGTTCGAATCGAAGCTCGCGCTGGTCGGGTGACCTGGAAGGACGGGCGTGGCGAGGATGGCGCGAGGAGCTGGCTGCGTGTTGCCCTTCCGTGTCCGGCTTGACGATGCCAGGGGCATCCATGACGTTGCTTCGATAACCTTGTGGTGAACGACGCGAAATAGGGCCGGGGCTGTACAAGCACGCACAAAGCGGACGACAACAGCCGCCAGAACATAACCGGGAGAGGGCGAATGCTGGGCGGAATGCAGGATTTCGAGCTGCGGGTGCCGCGATTGCTGGAGCATGCCGAGCGCGAGCATGGCGGCCGGGAGATCGTCAGCGTCTGGGCCGACGGAAGCGAGACCCGTACCGACTGGGCAGGCATTGCGCGCGATTCGAGGAAATTGTCGCAAGCTCTTGAGAAGATGGGCTGCAAGCCGGGCGAGCGCATCGCGACACTTGCCATGAATCACAGCCGCCACCTCGTCGCCTGGTACGGCGCGATCGGCATGGGCGGCGTGATTCACACCATCAACCCGCGGCTGTTCGACGAGCAGCTCGTCTATATCGCCAACCATGCCGAGGACCGGGTGCTTTTCTATGACCGGGCGTTCCAGCCGCTCGTCGACCGGCTGAAGCCGTTGTGGACCAGTATCGAGCATTATGTCGTGTTCGACCCAAAAGAATCGGATGATGAGGCCATCGGGTTCGAGGCGCTGATCGCGCGCGAGGACGGAAACTACGATTGGGTCGAGGGACCGGAGCGCGATCCTTGCATGCTGTGCTATACCAGCGGCACCACCGGACACCCCAAGGGTGTTCTTTACCAGCACCGTTCGACGATGATCCACGCCATGGCTGAGGTCGCGCCCTGGGTATTCAACCTGTCGGCCCGCGCCGTGGTGCTGCCGGTCGTCCCGATGTTCCACGCCGCCGCCTGGGGCCTGCCCTTTGCGGGTGCGTTGTCGGGCGCGAAGTTCGTCTATTCGGCGGTCAACGATCCGGTGATCCTGTGCCGCCTGATGAACCAGGAAAAGGTGACACATTCGGCCGGTGTGCCGACCGTATGGCTGGCGATGTTCCAGCACATGGATTCGACTGGCGAGACGCCGGCCTATCTCCAGCAGGTGACGATCGGCGGTTCTGCCGCGCCGCGTGCGATGATCGAGCGACTCATGGGCATGGGCGTCACGGTCAAGCATCTCTGGGGCATGACCGAGACATCGCCTATCGGCACCGCCGGCGCACCGCCGCCGCATTGGGACGAGATGAGCCTGTCCGACCAGCTCGATCACGTCTCGAAACAGGGACAGATCCCGTTCGGCGTCGAGCTGCGCGTGGTGAACGACGATGACGTCGTGCTGCCGCGCGACGGGCTCAGCTCGGGTCGGCTGCAGATCCGCGGCCCCTGGGTGATCAAGCGCTATTTCAAGGCCGATGCGGATGCCGTTGATGCCGACAACTGGTTCGACACGGGCGATGTCGCCGTGCTCCATCCCGACGGCACGATGCAGATCACCGACCGGGCGAAGGACGTGATCAAGTCCGGCGGCGAATGGATCAGCTCGGTCGATCTCGAGAATGCGGCGGTTGGCTGCCCTGGCGTGGCCGAGGCGGCGGCGATCGGCGTTCATCATCCAAAATGGGATGAGCGCCCCTTGCTGCTTGTGGTGCGCAAGCCGGGCAGTGCCGTGTCCCCAAGCGAGATCACGGCGCATCTGTCCAGGCATGTCGCGAAATGGTGGTTGCCGGACGAGATCGTCTTCGTCGACGATCTGCCCCACACCGCAACCGGCAAGCTGCTCAAGACCGAGCTGCGCGCCCGGTTCAAGGATCACAAACTGGCGGCTGCCTGACCCGAAGGCGCACGGCCAGCCCCGGCGATGGAGACACTGGCCGTCCGCAGCCCGTCCTTGACCGGATAGGAGAAGCTGCGCTCCATCGCGCCGCGCAGGCCCTCATGGTCGTCGAGGAACTTCCGAAGCGTGGCGGTGGAGGCGCACCAGAAGGTGGAGGGTTCCGTCAGAGTGACGGTAGCCGTCGCGTCGTCATCCGACAGGATCGTTGCCTCGCCGATCAGGTCACCGGCACAGCAGATGCTCACCTCCCGCCCCTTGATCGTGGCGCAGGCCTCGCCGCTGACGAGGTAATAGAGATTGGTCACCGGCTCGCCCTCGTTGGTCAGGACGTCGTCGGTGACACCGCGCAGCCACACACCCTGATCGATGAACTGGCGCGCCGCAGCGCGCGGCAAGGCGTTGAGAAAGGCGCGGCGCATCGCATCCTCGATCGGTGTGAAGCGAATCTTTCGCCCTTCGAGGTGCTCTCTCCGCCGCGCGATGGCCCAGACCGCTAGCAGGACCAGCATCCAGCCGGTTCCCGCATAGTCGGCCAGCAGGAATGTCCGGGTCATCGTCGCGAGGCCGGCGGCGGCGATCAGCAGGCGCATCCGGGTGGTCGTACGCGCCAGTAGCGCGGCGACCAGCAGGGCATAGCCCAGCCACAGAATCAGAGTATCTGTCGAAAACATGCGTGCGCTCCTTCTCCGAGAAGCGACCCGTGAGCGCATCATGGGCAAGACCTTGGCGCGGGACAAGCGCGACTTGCGGGTGGCGCCGGAGTGGTTCAAGTTCCCGGCTCGGGACAAGGCCCCGATGCGTGGGAGTTGGCGTGTGGCGGACGAGGGCGCGACAGTTGAGGTGGGCAGCCCGGCAGCGGCGGTGACTCTGCTGGCGCGGCCCGAGGCTCTTCGCCTGGCTCCGCACGAGACGGCCCTCGTCGTGATCGACATGCAGAATGCCTATGCCTCGCCCGGCGGCTATGTCGATCAGGCGGGGTTCGATATTTCTGGTGCCGCCGGCACCATCGGCAAGATCGCGACCGTGCTCGACACTGCGCGCCGGGCCGGCGTGCAGGTGATTTATCTGCAGAATGGCTGGGACCCCGCTTATGTCGAGGCGGGTGGGCCCGGCTCGCCCAACTGGCACAAGTCCAACGCGCTGAAGACGATGCGCAAGCGCCCCGAACTGGCCGGCACGTTGCTCGCGCGCGGCGGCTGGGATTATGAACTGGTCGATGCATTGAAGCCGCAGCCGGGCGATATCAGCCTGCACAAGACCCGCTATTCGGCCTTCTTCAACTCGCAGCTCGACAGCACCCTGCGCTCGCGGGGTATCAGGAACATCGTGTTCGTCGGCATTGCGACCAATGTCTGCGTCGAATCGACCCTGCGGGACGGTTTCCACCTCGAATATTTCGGGGTGATGCTGGAGGATGCGACGCATCATCTCGGGCCTGACTTTATCCAACAGGCAACCGTCTATAATATCGAGAAATTCTTCGGCTGGGTCTCCACCGTCGCAGATTTCTGTGGCAGCTTCGGCCAGGTTGCCGAATGATCCCACCAACGGGTTAGAGGACCGCAATATGCCCTTCGAACCGATCAATCCGCCCCAGTTCCCGACCCCGATCGCCCCCTATTCGTCCGGGGCGAAGGCCGGGAACACGGTCTATGTCTCCGGCGTGCTGGCGCTGGGCGAGGGCGGGGCGGTGCTTCATGTCGGCGATGTCGCCGCGCAGACCCGGCATGTGCTCGACGTCATCCGCATCACGCTCGAGGCGGCGGGGGCGACGCTCGCCGACGTGGCGATGAATCATATCTTCCTGAAGGACCTGGCCGATTACGCTGCCTTCAACGGAGTCTATGCCGAGTATTTCCCAGGCGCCAAGCCGGCACGCTATTGCATCAGATGCGATCTGGTGAAGCCCGATTGCCTGGTCGAGATCGCCAGCGTGGCGCATATCGGCTGATGGAGGCCGCCGGCCTCTGGTATGAATGGCACGGCCCCGCCCATTGCGAGATTGTGATATTGTCGGCCGGCATGGGCGGCTCGGCGGGATATTGGGCGCCCAATATCGCGGCGCTTACCGAACGCTATCGGGTGCTGCTCTACGATCATCGCGGTACCGGGCGCAGCGATCGCTCGTTGCCTGATGAAGTCAGCATCGCCACCATGGCCGAGGATGTGCGGAGGCTGCTCGCGGCACTCGGGGTCGAACGGGCGCATTTTATCGGCCATGCGCTGGGCGGGCTGATCGGGCTCGAGCTGGCGCGGATCTTCTCCGGGATCGGCAAGATCGTCGTGATCAATGGCTGGGCCAGCCTCGATCCGCATTTCGCGCGCTGCTTCGAGGTCAGGCTTGACCTGCTGCACAAGAGCGGCCCCGCCGCTTATGTCCGGGCACAGCCCCTGTTTCTCTACCCAGCCAACTGGATCTCCGACCATATCGCGCACCTCGACGCCGAGGGCGCGCATCAACTCGCGCATTTCCCACCGGCCGAAACGCTCGAGAAGCGCATCGGCGCGGCAAGGGCTTACGAACTGTCAGCCGATCTGGCGGCAGACGCGCTGGTGCTGGTGTCTGAGGACGATATGCTGGTGCCATCCCATTGCTCAAGGGAACTGGTCGAGCGCCTCCCGGGGAGCAGGCTGGCGGTGATGGAGTGGGGCGGCCATGCCTGCAACGTGACCGATCCAGATGGTTTCAACGCACTCGTGCTCGATTTTCTGGGGAGCTAAGCAAATGCAAGTCGGCGTTTTCGTGCCCATCAACAACAATGGCTGGCTGATTTCGGAGAATGCGCCGCAGTACAAGCCGAGCTTCGACATGAACAAGGAGATCGCGCTCAGCGCCGAGAAGCACGGGCTCGATTTCCTGCTCTCGATGATCAAGCTGCGCGGCTTCGGCGGCAAGACCGAGTTCTGGGAATATGGGCTGGAAAGCTTCACCCTGATGGCCGGGCTCGCCGCCGTCACCGAGAAGATCAAGATCTATGCGACCTGCCCGACTCTGGTGATTCCGCCCGCCTTCGCGGCCCGGATGTGCAACACGATCGACTCGATCAGCCATGGCCGCTTCGGGCTGAACCTGATCACCGGCTGGCAGCGGCCCGAATATAGCCAGATGGGCATGTGGCCGGGCGATGAGCATTTCCGCAATCGTTACCAGATGTTGGACGAATATGCGCATATCCTGAGAGAGCTTTGGGCGGAGGGTGTGTCCGACTTCAAAGGTCAATATTACCAGATGGACGATTGCCGCGTCCGGCCTCAGCCGGCGGGCGACATGAAGATCATCTGCGCGGGATCGTCCGACGAAGGCCTCGCCTTCTCGGCGAAATGGGCCGATTATGCCTTCTGCCTGGGCAAGGGGGTCAACACGCCCAAGGCCTTCGCCTTCAACAATGATCGCCTTGCCGTCGCGACCGCCAAGACCGGCCGGGACGTTTCGGTCTTCGTTCTGATCATGATCATCGCCGCCGAGACCGACGACGAGGCGATGGCCAAGTGGAAGTCGTACAATGACGGCGTCGATGTCGACGCGATTTCCTGGCTCGCCGACCAGGGCGCGGCCGACAAGCACAACGCCACCACCAATGTCCGCCAGCTCGCGGCGCCCGAGGGGGCGGTGAACATCAACATGGGCACCTTGGTCGGCAGCTATGAAAGCGTCGCGCGCATGCTCGACGAGATGGCCGAGGTGCCGAATACCGGCGGCGTGCTGCTGACCTTCGACGATTTCATCGAGGGGGTCGAGGCATTCGGTACCCGCATCCAGCCGCTGATGAAGTGTCGCGCGGGCCGCACCTGATCGATTCAACCCGGCGGCCAATTATCGCAACATATGCCAAGGGGCCTACCGAACGGGCTCCCCGGCTCTTTGACAGGTTAAGACCGAGCGCGCCGGCAGGCACAATTCCCTGTTTACGTCGGAAAATTCCCTGTTCCGCCCGTCGAATTCCCTGTTATTCGGATCAGGGAATTTCATATATACTATTGATAATAATAAGAAATTCATGAGTCTTTGGCTGGAATCAGCGTCGAAAAAAAGCGATTTCCCTGTTAAATTCCCTGTTTCGCGGCAGGAACAGGGAAAATCATGGTGGGCAGGCGGCGCGTTAGGGACCGCTACGGGCCTTTGCACCTTGAAATTGCCACAGACTGGTTCGCTTGTAAGAAATCCGGGAGCTCCTTTTGCGAGCGGGTGACTAATGCGTCTTGTGCTCCTTACTTCTCTGGCGCTGCTGACGGCCGGTTGCGCCGGACACCAGCAACCCAAATTTCGGCGCGGTCCCCCGGGCGACGGTTTCCATGGCGGTCGTGGTGGTCACGGCGGCGGGCATGGTGGCAGGCAGGGCGATGGCCAGCGCGGTCGCCTTTTCATCAGTCCAATGGGCGAGCCTTTCCGTGGCCAGCGCGGCGGCGCCGATCCGGCGGATACGTGGTTCCAGAATGCCGATACCGACCATGACGGCGCGCTGAGTCGGGCCGAATTCTCGAAGGATGCCGCCCGCTTCTTTGCCGTGCTGGATCGTAGGCACGACGGAGAGATCGATCCCGACGACATCGATTATTACGAGACCGTGCTTGTGCCCGAAATCCGCGTTGCCGGCAGTGGCGGTGGTGGCCCGCGTGCGGCGGGCGGTGGCGGCCGAGGCGGTGGCGGGCATCGCGGTGGCGGTGGCCGGGGCGGCGGCGGTGGGCATCGCGGCGGCGGCGCCGGCGGCGGACAGGGTGGCGGGCAGGGCAGCGGCGAGACTCGGGCCACCTATGGCAAGCAGGGGGCTGCCCGTTTCAGCTATTTCGATTTCCCCGAGCCGGTGACGGTAGCCGACACCAATTTCAACCGCGGAGTCGATCCGGTCGAATTCCAGCATGCGGCCGATGTGCGTTTCGCGATGCTGGACAAGAATGGCGACGGGAAGATCGAGCGCAACGAGTTGCCGCGCATCTCCTCGGGGCCTGCCGGCGGCCGGGGACGTCCGGGCGCGGTGCCGGTCGGCGGCGACGATATGCCGGCCGATCAGCCGCGCGCCACGCCGTGAGGTGATGAGCCTGGATCACGACTCGCTCTTGCGGCGGTCGCCCTCGCGGTGGTTACCCGAATAACTCGCCCTGGCGACCTGCTGGCGGTCGAAACAGGTCGGTTCGAAGCGGCTTCCAAGCGCCGACCAGCCCATGTTTGCGGCAGGCGATCTTGAAGCGGGTCCTCAGTAGCTCGGCCCAGGGCCCGCTGCCGCGCATGCGGGTGTGGAAGTTCGGGTCGTTGTCGCGTCCGCCGCGGATCGACTGGATCACTGCCATCACCTTGCCCGCGCGATCCGGGAAATGCTCGTCGAGCCAGGCGCGGAACAACGGCGCCACCTCATAGGGCAGGCGGACCGGCAGAAAGGTGACGCCCATAGCGCCCGCTTCCGCTGCGCGCTCGATCAGATGTTCCAGTTCGTGATCGGTGATCGCAGGGATGACCGGTGCGATCGAGACATAGGTCGGGATACCTGCCTCGACCAGCTTGCGCACCGCGGCGAGGCGGCGCTCGGGCGTCGGCGCGCGCGGCTCGACCGTCATCGCGATGCGGCGGTCGAGCGAGGTGACCGATACCGCCACCGCCGCCAGCCCCCGCGCCGCCATTGGTGCCAGCAGGTCGATATCGCGTGTGACACGGTCGGACTTGGTGGTGATGGTCAGCGGATGGCCGGTGCCGGCCAACACTTCGATGCAGTGCCGGGTGATCTGCCATTCGGCCTCGATCGGCTGATAGGGGTCGGTATTGGTCCCGAAGGCGATCGGCCGCACGACATAGCCGCGCTTGGCCAGTTCGGCGCGCAGCAGCACGGGGGCATCGGGCTTCGCAAACAGCCGGCTTTCGAAATCAAGTCCAGGTGACAGATCATGGAAGGCATGGGTCGGTCGCGCGAAGCAGTAGATGCACCCATGCTCACAACCGCGATATGGGTTGATCGATCGGTCGAATCCGATGTCGGGTGACGTGTTGCGGGTGATGATCGTGCGCGGTTTCTCGACCGTCACCGTGGTGCGGAGAGGGGGCGGGCCCTCGTCGAGCATCTGCCGGTCGTCGAGCCAGTCGCCGTCGGCCTCCCGCTCGGGAAGGTTGAACCTCACGCTCTCCTGATTCTGTGTCGCGCCGCGGACGGCGCGGGACTTTGCGCCGGGATTCGCTCCGGAATGTGGTGGCGGCTTTTGCCCCGACTTTTGCCCCGATTTTTGCATTGACACGGTCTAGCGGATCAGGGAGAACATAGCAAGAACACGCGGAGCTATGGGAGGCATTGTGGCGCGTTTCAACTATCTGGAACTGCCGGTTCGCGACGTGCGGGCCACCAAGGCATTTTATGCGTCGGCGTTTGGCTGGACCTTCACTGACTTCGGGCCTGATTATGCAGCGACCATGACCGGGGACACCGATCTCGGCCTCAATGGCGACGTGTCGCAATGGACGGCACAGCTGCTACCGGTGATCGAGGTTGACGATCTCGAAGCGGCCGAGGCGGCGATATGGGGGGCAGGCGGGACGATCACGGTTCCGATCTTTTCCTTCCCAGGCGGCCGTCGGTTCCATTTCCGCGATCCTGCCAATCACGAGCTTGCCGCGATGCAGCCAGATGCCCATCCGCAATAGCGATGGTGGCGCACTGTCGGTGGCTGGCTTATGATCGCCGTCGTGCCGATGTGGCTCCGGGAGAAGTACGAGATGCGGATTGGGTTTTGGGCGTTTGCCTTGGCGGCAACGGCGATGACGGCGCCGGCTATGGGGAGCGCGGCCGACCGGGTGGTCGATGTCAGTAGTGTGAAGGGCGTTGCGGCGCTCCTCCAGGAGGCGGGCTACAAGGCCGAGATCAAGAAGGGCGACGATGGTGACGCCTATATCGATAGCAGCACCAATGGCGGTGGTTTCCAGCTGATCTTCTATGGCTGCGAGAATGATGCAGGCTGTGATTCCTTCGAATTCTACAGCTATTTCAAGAAGGAGCCGTTTTTCACGGCTGAGATGGCGAATGAGTGGAACGTCAAGAAGCGCTTCCTGAAGGTCGCGATCGACAAGGACGGCGACCTGGCTGAGTATCTCTACGTCTCGGCGCTGGGCAACATGACCTATGGCAATTTCAAGGATTATATCGACTGGTACGCGTCGATGGATTCGGAGCTCAGCGGCTTTCTGAAAGAACGGCGCGAGGCGGCCGGCGGCGGGACATCGGCCCGTCCGAAGACCTGAACCGGCTCAGCGCTCCATCAGGCGGGGCATCAGCTCGACGAAGTTGCAGGGCCGGTGGCGGCTGTCGAGCTGGTCCCTGAGGATGCCGTCCCAACCGTCCTTCACCGCGCCGGTCGATCCGGGGAGAGCGAAGATATAGGTGCCGCGGGTCACGCAGGCGCAGGCCCGCGACTGGACGGTCGAGGTGCCGATCGTTTGATAGCTGAGCCAGCGGAACAGCTCTCCGAAACCCGGGATCGGCTTGTCCTGCACGCGTTCGATCGCCTCGGGCGTCACGTCGCGCCCGGTCACGCCGGTGCCGCCGGTGGTGATGACGCAGTCGATCTCGGGATCGTCGATCCATGCTTCTAGCCGGGCGACGATCGTCGCGACATCGTCGGCGACGATCGTGCGATCGGCAAGGATGTGGCCGGCCGCGGTCAGCCGCGCGACGAGCGTGTCGCCCGAGCGATCGTCGGCGAGCGTCCTCGTATCGGAAACGGTGAGCACTGCGATCCTGACCGGCAGGAACGCAGCGCTTTCGTCAATTGGCACTGGCGACCGAAGCCGGCATCGACGCGGCGCTGAAGGCGGTGCCCGGATTGACCGCGCTCGACGTCAGCCGCACCGAGCTTGCGCCCGGCATGCCGGGGAAGCGCGGCCACAGGCCCTGTGACAGCGCAACGCGGCTGGGCGATGCCGTCTTGCCGGTCTGACCCTCGTACATCCAGTAATTGCGCAGCACGGTGATGACATAGCCGCGCGTCTCCCAGAACGGGATAGACTCGATATAGAGCAGCGGATCGCCGCCATCGCGCGCCTGGGCGTTCCAGGCCTCGACCGGCACTGGCCCGGCATTATAAGCGGCGATCACCTTGGGTAGCAGGCCACCGGTGCAAGGCTGGTCGCGCAACTGTTCGAGATAGCTCTGGCCGACTTCCATATTGGTGCCGGGGTTGCCGAGCGACGAACGATCGAAGCTGCGGCCCTGCTTGCGGGCGATGTCGGTCGCGGCACCGGGACGGACCTGCATCAGGCCGTAAGCGCCGGCCGGGCTGACCACGTCGGTGCGGAACCGCGATTCCTGCAGCGTGTGGGCAAAGACCAGCGCCTTGTCGACTCGCCAGCCGCCATCGGGCGTCCAGTTCGGCGCGGGGAAGCGCGCCTCGACCGGCGGGGTCGCGCCGACAGGGCCGTTATGGGATAGCCACACCAGCGTCGAGGGCAGGTTGAGCGCCCCCGTCAGCCGTACCAGCGCCGGGAATTCGGACGCATCGCCGATCCGCGCCTGCTGGCGGATCACCTCGTCGGCAAGGCTGTTCTCACCGATCTCGACCAGTGCGGCGGCGACACGGATGTTCGGGCGGCGTGCCAGCGTCTGCCAGTCGTTGGCGAGCATGACATCGGCGGGATGACCGGCTGCGTCACGGATGCCGAGGGTCTGGCGAGAGAGCAGGCCGTAAAAGGTCTCGCGATATTGTGCTGCGTTCTTCAGTCGGCCTTCGACCAGATCGGGGCGGCCGCATTGCATGTCGGCGCGCGACGCCCAGTACAGGCCCGCCGCGCGCAGCTCGATATCGCTGGCGCGCGCAGCGACCTTGGTGAAGCTTTGTCCGGCGGCCGTGCAGTCGCGCTGGCGCCAGGCGGCGAGCGCCGCGACCCATTCGCCCTGAACGGCCCAATCGCCGGTACCGAGCGACGCCTTGGTCGCCATGGCGCGGGCGTTATTGTCGTCGCCCGCCAGGAAATACATCCAGGCGACCTTTTGCTGCCATTCGGTCAGCGCGTCGGGCGACAGATTTCCCATCGATTCGAGCAGCGCCTGGGCCGACACGCCGTCATCAGCCTTCACGAAAGGCTGCATGCGGATCGCCAGCTCGCCGGCGACCATGTCGCTTTTGATGCTCTTCGCGCGCAGGCGGGCAGGGGCACCGTCGATCCAGGTCAGCTTGCGCGCTTCGGGCAGCGAGGGCAGGCCGACGGCACCACGTGAACTGGCCAGCACCGCGATCTGTTGCGCCTGGGGAAGCTCCGGGGCTTCGCTCAGCAGCTTCACGAGCGGATCGAGATCGGCCTTGGGTGAGCCCTTGGCAGTGAGCAATTCGGCACGGGCAATGGCGTGGAGCGGGCCGGGCTTCATCGAATCGAGCTGGATCTGCGCGTCGAGCCATTTCTGGTCGCGAATGCTCTGGAACACGGCGCGGTAGCCGGCACGCTGTTCGGCATCCAGTTGGTCAGGTACCACGCGGACGGTGGCAGCGCCGATCCGCTGCGCGTCTGCCGCATGGGCCACACCAAGCGGCGCGAACGCCATTACGCACGCCAGAACAAATTTAGAGGTCACGTCGCAAGATCCCCGATCAGCATCTGCAAATCTTTCCATGCTTCGGCCTTGGCAGCCGGTCGTTCGATCAGGAAGCGGGGATGAAAGCTCGCCACGGCCTGTATCGCAACATCGTTACCCCCCACGAGCCCTTTTCCACCACTCAGGTTAATCACCTGTAAACCACCGCGGGCGCGTGAAGCATCCGCCCCGAGCAAGGCACGGCTCGGCGCATTGCCCAGCAGAAGCAGCCGTTTCGGTGCGACGAGCCTCACATGATGGCGGGCGATTTCGTTCAGTCGCTGCTCGATCTCCGGGGCGATCCGCCCTGCGGTCGGGCGCGTCGCACAGACCGGCACGAGATAGATGGAGGCGCGATCCCGGCCGATCGCGGCAAGCATGCGGTCGAACAGCCGACCGGCCGGACCGCTCATCAACAGACCCGATTCGGCATCTTCGCGTTCGGGCACGTCGATCAGGACCATGATGTCCGATGCCGACCACCCCTGCGCGGCGATCGGCTGGCCCGGCCAGCCGGCCTCGGGCGCGTCCGGTCCGGTTCTCCATGCCTCGAACGCGGCGAGCGAATCGGGCAGTGGTGCGGCTACGACGGGTTCCGCCACGGCTTGAGCGCGGCGGACTGGCTTGGGTGCTTCGACCGGCGCCAGCCAGTCGCGCGGAAGCTCGTCGATCGAGGCGTCGACACCTGCATCGCGCCACCAGTCGAGCGCGCTCGCCGCCGCCGTTCGCCAATCGATATTCTGGTCCGCCCCCATGATGTCCCTATAGAGTCGAGTGTTGACGACGCGGTCAATTCGCTGGCACCGCTGAATGGACAGGACGTTGCTGTGGCGCGACGAGAACGCGCATTACGGTCCTATTGGAGAAGATGATGAGCGAACGCGAGTCCATGCCCTATGACGTCGTGATCGTCGGTGCCGGGCCTGCCGGTCTGGCCGCGGCGATCAGGTTGAAGCAGCTTGCGACCGAAAAAGGCGGCGAGATTTCCGTGTGCGTGCTCGAAAAGGGCTCTGAGGTCGGGGCGCATATCCTGTCCGGTGCGGTGGTCGACCCCAAGGGTCTCGACGAGCTGATCCCCGACTGGCGCGACAAGGGCTGTCCGCTGGCTGAGGTGCCCGTCACCGACAACCAGCACTGGATCCTGACGAAAAAGAAGAAGTTCGGGCTGCCGCACATCTTCACCCCGCCCTTCATGCACAACAAAGGCACCTATACGGGGTCGCTGGGCAATCTCTGTCGCTGGCTGGCCGGCCAGGCGGAGGAACTCGGTGTCGAGATCTTCCCGGGCTTCGCGGCGGCCGAAGTGCTGTTCAACGAGGACGGATCGGTCAAGGGCGTCGCGACCGGCGACATGGGCGTGGCGCGCGATGGCACGCACAAGCCCGATTACACGCCCGGCCTGGAGCTGCACGCCAAATACACCTTCCTCGGGGAGGGCGTGCGCGGGCATTTGAGCAAGGAACTGATCCGCACCTTCGATCTGGCGAAGGACGCTCAGCCCCAGGTTTACGGCCTCGGCATCAAGGAATTGTGGGACATCAAGCCGGAGAACCATGTTCCCGGCCGGGTGATCCATACCCAGGGCTGGCCGCTGTCGGACGGGACGAGCGGCGGCGGCTTCTTCTATCACCAGGCCAATGGGCAGGTCGCGGTCGGTTTCGTCACCTGGCTCAACTATACCAACCCCTATGTGTCGCCGTTCCAGGAGATGCAGCGCTGGAAGACCCATCCCGCGATCGCGGCGATGCTGGAGGGCGGCAAGCGCGTCTCCTATGGCGCGCGCGCGATCAGTGATGGAGGGCTTCAATCGATACCGAAGCTCGTCTTCCCTGGCGGCGCGCTGATCGGGGATTCGGCCGGTTTCCTCAACGTGCCCCGGATCAAGGGCAGTCACACTGCCGTGAAGAGCGGAATCATGGCAGCGGACGCTGCCTATGATGCGATCCAGGCAGGCCGTTCGGGCGACGAACTGACCGCCTATCCCGAGGCTTTCGAGCAGAGCTGGGTGAAGAAGGAGCTGTCGGTCGTTCGCAACGTCGTGCCGCTGGTGAAGACCTTCGGCGATCTCATCGGGTCGGGCCTGTCGGGGATCACCATGTGGCTCGAAACGATTGGCATCAAGATGCCGTTCACGCTCAAGCATCATCCGGATAACGAGAGCCTGTGGCGCAAGGACCAGGTGCAGAAGATCGATTATCCGAAGCCCGACGGGGTGCTGACGTTCGACCGGCTTTCCTCGGTGTTCCTGTCGAACACCAATCATGAGGAGGACCAGCCGGTCCATCTGACCCTGAAGGACCCGACCATCCCGGTCGCCTATGATCTGCCGATGTACGACGAACCGGCGCAGCGTTATTGCCCGGCGGGCGTTTATGAGATCGTGGGCGAGGAAAGCGGCGATCCGAAGTTCGTGATCAACGCGCAGAATTGCGTCCACTGCAAGACGTGCGACATCAAGGACCCCACCCAGAACATCAACTGGGTGGTGCCGGAAGGTGGCGGAGGACCGAATTATCCGAACATGTGACCGCCTGGGACTTGCGCTGCTTGCGCTGACCGTCGCGACGCCCGCCTGGGCTGATCGCGGCGCGGACGATCTCGCCGCCTATGCCCGCGCCCGCGCCGCCGATGGCGATGGCCGGGTCGAGCAGGCAGCGGCTGGCTATGCTGCCGCGCTCAGTGGGGCACCGGGCAATCTCGCTATCGCCAGGCGCGCCTTTCGCGAGGCGATGGAGGCCGGCGACGATGCGTTGGCCGACCGCGCCATCGAGACGCTCGATGCGGCACGCGCAGCGCCGCCCGATGCCATCCTGTTCAGCTACGCCCGGGCGCTCCGCGCAGGAGACAAGGCGGCCGCAAGCGCGGTCCTGACCCGGATCAGCACCGGGCCGTTCGATTTCGTCGCGGGGCTGCTGGGTGCCTGGGCAACCTATGACGCCGGCGGCGATCCGCTCGCCAAGCTGAATGAGGGCAAGTCGAACCCGGTCGCGCGCCGTTACACGGCGGAAAACCGCGCGCTGCTGCTGATCGCGACAGGCAAGCTCGATGAGGGCGCCGTGGCGCTTCAGGCGTTGCTTGGCGCGGATCAGGCAAGCCTTGATCTGCGGATCAATGCCGCCGAACTGTTTGCCGCCAAGGGCAGGCAGGACATTGCGAGGGCATTGCTCAGCGGCAATGACAGCGCGGTCGTCGTTCTGCGCCGGACGATCGATGACGGTGTCCAGCCATCCGCCTCGTTCGGCGCCTCCCGGCTGTTCACGCGCCTCGCTGCAGACCTGTCGGAGGGCGAGCCGACGCCGATCGTAGCGTCCTTGACCCGGGCGGCGCTTCGGCTCGATCCCCGCAACGACCGGGCGCGCATCCTGCTTGCCCAGACGCTGGCACGGGGTGGAGCGAGCGATCGGGCGCTTGCGTTGCTCGGCCAGGTCGATGCCGACAGCCCGTTCCATGAGGCGGCGCTTCAGGCGCGGGTTGCCGTGCTGAGCGGCGCGGGTGAGGGGGCGGCGGCGCTGGCGGCTGCGACGACCCTGTCCAATCGCAAGGATGCTACGGCGATCGACGCGGTGCGTGTCGGCGATCTTCTGACGGCGGCAGGTCGTTTTGACGATGCAGCGCGGGCCTATACGCTTGCGATCAAGCGATCAGGCGACCATCCCTCGTGGACATTGTACCTCCAGCTCGGCGGCGCGCTCGATCAGGGCGGCCGCTGGCCCGAGGCACGCAAGGCGCTCGAGCGAGCGGTCGAAATGGCGCCTGACGAAGCCGTCGCTCTCAACTATCTCGGCTATGCCCGGCTCGAGCATGGCGAGGAGATTGCCGCGTCGATTGCATTGCTCGAAAAGGCGAATGCGCTTCAGCCTGGCGACGCCTCGATCATCGACTCGCTCGCCTGGGCCTATTTCAAGCGTGGCGACACCCGCAAGGCGTTGCCGATGCTCGAATTGGCCGCGCGCGGGCAGCCGGCAAACGCCACCATCAACGAACATCTTGGCGACGCTTATTGGTCGCTCGGCCGCCGATATGAGGCGCGTTACGCCTGGCAGGCAGCCTCCATCGTGGCCGATGCCGAGGATGGGCCTCGCATCGCTGCCAAGATCGCCAACGGGATCATCGCAAAACCGTGATCGTCGAACGGGCTCCGGCCAAGATCAACCTGGCGTTGCACGTTCGCTCGCGGCGTGACGACGGCTATCATGAGATCGAGACTCTGTTCGCCTTCCTCCGGGATGGCGACGACATACGGCTCGAAGATGGGCCTGCCTCCTTTGCGGTCGAGGGGCCGTTTGCCGCCGCGCTGGCGGGGGAGGGCGACAATCTCGTTACGCGGGCTGCGCGCGCATATGCCGAGGCATTTGCTAGGCCGAACGACGGGGCGCTTACCCTGGTGAAACGTCTGCCGGTGGCCTCCGGCATCGGCGGTGGGTCGGCTGACGCGGCGGCGACCCTGCGCGCCCTGGCGAAGCGCGATGGCGTAGCGCTCGACGACCCCAGGCTGTTCGCCATCGCCAATGCGCTTGGATCTGATGTGCCGGCTTGCCTGCTCGGGCGAAGCGCCCTCGGACGGGGTCGCGGCGAGCAGCTCGAACCGGTCGCCGGCCTGACCGACATGCCGGTGTTGCTGGTCAATCCGGGTGTCGCCGTCTCGACCGGACCTGTCTTCGCTGCCTGGGATGGCAGGGATCGCGGACCCATCGGTGAGGGTGCGTTGCTCGGGCGGGCGCTGCTCGGCCGAAACGACCTCGAAATGCCTGCCCGTCGCATTGCGCCGGCGATCGGCGAGGCGCTGGCACTCTTGCTCGACGGTGACGGGACGCGGCTGGTGCGCATGTCCGGATCTGGCGCGACCTGCTTTGCCCTCTACGACCGGCCTGAGGATCGCGCTGCCGCGGCCGCGGCGATCAACACGCTCCGCCCGGGCTGGTGGTGTCTCGAATCGGCACTCGCGTGACGGTTTATTGCTCCGAAATGACACGCTTTTACGTCCCGGGACTACGCGCACCACGGCAATCCGCCATTGGCATCGCTCTTGCTGGTCGGGGATCGAACGGGTCCGTCGCCACTGGCGCCGCGCCCGCTGATGATCCCCGGCCCCCCCGGGCGTCATCCCCCCATGGCGGCGGCGGGTGCGAACTCGCCGCCGTTTTTGCCGGGTGCTGCCAATGAGCGCGCCCGTCATCCTGTCCGGCGCATCGGGCGGCATCCTGCTGATCTGCGACCATGCCTCCAACATGGTGCCCGAGGGCGTGGATCTCGGCATTGGCGCGGATTTGCTCGACAAGCACATCGCGATCGACATTGGCGCGGCACGACTGACCGAGGCGTTGGCTGGCCGCCTCGGCGGGCCAGCCATTCTGGCGACTGTCTCGCGGCTGGTGATCGACCTGCATCGCCAGCCCGATCATGCCTCGTTGATTCCCGCGACAAGCGACGGGCATGTGATCCTTGGTAATGTTGATGCCGACCGGATCGACCGTGTCGCGCGTTTCCATGCGCCCTATCACCGCGCGCTGGCGGCGCTGATCCGCACTGAACGGCCGATCCTGCTTGCCTCGATCCACAGCTTCACGCCCGAACTCGAAAGCGGAGGAGCGGGCGCCCGGCCTTGGCACGCCGGCATCCTGTACAATCGCGACCGTCGCGCGGCCGACCTCGCCGTGGCGATGTTGCGCGAGGCCGGCATAGAAACGGGCGACAACGAGCCTTATTCCGGCCGGGTGCTCAACGCGACGCTCAACCGGCATGGAGAGGCCAATGGCATCCCGAATCTCGCCATAGAAATCCGTAACGATCTGATCAAAAATGCGGCTGGCGTTAGCCGCTGGACTGACATTCTCGCGCCTATTCTGACAAAAATCAGCAATAGTCTTGCGCAAAAGGCCCCTCTCGCGACATAGGGCGCGCCATGACTCAGCAGTTCGACAAATCGAAGCTCCCCAGCCGGCACGTCTCGGTCGGTCCCGAGCGCGCACCGCACCGTAGTTATTATTATGCGATGGGCATATCCGAAGAGGATATCGCCAAGCCGTTCGTCGCGCTCGCCAGCGCCGGCAACGACAGTGCGCCATGCAACACGACGCTCGATGCGCAGGCCGATGCCGCGCGTGCGGGTGTGATCCAGGGCGGCGGCATGCCGCGGCGCTTCAACACCATCACCGTCACCGACGGCATCGCGATGGGCCATCAAGGCATGAAGTCCTCGCTGGTCAGCCGCGAGGTCATCGCCGATTCGGTCGAACTCAGCGTGCGCGGCCATTGTTACGACGCGCTGGTCGGCTTTGCCGGCTGCGACAAATCGCTGCCCGGCATGATGATGGCGATGCTCCGCCTCAACGTGCCCAGCATCTTCGTCTATGGCGGATCGATCCTCCCCGGTCGCTATCACGATCGTGACGTGACCGTGGTCGATGTGTTCGAGGCGGTCGGCCAGCATGCCGCCGGCAATTGTCCGCTCAAGGACCTGACCGAACTGGAAAAGGTCGCCTGCCCTGGACACGGTGCCTGTGGTGGCCAGTACACCGCGAACACCATGGCATGTGTCGGCGAAGCAATCGGTCTTTCGCTGCCCAATTCGAACATGGTCCCGGCACCCTATACGACTCGCGAGCAGATCGCGGTGGCCGCCGGCGCCCAGGTGATGGAATTGCTCGCGGCCAATATCCGTCCGCGTGACATCTGCACGCGTGAGGCGTTCATCAACGCGGCACGGATCGTCGCAGCAACCGGCGGCTCGACCAACGGCGCGCTTCACCTGCCGGCGATGGCAAGCGAGGCGGGTATCGATTTCGACCTGTTCGACGTCGCAGAGATATTCAAATCAACGCCTTACATCGCAGACCTGAAGCCCGGCGGGAAGTATGTCGCCAAGGACATGTATGAGGCTGGGGGCGTTTACATGCTAATGAAAACGATGCTCGCCAACGGCCTCCTGTTTGGCGATTGCCTGACCGTGACCGGAAAGACGCTGGCTGAGAACATCGACCGGGTGACGTGGAACCCCGACCAGAAGGTCATCTACGACGTCAAAGCGCCGATCAGCCCGACCGGCGGCGTTGTCGGCCTGCGTGGCAGCCTCGCGCCGAACGGGGCGATCGTGAAGGTCGCCGGCATGCACCGGCTCCAGTTTACCGGCCCGGCCCGCGTGTTCGATTGCGAGGAGGATACCTTCGCAGCTGTCGAGGCGCGGGAGATCAACGAGGGTGAGGTCGTCGTCATCCGCTATGAAGGGCCGAAGGGCGGTCCAGGCATGCGCGAGATGCTGTCCACCACTGCGGCGCTCTACGGTCTCGGCATGGGCGAGAAGGTGGCGCTGATCACCGATGGCCGTTTCTCGGGCGCGACCCGTGGCTTCTGCATCGGCCATGTCGGGCCCGAGGCGGCTGATGGCGGCCCGATCGCCCTGGTCGAGAATGGCGACATCATCAGCATCGACGCCGAGGCGGGCACGATCGATCTCGATGTGCCCGAGGATGTGCTCGCGGAACGCCGTGCCAAATGGGTCCCGCGGTCGCACGACTATCAATCTGGCGCGCTCTGGCGCTATGCGCAGAATGTCGGCCCAGCTTATAAGGGCGCGGTCACGCATCCTGGAGCCAGTGCCGAAACCCATGTCTACGCGGATATCTAGCGCACTGGTGCTTGTCCTGGGCCTCGCCGCTTGTGGCGAGGCGAAGACCGACCACGAAACGCTCGCCAATGTCGAGGCGGCGCAAGTCGCCCGCGCCGAGGAATCGGGCAATATCGTCTGCGCCCGCGCCGGATCGGCTGATTTCGCGCGGGTCTGCACCATCGACCGCGAGCAACGCGACAAAGGGCTGGTCCTCACCGTCCGCCACCCGGATGGCGCGTTCCACCGACTGCTGGTAACGAAGGATGGGCGGGGCGTGATCGCCGCTGATGGCGCAGAGCCGGCGGTCGTGACGGTGTTGGACAAGGAAAGCATCGAGGTCGCACTGGGTGGCGATCGATACCGTTTGCCCGCCACGGTGCGCGCGCCAGCCAAGCCGGCGTCATGACGCCACTTGACGGTAAGCCCCTACTCACGGCAGCGGAAATGCGCGCTGCCGAGGACATGGCCATCGCCAATGGCGCGACGGTCGAGAGCCTGATGGACCGCGCCGGCCGCGAGGTTGCCGAGGCTGTTAGACGGTTGGGATCGGGCAACGAGGTGCTGATCCTGTGCGGTCCAGGCAATAATGGTGGGGATGGTTATGTCGCCGCAACGGCATTGCATGCGGCCGGGGTTCCGGTGCGCGTCGCAGCCAGCGCCGAGCCTCGCACCGATGCCGCGAAACATGCCCGAGCACTCTGGAACGGGGCAGTCGAGGAGCTTCGCGAAGCGGCTCCCGCTCCAATTCTGGTAGACGCCCTGTTTGGTACAGGGCTGTCCCGGCCACTTGATGTTGCGGCAATAGCCGACCTCGTCAGACTGCGGGATCGGGCACGTCTGGCAATAGCGGTCGATCTGCCCAGTGGCCTCGCCACGGACGATGGCACCATATTGAACGATATTCCCGTCTTCGACCTGACACTGGCGCTGGGGGCGGCCAAGCCATCCCATCTGCTTTATCCGGCCGCGGGGCATTGCGGCGCCGTTCGTATCCTGGATATCGGTGTGCCGGTGATGAGCGACGCTGTCGTCTTCGGCAAACCGGACCTTCCGGAACCTGGGCCGACTTCCCACAAATATACGCGTGGCATGGTGGCCGTTATCGGTGGAGAGATGCCCGGCGCGGCCGAACTCGCCGCGCTGGCGGCGATGCGGGCGGGGGCGGGTTATGTCCTGTTGCTCGCCGATGATCAGACCGGGCAGCCCCATGCGATCGTTCGCAGGGCGTTCGACGCAAAGGCCATGGCCGATATGCGCATCGGTGCCGTGGTGATCGGTGCCGGATTGGGGCGCGGGGCGGTGGCTGGGACACGCCTGGATTGGGCGCTGGCGTCTTCCCGCCCGCTCGTCATTGACGGGGATGCGCTTCACCTACTCGACGAGTCACGACTGGCGAAGATAAAAGCCCATGGCGCCCCTGTCGTGCTGACACCCCATGCAGGAGAGTTCGACGCCCTGTTCGGCAGGCAGACCGGCAGCAAGATCGATCGCGCCCGCGCCGCGGCGGCGAAGGCCGGTGCGACGATCGTGTTCAAGGGGGCTGATACCGTCATCGCCTCGCCTGATGGCTCCGTCCGGGTAGCACAGAGCGCGAACCGATGGCTCTCGACCGCCGGCACCGGTGACGTACTGGCGGGTGCGATCGGCGCGGTGCTGGCGGCGGCACCCGGATCCGCGATCGATGCTGCCGCGGCTGGCGTCTGGTTGCATGCCGCCGTCGCCGAGCGGCTCGGTGGCGCTTTCATCGCCGACGATCTTGCTCAGGCGCTCACCGCAGCCAGGGCTTCGCTATGACCGACACCATCGTCCGGGTTGCCGCACGGGGCGACGGCATCACCGCCAATGGCCGCCACGCGGCGCTGGCGGCGCCAGGAGACACGCTGACGACGGAAGGGCAGGTGATCCCCGGTCCGCATCACCAGCCGGCGCCATGCCGCCACTTCCCAACCTGTGGCGGGTGCCAGCTTCAGCATCTCGATGACGAGAGCTATGCACGCTTCATCAGCGATCGAATCGCTGGAGCGCTCGAGGCGCAGGGTCTGACGACCGATATCCGCCCGCCGGCATTATCCCCGCCACGAACACGCCGGCGCGCGGCGCTACAGGCCGAGGCCAAAGGCGGGCGCCTCCGCATCGGCTTCAGCGAGGGATCGAGCCATGCGCTGGTCGATCTGCAGGAATGCTGGGTCCTGACGCCAACCCTGTTCGCGCTGGTGGCGCCGCTACGCGTGCTCTTGAGCCGCTTCCTCAAGGCCAATCGCCGCGCCCGGTTGCATCTCACCGAGGCGGATCAGGGAATCGACCTGCTGATCGAGGGGATCGAGGCCGAGGGACTGGCGGCGGCCGAGGCGATCACCGCCTTCTGCCAGCGCCATGGCGTCGCCCGCTTGTCGATCGACAATGGCCTTGGCCCTGAGACTCGCTGGGAGCCCGAGCCCGTTAGCATCACCCTGGCGGGCATCCCGGTGCCGATGCCGCATAACTCCTTCCTCCAGGCCACGCGCGAGGGCGAGGTATCGCTCGTCGCCGCGGTGCAGGAGACGATCGGGCAGGCCGGGACGGTGGCCGATCTCTTTTCCGGTCTCGGCACTTTCGCGCTGGCGTTGCGCGGGCGCGTCTACGCGGCCGAGGCGGCGCGTGACGCCATCCTGTCGCTCAAGGCGGCAGGGGCGAGGACGGGCCGGCAGCTCTTCGCCGATCACCGCGATCTGTTCAGGCGGCCCTTGACCACGGCCGAATGCGACCGGTTCGACGCGATCATACTCGATCCGCCCCGGGCGGGTGCGCGCGAACAGGTGCTGCAACTGGCCGAGGCAAAGACGCCAATCATCGCCTATGTTTCTTGTAATCCCAGCAGTTTTGCGCGTGATGCGGAGATATTGTGCAAGGGCGGCTATCGGCTCGAATGGATCCAGCCGGTTGGCCAGTTCCGCTGGTCGACCCATGTGGAGCTGGCGGCGAAATTCGTTCGCTAACGTCATCCCGAAGGGATGAGTCAGGGATAATCGGCTCGCAGGAAAAACAGCCCGTCCGGCGGCGCGTTCAGGCCCAGCTTCGACCGGTCCCGGGCTTCAAGCGCGGCCTGAAGATCGTCCGACGACCATTTTCCCTGACCCACCAGTCCGAGGCAGCCAACCATCGAGCGCACCTGATGATGCAGGAAAGAGCGGGCCGAGGCGAACACGCTGATCCGGTCGCCGCTCGCCACCACATCGAGCCGGTCGAGTGTCCGCAAGGGGCTGTCCGCCTGGCAATGCGCCGAGCGGAAGGTGGTGAAATCATGCCGGCCGACCAGCCGCGCCGCGCCCTCGGCCATGGCATCGGCGTCCAGCGGCGTCGGCACGCGCCAGGCCAGCCCGGCCTCGAAGGTCAGCGGCGCGCGGCGCGTGACGATCCGGTATTCGTAATGACGCGCAAGACAGGAGAAGCGGGCATGCCAGTCATCGGGCACGACCTCGCACGCGAGGATCGCGACCGGCGCCGGCCGTAACCGGGCGTTGAGTGCCTCCATCAGGCGAAACGGTGTGATCGCCTTCGCGATATCGAGATGCGCCCGCATGCCAGTGCCATGAACCCCGGCATCGGTACGGCCGGCGGCATGGACGGCAATAGCCTCGCCTGTAATCTCCCGCGCGGCGGTTTCGATCGCCTCCTGCACGCTGGGGCCATGAGCCTGGCGCTGCCAGCCCATAAAGGGCCGGCCATCATATTCCACCGTCAGGGCAAAGCGGGTCATGAGAGCAGTGTGCCGGGCGGTATCGCAAAACCGCGCAACAGCTCGGATGACGTCATGACGCCGCGGCCCGCGCGCTGCAGAAGGGTGGGGCGGATCGCACCATCCCCACAAGAAATGCCGAGCCGGTCGTCCAGGATCGCGCCTGGTCGGACACCGCCCCCCGGCAACACATCGGCGGCAAGCACCCGAATGCGCTCGGCACCCAGTTCGAAAAAGGCGCCCGGCACCGGATTGAACGCCCGTATCTGCCGCTCGACCTCGATCGCGCTTTTCGAGAAATCGATTCGCGCCTCGGCCTTGTCGATCTTGGGGGCATAGGTGATGCCGTCCTCAGGCTGTATCGTCGGCGGATAGGCATCGATGTTGCCCAGCACCTCGACCATCAGCCGTGCGCCCATCGCGCTCAGCTCGTCGGTCAGCGCACCGGCGGTCTTGCCGTCGATCGGTGTCCGTCCCTCCAGCCGTACCGGCCCGGTATCGAGCCCGGCCTCCATCTGCATGATCCCGACACCGGTCTCCGCGTCGCCGGCAAGGATCGCGCGATGGATGGGCGCTGCACCACGCCAACGGGGCAGCAGGGACCCGTGAACGTTGAGGCAACCCAGCCGCGGCGCCTCCAGCACCGCGCGCGGCAGGATAAGGCCATAGGCCGCCACCACCGCGACATCGGCCCCGAAAGAAGCGAATTCGGCCTGGGCTTCGGCATCGCGCAGCGAGACCGGGGTCCGCACCGCGATTCCCAAAACCTCGGCGCGCGCCTGGACGGGGGAGGGAGTCAACGCCTTGCCGCGACCGGCCCGGCGTGGCGGCTGGCTATATGCCGCCACCACGTCATGACTTGCATCCACCAGGGCCTGAAGCACCGGCACCGAGAATTCGGGCGTTCCCATGAAGACGATCCGCATGCTCACGCTCTGGCCGCTTGGCAGAGGCGCATGCAACCCCCTATCTGTTCCGCATGGCATCTCCCGAGATCGAAGCCCTTACTCAAGCGTTGGCCCGGCTGCCTGGCCTCGGGCCACGATCGGCCCGACGTGCGGTGCTTCACCTGCTCAAGAAGCGCGAGGCAGCACTGGGCCCCCTGCTCACGGCGCTGACGGCAGTTGAGGAACGGCTCTCAACATGTTCTTTTTGCGGCAACATCGACACGATCGATCCGTGCGGCGTCTGCGCCGACCCGCGCCGCGATGCGCGGTTGCTTTGCGTGGTCGAGGAAGTGGCCGATCTCTGGGCGCTCGATCGGTCGCGGTTGTTCCCCGGGCGATTCCATGTGCTCGGAGGCCGGCTGTCCGCGCTCGAAGGTGTCCGCCCGGAGGATCTCACCATCGATTCGCTGGTTCGCCGGATCGAGGCGGGGGGCATCGACGAGGTCGTGCTGGCGATGAATGCCACGCTCGAAGGCCAGACCACGGCGCATTACATCGCGGAGCGGATCGAGCGTTTCCCGATCCGCGTCACCCAGCTCGCACATGGCCTGCCTGTGGGAGGTGAGCTCGACTATCTCGACGAGGGGACTTTGGCCCAGGCGCTGCGCGCCCGGCGACCGGTCGCTTGACGGCGAGCCCGCGCTTTCCTAGCTCGCCTGCATGTCAGTCCTAGAAATCCTCGAAGTTCCGCATCCGGGTCTTCGCGCCGTCGCGACGCCTGTCGCCCAGATCGACGAGTCGGTCCGCGGAATCGTCTCCGACATGTTCGACACCATGTACGACGCGAGGGGCATCGGCCTCGCGGCGACTCAGGTCGGTATCGAACAGCGTATCGTCGTGATCGACCTGCAGGAGCCCGAGAGCGACGCGGAAGATGCCAAGCCGGTCCGCACGCCGCTCGTCTATATCAATCCGGAGCTGGTTTCGGTCAGCGAGGAGACCTCGCTCTATAACGAGGGCTGCCTCTCCATCCCCGAGCAATATGCCGAGGTCGAGCGTCCGACTCGCTGCCGGTTGAAATGGCTCGATCTCGATGGCACGGCGCATGAGGATGATTTCGACGGGCTGCTCTCGACCTGCATCCAGCACGAGATCGACCATCTGAACGGTGTGCTGTTCATCGATCACATCTCGCGCCTGAAGCGCGATATGGTGCTGAAGAAGCTTGCCAAAGCGCGCAAGGCGGCCTGAGCCTTCCTCCCTCTTCCCGCCGGGAAGAGGGTCTTCAGGTCAGAACAATCCTTCGATCTCGCCATCGGCGCTGAAGCGGATGGATTCCGCTGCCGGTACACGCGGCAGGCCGGGCATCGTCATGATCTCTCCGCAGATCGCCACCACGAAGCCGGCACCCGCCGCCAGCCGGACCTCGCGCACGGGCACGACATGTCCGGTCGGCGCACCGAGTTTCGTCGGGTCGGTAGAGAAACTGTATTGCGTCTTGGCCATGCAGACCGGCAGGTGGCCGAATCCAGCATCCTCCCATCGCTTGAGCTGCGCCCTGACGCTTGGATCGGCGATCGCTTCTTCCGCACGGTAGATCCGGGTCGCGACCGTGTTGATCTTCTCGAACAGAGACAGCTCATCGGCATAGATCGGCGCGAATTGCGGCGTGGCGTGATCGCACAGATCGGCGACCCTGGTCGCGAGCGCCTCAGCGCCGGCGCCACCGTCGGCCCAATGCGTGCACAGCACCGCCTCTGACCCATGGCTTGCGGCAATGTCGCGGATCACCTCGATCTCGGCCTCGGTGTCGGTCCCGAAGAAGTTGATCGCGACGACCGCCGGCACGCCGAACTGGCGGACATTCTCGATATGGCGCGCGAGGTTGACGCCGCCGCGCCGCACCGCCTCGACGTCGGGCATGGCGAGATCGGCCTTGGGCACGCCGCCATTCATCTTCAGGGCCCGCACCGTGGCGACGATCACCGCCGCTGCGGGTTTCAGGCCCGATTGACGGCATTTGATGTCGAAGAACTTCTCAGCACCCAGATCGGCGCCGAAGCCGGCCTCGGTCACGACATAGTCGCCCAGCCCAAGCGCCGCCCGCGTGGCGATCACCGAGTTGCAGCCATGCGCGATATTGGCGAACGGGCCGCCATGGACGAAGGCTGGATTGCCCTCCAGCGTCTGCACCAGATTGGGCTTGATCGCCTGGGCAAGCAGCACCGCCATCGCGCCGTCGGCCTTCAAATCGCGTGCCGTCACCGGTCGCTTGTCGCGGGTATAGGCGACGACGATCGCGCCCAGCCTTTTCTCCAGATCCGCCAGATCGCTCGCCAGACAGAGGATCGCCATCACCTCCGAGGCGACGGTGATGTCGAAGCCCGATTCGCGCGGGTATCCATTGGCCGGGCCGCCGAGCGACTGGGCGATGTCACGCAGCGCCCGGTCGTTCATGTCGAGCACCCGGCGCCAGACGATGCGCCGCACGTCGATATCCAGCGCATTGCCCCAATGGACATGGTTGTCGATCATCGCCGCAAGCAGATTGTGAGCACTGGTGATCGCGTGGAAATCGCCGGTGAAATGGAGGTTGATGTCCTCCATCGGTCCGACCTGGGCATAGCCGCCGCCGGCCGCCCCACCCTTGGTGCCGAAACAGGGACCGAGCGACGGTTCCCGCAGGCACAGCACCGTCTTGCGCCCGATGCGATTGAGCCCGTCGGCCAGCCCGACCGAAGTGGTAGACTTGCCTTCGCCTGCCGGCGTGGGGCTGATCGCGGTGACCAGGATCAGCTTGCCCATCCTGTCGGTCGCCGGAAGACGGGACAGGTCTATCTTGGCCTTGAAATGCCCATAGGGCTCGACCGCCTCGGGCGGGATGGAAAGCCCGGCGGCGATTTCGGCGATTGGCTTGAGGGTGGCGGCGCGCGAGATCGCGATGTCGGTCAGCATGGCGCGCAGTCGTAGCGCACACCCCGCCGGCCGCAAGCGGGAGCGTTACCAGAATCGGTCAAGCTGCAGGTGCATTTGTCCGATTTGCGACGACTCCGTGACAGGTCGCGCGGCCAGTTGAGGAGGGCGGGCCTTGTTAACCCTGGTGTGGGGCGGTAGGTTCGTGCTTCGTTCCAAAGGAGTAAATTGTTGGACCCGCTTGCCCTCGTCATCGTCGCCCTTTTCCTGATCGGTGCACTTGCGCTCGGTTGGTATCTCGGCGGACGCGGGACTGCCCAGGCGCGGGCCGAACGCGATGCCCGGACCGAGGAGTTCAAGCGCGCCATTATCGATCTCGCCGGCGCCGAAGAGCGCGCCCGCAATGCAGCGCAGGTGCGGGAGGAACTCGAGGCAGTTCGGGAGGAGCGCGACGGGTTCCGTACGGAGAATGCAACGCTTCGCGCTCACGCCGAGGCTTTCGAGGCCAGGCTGGAGGAGTTCAAGAATTCTCGTGAACTGATGACCGGCCATTTCAACGAGACGGCCAGCAAGCTGCTCAACGATGCGCAGAAGCAGTTCCTCGAACGTGCCGAGGCCCGCTTCAAGCAGTCGGAGGAAACGGCCGGACAGAACCTCAAATCCATGCTCCAGCCGGTCAGCGACCGTCTCCTGAAATATGAGGAGACCGTCACCAAGGTGGAGAGCGAGCGCCAGGGCGCCTTCGACCAGCTCAAGGGACAGCTCGAGGGCCTTCGCGTCGGCCAGGAAAAGGTCAGCAGCGAGGCGGCCAAGCTGGTCAACTCGCTGCGCAATGCGCCTAAATCACGCGGGCGATGGGGCGAACAGCAGCTCAAAAATGTGTTGGAGACCTGTGGGTTATCCGAACATACCGACTTCCAGACCGAAGTCAGCATTTCCGGTGGTGACGAGGGCGGGCGCCTTCGCCCCGACGCCATCATCAAGGTGCCGGGTGGCCGGTCGCTGGTGATCGACGCCAAGGTTTCGCTGAACGCGTATCAGGACGCGTTCGGTGCGGTGGACGAGGCGCAGCGGCTGGTCGGGCTCGCCGCCCATGCCGCGTCGATGCGCGCGCATGTTAATGGCCTCGGCAACAAGGCCTATTGGAGTCAGTTCGCCGATGCGCCGGATTATGTGATCATGTTCGTGCCGGGCGAGCATTTCCTTTCCGCGGCGCTTGAGCATGATCCGACGCTCTGGGACTTCGCGTTCGAGAAGCGCGTGCTGCTCGCCACTCCGACCAATTTGATTGCGATCGCGCGCACCGTGTCTGCGGTGTGGCGGCAGGAACGGCTCGCCAAGGAAGCGCGGCAGATCGGCGAGCTTGGCAAGGAACTGTACGACCGGCTCGCCAAGGCTGCGGGAGATCTGCGCAAGGTGGGTGGCGGCCTCACCTCGGCGGTCAACAACTACAACACCTTCGTCAGCAGCTTCGAAAGCCGGACCCTGGTGACGGCCCGCAAGCTGCGCGACCTGAATATCGAGCCCGGCGCGCGCGAGATCGAGGGCGTCGAGCCGGTCGAGGCGCTGGCGCGCTATGGCGATACGCCAATCCTGATCGACGGATCGGTGAACGAGGCTGCCGAATAGGGATGTCGAAGTACCGGCACACCTCTCTGCCGCCACCTTGTCTTCGAGGAGCGCTGTTCCCAGCCAGGCATCTTCATCTTCGACGAACCGGAATCGGCGCCGTCACCCAACCTGCCGTTCGACTTCCTCAAGCTGCTGCGGATGGGCAAATATGGGCTCGAACCGGTGTTGCTTGAGGATACCGAGCATTTCTGCATCATGCGTGAGTTAGTGACGGACAGGCACGGCTTTGTCGAAGCGATGCTTGAGGAATAGTCGGTCCGGCGGCGATCAGCGCCGCCGGGGGGCCGTCCGTACCAGCAAGAGCGTGCGCAGGCCGCTAGCGCTCAATACCAGTTTGCCGTCGCGATTGGTGCTGACACTCAGGCGCTGGCCGAGCAGGCCCATGATCGCCTGTTCCTGCGCCATAGCCGGGCCCGGACATGCCATTTTGGTCGAGATCAGCGGACCGGCGATCAGATAGCCGCGTTCGAAGCGGTACGATCCGCCAAAGCTGTTGCAGCCGCTATTGCCGCTGATCCGGTTGTCGGAGAAGGAAATGGTCGCATCGCGCGTACCGCGTACTGGGCGGCCTTCGATCGCCTGAATTTCCCAATTGCCTTCGATGACCGGCGCGCGCGGCTGGACGGCAATAGGATCGCCGCCGCAGCCGCGTACGGTCCTGCGGCCGACCGTAACGCTGACGCTGTCGGGATAGTCGCGATCGCTCATCCCGTCGCTGCAACGGGCGTGGGTGACGTCGATGGTGATCCGGGGCGTGACATAGCGCACGCCGTTGAAACTTGGCCGCGGCACGGGCGCCGTTGTCGTCACGCGCGTGCGGCCATAGTCGCCGACATAGCGAATCAGACCCTTTTCGATCGTCAGTGCCCAGCCGGGCTCTGTTCCGACGGCCTTATACGGCGCCTCCCGCATCTGCGCGTCGGCGGCGCCTGCGACCAGCAGAGCAGGGGCGGCAAGGGCAAATGCGAACTTCATGGTGGGTCTCCTCGCCAGCCGAATAGGCGGGGCTGGCTGAACCGGTCGTTACGCAGACGTTCAGCCGGGTGAAGGCTTTGTCTGTGCCAGGACTTCATAAGCCATCACCGCCGTCGCTATGGCGGCATTCAGGCTGTCGGCCTTGCCCAGCATCGGGATCTTCACCAGCAGATCGCACTCGGCCGCATAGTCGGCGGGCATGCCCTGCGCCTCGTTGCCAGTCAGCAGGAAGGTCGGTGACGTGTAGGTGGCCGAGCGATAGTCCTTGTGCGTGTCGAGGCTCAACCCGACCAGCTGGCCCGGGCCCGAACGAAGCCAGAGCAGGAACTCCGCCCAGCCTGCCTGCACGATCGGGATGGTGAACAGCGCACCCATGCTCGCGCGCACGGCCTCGACCGAGAAGGGATCGACGCATTCGCCGATCAGGATCAGCCCACCGGCGGCGACAGCGTCGCCGGTGCGCAGGATTGTGCCGAGATTGCCCGGATCGCGCAGTCGCTCGGCGACCAGCCAGATATCCGCGCTGGTCCGGTCGAGCGTATCCAGCGACATGGCGAATTCGGCGAACACGCCGACGACCGCCTGGGGATTGTCCTTGCCGGAGAGTTTGGAGAGGATATCGGGCACCGTCTCGATCGCCTCGCCGCCGGCAGCCTCGACATCGGCGATGAGCGCACGGACGAGAGAATGGCTGGCGCTGTCGCGGGCATAGAACAGATATTCGGGCAGGCGCCCGCTCTCGCGCGCCTCGGTCAGGATCCGCAGGCCCTCCGCGAGGAACAGGCCTTCCTCACGCCGGTGCCGCTTCTCGCGAAGCTGGCGCACGCGCTTTATGAGCGGGTTGGAATAGGCGGTAATCTCGCGCGGCATTTTGTTCACCCCCCTCCCGCTCGCGGGAGGGGCCGGGGGTGGGCTCCCGGTTTCCTCAAATGGCATATTCGCGGTGAGCGCGAGCCCACCCCCAGCCCCTCCCGTAAACGGGAGGGGAGGACGAAGGTCAATCCTCTCCGAATTTCGCTTCCACAAGCTCGCACAGCGCGCCGACGGCCTGTTCGGCACCGTCGCCTTCAGCGCTGATGACGATCGAATCGCCCATCGCTGCACCCAACATCATCAGGCCCATGATCGAGGTACCGGTCACGCTGCCGGCACCGTCTTTCTCGACGGCGACCTCGACCGGCTGGGCCGAGGCGAGGGTGACGAACTTGGCGCTAGCCCGGGCATGAAGCCCGCGTTTGTTGGTGATGAGGACGGTGCGGCTGACCGGCATCAGGCGGCCTCGCCAAGCACTTCGGATGCGACCGAGATATATTTGCGGCCAGCCTCGCGCGCGGCGGCGACGGCGTCGACGACCTTCATCGCCTTGCGCGCCGATTCGAGCCGGATAAGCATCGGCAGGTTGATGCCGGCGATCACCTCGATGCGGCCACGCTCCATCAATGAGATGGCGAGATTGGACGGGGTGCCGCCGAACAGGTCGGTCAGCACGATCACGCCGCGCCCGCTATCGACCTCGGCGATCGCCTTGGCGATGTCGGCGCGGCGCGCCTCCATATCGTCTTCCGGGCCGATCGCGATGGTCGCGATCCGCTCCTGCTTGCCGACGACATGCTCCATCGCAGTCACGAATTCCTCGGCGAGGCGCCCGTGCGTTACCAGAACCAGGCCGATCATTGCCCCGACTCTTTCATTGCAGTTTCATTCACTGAAAGACCGTCCCCTTGGGCATTTTCTGCCACACCCTCGAGCGAGTCCTGCGGCGCCGCAGCGAGATCGCGGTGCGCGACCGTGGGCGAAAATCCTTCCCCGCGCAACCTCGCGGCAACTCGTTCCGCCACATGCACGGAACGGTGCCGCCCGCCGGTGCACCCGAACGCGATGGTGACATAGGATTTCCCTTCCGCCCTGTACCGCGGCAGCAGGAACAACAGCAGCGACTCGATCTGCGCCATCGCCGCATCATAGGCCGGATCGGTCGCTACATAAGCGCTCACCTCCTTGTCGAGGCCCGTTCCGGGACGAAGTTCGGGCACCCAGTGCGGGTTGCGCAGGAAACGCATGTCGAACACCAAGTCGGCGTTGCGCGGTAGCCCACGGGCATAACCGAACGAGGTGACCGCGAGGGTCGGTTCGCCGAGTCCCTCGCCGGAGAAGGTCGATCGCACCTGCTGCGCGAGTTCGTTACCGGTCAGGTTCGTGGTGTCGATCAGCCGGTTCGCCCAGCGCCGCAGCGGTGCGAGCAGTTCGCGTTCGCGTGCGATGCCGTCCGACGCGGGGCGGTCCAGCGCCAGCGGATGGCGGCGCCGGGTCTCCGAATAGCGGCGTTCGAGCTCGCCGCCCGAGCAGTCGAGGAACAGGGTGCCGATGTCATAGCCATGCTCTTCGCGAAGCTTCTTGATCCGCTTCACGATGCGGTCGGGATCGAAATCGCGGGTGCGGGCGCCGATTCCAAGGGCGAGCGGCTGCGACGACCGTTCGGCGCCTTCGGGCAGTGGAGCGCTGAGCAACCGGTCGAGCAGGAGCAGCGGGAGATTGTCCACCACCTCCCAGCCCAGGTCCTCCAATGTCCGCAGCACGGTCGACTTGCCGGCGCCGGACATGCCGGTGACGAGCAATATATCCTTTGGGTCGCGCTTCATGGCGCGCGCTCTAGCAGGTGCTTCACGGCAAGTTCCACCTTGATCGGTGCCGACACCTCGCGCGGGTCGAGCGCGATTGCCGGAATCGGTACACCCTCGAACCAGCGCGACTCGGCCTCTGGCATGCGGTCCACCTCGGCAGAGAGGCGGACCAGCAGCGCGACGGGGACTTGTTCAACATGGTTGAAGGGAATGATTCCGATCCCCCGTACCTCCAGCCGGCCGGCGATGGTGGCTGGCGGGGTGGCGGAGAGACGGCCGTCGATGGCCGTCAGGACGGTGTAATCGTCACTCACCAACAGGGCACCGCGATCCATCAGGCGCAGGGCAAGGTCGGATTTTCCGGCGCCGGACGGCCCTTCTATCAGCACCGCATGGCCGCCGATCGACACGGTCGAGGCATGGATCGTCTCGGTCATCGCCTGTCCGATACGGGCAGGCGTACGACGAATCGCGCGCCGCTCAGCCTGTCCTCGCGCGACTCGACCGAGATGCTGCCCTGATGGCCCTCGACGATCGTCCGGGCGATGGCGAGCCCGAGCCCACTATGCTTGCCGAATTCCTCACCATCGGGGCGGAGCGACTGGAATCGGTTGAACACCTGCTCGCGCGCGTCTTCGGGCACGCCGGGGCCTTCATCCTCGACCCGCACGACCAGATATTCGCCGTCACGCCCTGCCGAAACGACAATCAGGCCACCGTCGGGCGAGAAGGAGATGGCGTTCTCGACGAGATTCTCGAACACGCGCTCAAGCCGGGCGCCTTCCCCCATCGCGATCAGCGGCTCGCCGGCGGGACGGTCGAAGCGGATCTGGATGTCGCGCTCGACGCCGCGTTCATCGCGCTGGCCGAGCAGCGCGCCGATCATCGCACCGATATCCACGTCTTCGAACTTGGCGCGGCTGAGCTGCGCATCGAGTCGCGAGGCTTCGGAGATGTCGGTGATCAGCCGGTCGAGCCGGTGCACATCGTCGCGCACGATCGCCAGCAGCCGTTCCTGCAATTCGGGATCCTTGACCGAACTAAGCCCTTCGACCGCAGAACGAAGCGAGGCGAGGGGGTTCTTCATCTCATGGGTCACATCGGCGGCGAAGGCCTCTGTCGCATCGATCCGGGCGCGAAGCGCGAGGCTCATATCTGACAGCGCGCGGGCAAGCATGCCGAGTTCGTCGCGGCGGGAAGGCAGGCGAGGCACCACCACTTCGCGCGCACGGCCCAGCCGAACGCGCACCGCGGCGCGGGCGAGGCGGCGCAGGGGCCGCACGATCGTCCGCGCGAGAAACAGCGAGAGCAGAATAGAGATGGCGGATACGATCGCCAGCACCACGCCGAGCCGGAAGCGCTCGACCCGCACCGTCTGGGTGATGTCGCGCGCGTTGACCGTGGTCATCACCACGCCACCGGACGGTAGCGCGGCTGCGGCAGTGATCACGGGAGTGCGGTCGGGTGCCCGCCATACGGTCGCCGGCACACTCTCGGTACTGCGCGCGGTGTGGACATCGGGCCATTCGAGTCCCTCGGCACGCTCGCGATACAGAGGCGCCCGCGGCGCGCCGACAACCGTATCGATCACCGCATCGAGAAATCGTGCAGTGTCTTGTTGCCAATCTTCCTTGTCGGGATCGCGAAGGATGAAATTGCGCAGCCCGAGTGCGCGCGTATCGGTGACGAGCTTGCCCTGGTTGTCGTAGAGCCGGATGCGGGCGCCGGTGTCGCGCGCCAGTCGTAGAGCAAGGATGTTGTGACGTTCGGGCGCGACCGATCCCATCGCCTCGGCGATCAGGCGCGCCTCCCGGCTCGCCTGGGCGACCCGGCTGTCGACGATCCGGCTGCGATAGCTGTCGAGATAGAAGAAGCCGCCTGCCAGCATCGCCAGCGCGATGATGTTCACCGCGAGGATGCGCGGCGTGAGCGATACCTGCCCTGACCAGCGAAGCGTTAGCTCGCGGTCGTCATTCCTCGGAGAATCGGTAACCCGCGCCATATAAAGTCTCTATGGCATCGAACTCGGGGTCGATCTGCCTGAACTTGCGGCGCACGCGCTTGATGTGGCTGTCGATCGTGCGATCGTCGACATAGATGTCGTCGTGATAGGCGGCATCCATCAGCTGGTTGCGTGTCTTCACGATCCCCGGGCGCTGGGCGAGCGTCTCCAGGATCAGGAATTCGGTGACGGTCAGCGTGACGCCGGCGCCATTCCACATCACGCGGTGGCGTGCCGTATCCATCGCCAGCCGGCCGCGCACCAGCGAACCGCCCGGATTCTCCTCCTCGCCGGCGGTGCCCGTCACCGCGAGTTCCGACCGCCGCAGGATGGCGCGGATGCGCGCGATCAGCAGCCGGTGCGAGAAGGGCTTGGAGATATAGTCGTCGGCGCCCATGGCAAGCCCGAGCGCCTCGTCTAGCTCATCGTCCTTCGACGTGAGGAAGATGACGGGAGTCGTGCTCTTCTCGCGCAGCCGGCGGAGCAGTTCCAGCCCGTCCATGCGCGGCATCTTGATGTCGAAGATCGCGAGATCGGGCGGATTCTCGATCAATGCCTTCAACGCGGTCTCGCCGTCCGAATAGACGCGCGTGACGAATCCCTCGGCCTGTAGCGCGATCGATACCGAGGTAAGGATATTGCGGTCGTCATCGACGAGCGCGATCGAAGCCGTCATCGGCAGTGCAACCCTTGTGCTGTTATGCCTGAGGTAGTCCAAACTCGCCCAAGGCTCAACTCAATGCGCTGTGCGATTGTCTCGACTGGACAATTGCCCTCTCGTGGCGATATGCGCGACTCGAATTCCGGCATTCATTCGCGGCAACTGCCGCGTGCCCAACTTCAGGAGAGCAAGGACCGTGAGCGATCGTATTCCAGACGCAGGCCTCGAAGCGCAAGGCATTGAAACACGCGCTACCCTGCACTGGAATCTGGTCACGGCCCGATTGATCGAGGCGTCGGTCGCTCGTGGCGAAGGCAAGCTGTCTGCCGATGGCCCGCTCGTCGTCGAGACCGGTCCGCACACCGGCCGGTCCGCGCAGGACAAGTTCATCGTCCGCGACGCCGAGACCGAGAGCACGGTCTGGTGGGGCAAGAGCAATAAGGCGATGACGCCCGAGCATTTCGCGACGCTCAAGGGCGATTTCCTCGCCGCGCTGAAGGACAAGGAAGACCTGTTCATCCAGGACCTGTTCGGCGGTTCTCAGCCGGAGCATCGTGTCCGCGTGCGCATCGTCAACGAGCTTGCCTGGCACAACAGCTTCATCCGCACGATGCTGGTGCGCCCGGAAGAGAGCGAGCTGCGCGGCTTCGAGGCCGAATACACCATCATCGACCTGCCGACCTTCCGCGCCGATCCCGAGCGTCATGGCTGCCGCAGCGAGACGGTGATCGCCGTCAGCTTCACCGAGAAGCTGATCCTGATCGGCGGCACCCGTTATGCCGGCGAGATGAAGAAGTCGGTGTTCAGCCTGCTCAACTATCTGCTGCCGCCGACCGGCGTGATGCCGATGCATTGCTCGGCCAATATCGGCCCGAAGGGTGACACCGCCGTGTTCTTCGGCCTGTCCGGCACCGGCAAGACCACGCTGTCGGCCGACGCATCGCGCACCCTGATCGGTGACGACGAGCATGGCTGGTCGGATACCGCGGTCTTCAATTTCGAGGGCGGCTGCTATGCCAAGATGATCCGCCTGTCGGCCGATGCCGAGCCGGAGATCTTCGCGACGACCAAGCGTTTCGGCACGATCCTCGAGAATGTCGTGATGGACAATGTCACACGCCAGCTCGACCTTGACGACGCAAGCCTCGCGGAGAACAGCCGCGGCGCCTATCCGATCGACTTCATCCCCAATGCCTCGGAAGAGAATATGGGGCCGGTGCCGCGCAACATCGTGATGCTGACGGCGGACGCTTACGGCATCCTGCCCCCGATCTCGAAGCTGACGCCGGATCAGGCGATGTATCACTTCCTCTCGGGCTATACCGCGCGCGTCGCCGGGACCGAGATCGGCGTGACCGAACCCGATGCGACCTTCTCGACCTGCTTCGGCGCGCCGTTCATGGCACGCCATCCTTCGGTCTATGGCAACCTGCTCAAGGAGCGGATCGCCAAGGGCGGCGTGGATTGCTGGCTGGTCAACACCGGCTGGACCGGCGGCAAATACGGCGTCGGCCGTCGTATGCCGATCAAGGCGACCCGCGCGCTGCTCAACGCCGCGCTCGACGGCAGCCTGAACGACGCCGAGTTCCGTACCGATCCGAATTTCGGCTTCAAGGTTCCGGTGAGCGTGCCGGGCGTCGACACGGCCATTCTAGACCCGCGCGAGACCTGGTCGAACAAGGAAGAATATGACGCGACGGCGGCGAAGCTGGTCGACCTCTTCGTCGACAACTTCGCGCAATTCGCCGACGATGTGGACGAGAGCGTGCGCCAGGCCGCTCCCAAGACCGCCGAAAACGCCTGAAATCCCCGGTCATCGATCGGGCAAGGAAAGCCCGATCGATGACCGACCTTCCCTTACGAGCCTTTGAAGACGACACCGCGATCCGCCGGATCGGGGAGGGGCTGTTGGCGCGCAAATTGCCTCGTGCGGAATGGACTCACGAGGCGCATCTCGCCGCCACGCTCTGGCTGATTCGTGACCGACCCGACGTGGATGTCGACGCACGGATCGCCGGGATCATTGCCTGGTACAATGAAAGCGTCGGCGGGGTGAATGACGACAGCCAGGGCTATCACGACACGATCACCCATGTGTTCGTGGCCGGGATCCGCCTCCATCTCGCCGGGCGGGACAAGGGCGAGCCACTGGTCGACGCGGTCAACGCGCTATTGGCAAGCCCGATGGGAATGCGGGACTGGCCGCTTCGGTTCTACAGCCGGGAGAGGCTGTTTTCGGTGGCCGCAAGGCGCAAATTCCTGACACCCGACCTCGCGCCGCTTCCGGCCCTGTGGTAAACGAAGCCCTCGCTCACACGGCCTTGGGAAGATATCATGGGAATGCTCGACGGACTGCTCGGACAGGTTGCTCAAAATGTCGACATCAAGAACCTCGCAGCCAAGGTGGGTCTTAGCCCCGAACAGGTCGAGAGCGCTGTGACCGCGCTTGGCCAGGCCCATACCGCCCCAACCGACACGGTCACCACCGCAGCATCGGCGACGGGCCTGTCGACCGATGTGCTACAGCAGATCGTCGGCCATATTGGTGGTGAAGGAGCGCTCGGTCAGTTCGCCAGCCTGCTCCAGGGTTCTGGCGTCCTGGGCAATGTAGGCAACATGATCGACCAGAATGGCGACGGTAATCCGATGGATGAGATTGCGGGCTTCGCCAAGGGCCTGTTTGGCAAGAGCTGATTGCCGACCGACGCGGGCTACCGGAATTCCCTGTTCCGGACGAATAACAGGGAATTATCAGGGAATTTCGTTTTTCTTTCCTGTTTTTGGGCGAGTTTTACCCAATTTTCTGATTATAGATCAATGCCTTGATGCGGAATTCCCTGTTACTGGATAACAGGGAATTCCGCAGCGCTTAACAGGGAATTTCTTAGCGAGAACAGGGAACTCAGTCCGTCCTGGCCGGTATCGCGCAGAGACTGGAGTGGATGGGGGCCGCGGCATGATACTCCCATCGCAAGTCAGATTTTCCCTTCCAAAGGAGAGCCACCGAACGCGTTCAGGTGGCGGTAAAGCGAACCCGACGACAAGAATGAGCGGGACCGTCCAAGGCGCTCCAATCACCGTGACGATGCAACGGTCTTCGCCCCATTTGAATCAATCGTCGAATGCTTCAGGCCGGTTCAACCAGCAGCACGCTGCCCGTTGCTCCGACGATCCGAACAAGTGCGCCCGCCGCGACGTCCGGGCCACGGGCTTTCCAGGCACCGTCGCCTATTTTCACCCGGCCTTCGCCCCCGGTGATGGCATCACACACCTCCGCCATCGTGCCGATCAGTCGCGACGTGCGGTCGTTTAGTTGTGAATCCTCGGTCGGGACCTCGCTCTGGCGATACCAGCGCCGGCCTAGCCCGACCGCTGCGGCTGTGAACAGCGCAAACAGCAATGCCTGAACCAGCACCGGCACTCCTGGAATGGCGAGCAGCGCGAAACCCGTCAGCGCAGCGCCTGCCGCCAGGAAGATCATGAAGAAGCCCGGCGCGATCAGCTCGGCGATGGCCAAGGCCAGTCCAGCGGCGAGCCATAATGCACCATGGCTCCAGACGAAGCCGAGGAAGGTCATTTCTGGCCTCCCTCGAACGGGCCGCGGGGACGCGGCACGGGCGGTGAGGAACGGTCGCCAAACGCGTCCCGCGCCAGTTCACCGATGCCGCCGAGCGTACCGATCAGCTGAGTAGCCTCGACCGGGAACAGGATCGTCTTCGCGTTGGGCGAGGTAGCGAACTTGCCGACTGCCTCGACATACTTCTGCGCGATGAAATAGTTGAGCGACTGACTGCTGCCGGCTTCGATCGCGTCCGACACCATCTTGGTCGCGCTCGCTTCCGCCTGAGCCGAGCGCTCGCGCGCCTCAGCGTCGCGGAACGCCGCTTCCTTGCGGCCCTCGGCTTCGAGGATCTGCGCCTGTTTCAGGCCTTCGGCCCGGTTGATCTCGTTCTGCCGCGCAGCCTCGGATTCGAGGATCGTCGCGCGCTTCTCGCGCTCCGCCTTCATCTGCCGGGTCATCGCGTTGACGATATCGGCGGGCGGGCGGATGTCCTTCAGCTCGACGCGCGTGATCTTGACGCCCCACGCCTCGGTCGCCTGGTCGACCACCTGAAGCAGCCGCGTGTTGATCTCGTCGCGCTTCGACAGCGTCTCGTCCAGGTCCATCGAGCCCATGACGGTGCGCAGATTGGTGGTCGAGAGCTGCATGATCGCTAGATAGAGATCGCTGACTTCATAGGCTGCCTTGGCCGCATCCAACACCTGGAAGAACACGACGCCGTCGACCGCGACCATCGCATTGTCCTTGGTGATGATCTCCTGGCCCGGAATGTCGAGCACCTGCTCCATCATGTTCACCCGCCGGCCTACGCGGTAGAAAAAAGCCGGGTAGAAATTGAGGCCGGGCCGAGCGACAGTGGTGAAGCGTCCGAAATGCTCGATCGTATATTGATAGCCCTGACGGACGACCTTGATGCTGGTCATGAAATAGAAAATGACGACGACCAGGACCAGGCCGGCAAGCGTGAGAGTCATGGTGTTGAACCCCAGACAATGACCGCGAAGGGCGCGGCCGATGCCCATAGATTAGCAGATTGGCGGGGCCATTATAGCGAAATGCGACACGCGCAGCGGTGCCCCTAGCGCATCTGCCGCCCCTTGATTACATGGACCGCCACGACTCGCCCCCCGCAGGAAACTGGCACCCATGGACATTCGCCTCGGCCTCACTTTTGACGATGTCCTGCTCGTGCCGGCTGAATCGGACATCGTTCCGAGCCAAACGAACACCGCGACGCGGGTGACTCGCGAGATCGCGCTCGACATCCCGATCCTCTCTTCCGCCATGGATACCGTGACCGAGGCGGACATGGCGATCGTCATGGCACAGCTCGGCGGGATCGGCGTTCTCCACCGCAATCTCGACATCGCAGAACAGGTGGCCGCAGTGCGGGCGGTGAAGCGCTTCGAATCCGGCATGGTCGTCAACCCGATCACGATCGCGCCGAGCGCTACGCTGGCTGAGGCCCAGGCGCTGATGCTGCGGCACAAGATCAGCGGCATTCCGGTGGTCGAGGCGAACGGCAAGCTGGTCGGCATCCTGACCAACCGCGATGTCCGCTTCGCCGGCAACCCGCATCAGCCGGTCGCCGAGCTGATGACTCACGAGAATCTCGCGACCGTCGCACCCGGCGTCAGCCAGGAAGAGGCGCGTCGCCTGCTGCACCAGCGCCGGATCGAGAAGCTGCTGGTCGTCGACGAGGCCTATCGCTGCATCGGCCTGATCACGGTCAAGGACATCGAGAAGGCGGTCACCTATCCCAACGCCACGAAGGACGCGACCGGCCGGTTGCGCGTCGCGGCGGCGACGACGGTCGGCGACAAGGGCTATGAACGGACCGAGGCGCTGGTCGATGCCGAGCTCGACCTCGTCGTCATCGACACGGCGCACGGCCACAATCGCGACGTGGCGCGCGCGGTCGAGCGGGTGAAGAAGCTCAGCAATTCGGTCCAGGTCATCGCCGGCAATGTCGCCACCGCCGAAGCGACGCGCGCGCTGATCGATGCGGGCGCCGACGGTATCAAGGTCGGCATCGGCCCGGGCTCGATCTGCACCACCCGCGTGGTTGCCGGTGTTGGCGTGCCGCAGCTTACGGCGGTGATGGATTGTGCCGAGATCGGCCTCAAGGCCGGGGTGCCGGTTATCGCCGATGGCGGCCTGCGCACCTCTGGCGACCTCGCCAAGGCGCTGGCAGCGGGTGCATCGGCCTGCATGATCGGCTCGCTGCTCGCCGGTACCGAGGAAGCGCCGGGCGAAAGCTTCCTGTACCAGGGCCGGGCATACAAATCCTATCGCGGCATGGGCTCGGTCGGCGCCATGGGCCGTGGTTCGGCCGATCGCTATTTCCAGGGCGACATCAAGGACCAGCTCAAGCTGGTGCCCGAGGGGATCGAGGGCCAGGTGGCCTTCAAGGGCCCGGCACGCGATGTGATCCATCAGCTCGTCGGCGGCATCCGCGCCGCCATGGGCTATACCGGCTCCGCAACGATCGAGGACCTGCAGCGGCGCGCACGCTTCGTCCAGATCACCGGGGCGGGCCTGCGCGAGAGCCATGTCCATGACGTGACGATCACGCGCGAGGCACCGAATTACCCGACGCGGTAAGACGCGGGGGTCAACCGACCCGGGTGAGACCCGCTGTGTAGGCCTTGCCCTTGTCGACATAATGCTGGGCCGACGCCTTGAGCATCGCCGCCGCTTTCTCGTCCAGGGTCCGGATCGCCTTGGCCGGGCTGCCCACGATCAGGCTGTTCGGCTCGAAGACCTTGCCTTCGGTGACGAGGGCGCCAGCGCCGACGATGCAACCGTCGCCGATCACCGCGTTGTTGAGAATGATCGCGCCCATGCCGATCAGCACGTTGTCGCCGATCGTGCAGCCGTGCAGGATCGCATGATGGCCGATCGTGCAGTTGGCCCCGACCGTCAGCGGCGAGCCGGGATCGGAATGGCACATCGCGCTTTCCTGGATGTTGGACCGCGTGCCGATGATGATCGGGGTATTGTCGGCGCGGATCACCGCGCCGAACCAGACGCTTGATTCATCCGCCAGATGCGCATCGCCGATCACGTCAGCGCTGGGCGCGACCCATACGTCGGTGCCGACCACGGGCTGTTTTCCGTCGATGGCATAAAGCGGCATTGAATCCTCCTCCTAGTTTCGACCGGCTTAGCGTGGCGAGGCGGGAAGGGGGAGGGGATTCAGGTGGCCATGCGTTGGAAGAAGATTCGGATCGATGAGCCTCGGATCGCTACTCGAACCCGATTGGCATCCATCCGCTCCCCGTATATCCTATAGGATGTGAGGCGCTGACGTGCCCGCTCAGGAGGGGAATGCCATGAAATTCGCGTTGCTGCGCTCGTGCTGCGCTCTCGCCATGCTGTCCGGCGTGGCGATGTCAGGATCGACCCCGGCTCTGTCGCAGCAGGGAGCTGCCGCGCTGTGGACTGCCGAGCAGGATCATCAAAACATGATGGATCAACTCGGCATCAAGGCCCTGCGACCCGGCCATAGCGGCCAGCCCGACGGGCCGAACCCCGCCAACTATGATCCTGCCAAGGCGAATCCCTTTCCCGACTGGCCCGAGATTCTGACGCTGAACAACGGGAAGAAGGTCACCACCGTCGATGGCTGGTGGAAACAGCGCCGGCCCGAGATCGTCGAGGCGTTCGAGCGCGAGGTGGTCGGGCGGATCCCCGCAAATGTGGCCAAGATCGCCTGGTCGGTCGCGAGCACCGACGATGAATATATCAGCGGCAGACGCATGGTGGCGAAACAGTTGATCGGACGGGTCGACAATGGCGCCTATCCGGCGATCGATGTCGGTATCAGGGTGACGCTGGTGTTGCCGGCCGAGACCGGCAAGCCGGTACCGGTGCTGATGATGTTCGCGCCGGCGCGTTACCCGGCGCCCAGCCAGCCCACTGCGGATGAAGCGGCGAAGATCGATGCCGCGATGAAGGCCGATCTCGTCGCCCGCGATCCGTCGCTGGCCGCCACATTCCAGGCGCATCCCGGCTTTGTCTTCGTCAGCCCGCCGGGCTTCTTCCCCGCGCCGCCGAGCGACGAGCGTATCTCCACCCTGGTCGCTGCCGGCTGGGGGGTCGCGCTGGTCGATACGGCGAGCATTCAGGTCGACAATGGTGCCGGGTTGCGCAGCGGGATCATTGGCCTCACCAACAAGGGCCAGCCGCGCAAGCCGGACGATTGGGGCGCCCTTCGCGCCTGGGGCTGGGGGGCAAGCCGGGCGCTCGATTATCTCCAGACACTGCCCGACGTGGATGCGAAGCATGTCGGGATCGAGGGAGTTTCGCGCTACGGCAAGGCGGCACTGATCGCCATGGCGTTCGATCAGCGTTTCGCGATGGTGCTGGTCGGCTCGTCGGGCGAGGGCGGTGCCAAGCCGCACCGCCGCAATTTCGGCGAAGCGGTGGAGAATCTGACCGGCACCGGCGGCTATCACTGGATGGCAGGCAATTTCCTGAAATATGGCGCGTCGCAGGCAAGCTTCGGCAGCAGGACTCCGGGCGACATTCCGGTCGATGCCCATGAGCTAATCGCGCTATGTGCCCCGCGGCCGACTTTCATCAGTTACGGCGTGCCGGAAAAGGGCGACGCCAACTGGCTCGACCAGCAGGGCAGCTATATGGCGACCGTCGCGGCAGGGCAGGTATGGACCCTGCTTGGCGCGAAGGATCTTGGTGTCGGCAATGATTATCGAAATGCAAAGAAGCCGCCGGTGCTGACCGGCATGCTTGATGGGCAGCTTGCCTGGCGACAGCATGACGGCGGGCATACCGATGCACCGAACATGAAATATTTCGTCGCATGGGCCGACCGGCAGATGGGGCGGACGACGCCATAGGAGTTGGTGCCGATATGTACTCGTTCCCCGGCGAAGGTCGGGGGCCAGGTGGGGCGCTGATAACTGGCGTCCCGCTTCGCAACAACAGCCTTCCCACCTRGSCCCCGRCCTTCGCCGGGGAACAAGTAAAGTACATGCTCCAACGGGATGGCTGCGGAAAATACGACGCCTGCGGTGCCCGCGGAGCGATGGATGCCGGAACAAGTCCGGCATGACGGTTGGGGCGACGGATGTTCCTATTTCCCCCGCATCGCCTTGTCGATCGCAGCCTGGGCAAGCGGCGCCATCGACGCATAGGCCACGGTATTGGGGTGCACGCCGTCATGCGAATAGTCTGGCCGCATCCCGCCTTCCGGCGTGGCGATGGCCGGCCAGTAATCGACATAGACCAGGTGTTTCCGCGCGGCATAATCCTTCAGCCAGACATTGAGCGCCTTGATCTTGGGCCCCGGCTCGAGCCCCTTGCGCCACGGGAATTCGAGCGCGGGCGGGATCGATGCCAGCACGACCTTGATGCCGTTCGCGTGCGCGATGTCGACCATGCCGGCGATATAGCCCTCGATCTCCTCCGGCGTTGACGGGCCGGTATTCTGCGCGACGTCATTGGTGCCCGCCATGATATGGACCACAGCAGGTTTCAACGCGACCACATCACTACGGAAACGGACGAGCATCTGCGGCGCGGTCTGGCCCGAGATGCCCCGGCCGACAAAATGCGCGTTGCCCTTAAGGAAGGGCTGTTCGGCCCAGCCCTGGGTGATCGAGTCGCCCATGAACACGATGCGCTGCGGGTCGACAGTGGCAAGCAGCGGCTGGTTGGCGTCGCGGTAGCGGCCGATAAAGGCCCAGTCGCCGTTCTCGCCCTGGCCGACCGGGGGCTTCGCTGCAGCGATGGGAGCGGGTACGGGGGTGTTCTGCGCGGAAAGCTGCATCACCGAGGTCAAGGCGACCGCGCCGATCAGACTGAACATGAGTGCGCGCACTGCAAATCTCCCGCTGGTTGTCCGGCGGTGAGGCCTATCGGGATCGTCGTGCCGATGCACGCGGGAACGACATGGGAGCGGTCAGGCCGCTGCGACGATCTCCGGTCGGAGCACCGAGCGCAGCATGACCCGCGCCGAACGCACCGCGACCCGCATCGCCGCGGCAAGATCGGGCAGGAACTGGTCTGTCGGCGGCGTCACGTCGCCACCTTCGAGCAGGTTGAGCAGGCGGCACTCGTCACCGGTGATCGCGCTGTCCGATGGGGCGCCCGCGTCGAAGCGCCGCCGGGAGCCGGCTTCGAACAGGGTCAACAGGCCGTCGAGTACCGGGGCGAGCAGGCCATAGCCCCGTCTTTCGAGCGGCGCATAAAGGGCAGGCTGGATCGAGCCACCGGCATCGCGCGCGATGCGCCAGCTTCGTACCGCCTCAAGAATCGCCGAGGTGAGTGATTGGGCGGGCGCGCCGGGCGCAACTGGGGCGGGGCTCATGATACATCCTTCCTGAGGCCCCTTTATTGTCACTTTTTGCGACTTATTCGCAATTGATACGCCGATCCCGTTACAGGAGCAAGACAGCCGGACGCATTTGCGACCGTTTTCGACGTCTTTTCAGTGCCGAATGCGACGAATGGTTCTCGGGTCGGTGAAGATGAACTCAGTGTGACGCGGCTGATTTCGGCGGGAGGGCAAAGGCGGTCAGCGCATCGCTGGTGCGCGGGCTGTTATGGTAGCTGCCGCCTGTCGAGACGATCGCGACATATTGCCGCCCGTCGGTACCGCGATACGAGATCGGCGTGGCATGGGCCGATGCCTCGAGCCTGCGGATCCAGACCTCCTTGCCGGTGCTGATCTCGAAGGCGCGGAAGCGGGAATCGTCGGTGGAACCGATAAAGAGCAGGCCGCCCGCAGTCGTGATCGCACCGCCGGTCCCGTGGCGGCCGGTGTTGCGCAGGCCCTCGGGCAGGTTGTCGGTGACGCCCAGCGTGCTCTGCCAGACGATCTTGCCGGTCGCGCTGTCGACCGCGCTGAGCTGGCCCCAGGGCGGGCGCTGGCACATCAGGCCGGTGCCAGGCTGCTGGAAACGGCCGCCGACACCGCCCGGCATCCAGGCGACGGGGCCGCCGGTCTTCACCATGGTCGTGACCTGGCCGAAATTGCTGGTGTTGACGAGGATATAGCCGGTCTTCGGATCGAAGGTCGCACCGCCCCAGTTGGAGCCGCCTTCAGTGCCCGGGAAGACGATCAGCGGACGATCGGGCAGCATGGGCTGATATTGCACCCCCTCCGCCATGTTGTTGCTCCTGATCCAGTTCTGGCACCAGCTTTTCAATTCGGGCGTGACGTCGGCGATGTCCTTCTCGATCGAGAAGGTGGTGCGGGCGAGCGGCGGGGTGATCGGGAAGGGCTGGGTGGGGGCGGCGCGTTCGCCCGGCACGGTGCTGGGCGGGACGGGGCGTTCCTCGACCGGATGGATCGGTTTGCCGGTGACCCGGTTCAGCATGAACAACAGGGCGTTCTTCGCCACCACCGCAACGGCGGGCATGGTCTTGCCGCGCACCTTCGCGTCGAACAGCAACGGCGCGGATTCGAGATCGATGTCCCAGATATCGTGATGCACGACCTGGAAATGCCAGAGATATTTGCCGGTGGCTGCATCTGCGGCGACCAGCGAGGTGCCGAACAGGTTGTCGCCATGCCGGTCGCCGCCGTACCGGTCATGCGTTGGCGCGCCGATCGGCAGATAGACGATGCCGCGCTTCGCATCGAGGCTCATGAAGCCCCAGACATTGACGCCGGAGCGGTTGTCCGTGCTGCCGGGTGCCCAGGTGTCATAGCCGCGCTCGCCCTTGCGGGGGACGGTGTGGAAGGTCCAGACGAGCCTGCCGGTGCGCGCATCCCAGGCGCGGACATCGCCGCGCGCGCCGAGCGCCGGATTCTCCTGCACCGAGGATCCGGTGATGATCAGGTTCCTGTAGACGATCGGCGGGGTCGTCATGCCATAGGGCGCCTTGGGCGACCCGTTCATGATCTCCTCGGTTTTCAGCTCCACGACACCATCGTCGCCGAAGCCGGGAGCATAGGCGCCCGTTGCCGCGTCCAGGCCGATCAGGCGGCCATCGCGGGTGCCGAAGAAGATGCGCGGACCGGTCTTGCCGTCGCCTGCCCAATATTCGACGCCGCGCAGCGACGGCTGGCCGGGGCCGGGGATCTCGCGGACCCAGATTTCCTTGCCAGTCGTCGCATCGAGCGCGGCGACGCGGGAATAGGGGGTGGAGATATACATGCGGTTGCCGATGACCAGCGGCGTCATCTGGGAACCGGCGAATTGCGAGGCGCGCTGCGCGCCGGCGCCTTCGGCGGTGCGGCGGTCGGCTTCGCCCGCGTCGGTGGCCGCCGCGGTATTGGCCGGCTTCATCCGGTATACCCAGGCGATCTGCAGGTCGTTCACATTGGCGGGGGTGATCTGAGCGAGCGGCGAGTGGCGCATCGCGCCCTTGTCGTGGCCATAAGTGGGCCAGTCCGCGCCGTCCTGCGCCAGGACCGAGGTGGAGAGCAGGGCGAGGCCCAGAAGCCCGATCGTACGCAGCATGTGTCCACCTAGAAGTGCCGCAGCGGCGGGGGTCTTCGATAGCATGGGATGGCGCCTTCGCTGCGTCGCTTCCCCGCCTGCCCTCATTGAGCGAGAGCGGCCGTAAAAAGGACCCGCCGCCCCGATCGGAGGGGACGGCGGGCCATGGGGGTTAGAACTTGACGTTCAGCGCGACCGTGACGGTGCGGCCGAACGCGTTGTGGATCAGGCTGTAATAGCCGGTTGAGCCGTTATAGAAGGGCGGGTCCTGATCGAAGATGTTCAGGCCGGACAGCGACAGGCGCGTGCCGTCCAGGAATCCACCCTTGAACTCATAGGCCATGTTGAGATCGAAGGTGGTCTGCGCCTTCACCTTGTCGCCGCCGCCGTTCGGATTGCCGTTCGCGTCGCGGGTGAGCGGCGTGACGGTGTTGGACGACCAGTTGCGGAAGCCGCCGGTGTAGTTGGCGAACAGGCGGGCCTGGAACGGACCGTTCGCCCAGCCGAGATAGGCGCGCGCCTTGCGCTTCAGCGACGGGAAGGTGCCGTTGTTGCCTGCGGTGTTGAGCACACTGTACTTCGGACCCGAGCCGAACGACTGATCGAACTTGGTGAATTCCGTGCCCGAGAGACCGGCGCTGAACGTGCCGGCATTGTCGGTGCGGTAGTCATAGTCGATCTGGTAATCGATGCCCGAGATGTCGAGGTTGAGCCAGTTCGTGTTCAGCGTGTGGAAGATGTAGCTGGTGCAGGCTGCGGTCACGTTGGTCTGCGGAATGCCCTGGGTCACTGCCGCGATCTGGGCCGGGGTGGCGCAGTTCGGGTAGAAGGTCAGCAGGTTCTGCGCAGACGCCGTGTTGATCACGTTGGCGAGCTGCGGGCCGGTGACGCCGCCCGTGAACTCGGTGTTCCAATAGGTGAAGCCGGCATGCAGGCCCGGGACGAGCGACGGCTCGATATCGAAGCCGAGCGACCAGCCGCTGCCTTCCTGCGGGCCGGCGTTGGGATCACCCGTCGTGTTCTGGATGCCCTGCAGCGAGCTGATGTTGCAGAGCGCCTGGCCGGCGCAGCCCGGAAGGATCTTCACGACATCCGGATAGGCTGCCGTCGGCACTGAGATGTTGTTGGTCTGGGTGTTCCAGCCCGCGGTACCGAAGGCGCCGAACTTGTCGCCGATGATCGTGAGCGGCGGTGCGACGAACGAGGTCGACCAGTTGCCGCGGATGCGGAAGCCGGCAACCGGCTCGAGGTTGAAGCCGATCTTCGGGTTCGTCGTCTCGCCGAAATCGTCATAGTGATCGTAGCGGCCGGCGACCGAGATATCGAACCGGTGGATGAAGGTATCCATGTCCGGCGAGACGATCGGCACGTTCAACTCGACGAAGCCCGAATAGACGGTGCGGTCGAACGGGAAGAACAGCTGCTGCGATCCCGTCGAGGCCGGGCCGCTGTTGTTCGCACGGGTCACGAACTGGCTCAGCTGGGTCTTCAGCAGTTCAGCGCCGAACGCGACCTTGACCGGGCCCGCGGGCAGATCGAACAGCGAGCCGCTCGCGCTGGCCCGGATCTGCTGATAGCCGCTGGTGGCGCGGAGGCGGTTGGTATTGTCGAGCAGGCGCGCGATCGTCGCCGCGGAGGTGCGGTTGGTCGGGCCGGCCGGGTTCCACACGTCGAGGGCGTTGCCCGCCGTCAGCGGCAATTGCGTGACGATGGTGGTCGTGCCCGGGATAGAGATCTGGGTCAGGTTGCCGGCGCCGTTGGTCGTGCCATTGAGCGCGAGGTTGGCGACGCTGCTGTTGATCGCGCCAGTGGTATAGGTCGTGCTCTCGTCCCGGCCCACGCTGGCGAGGAAGTCGGCATGCCAGTCGCTGGTGATCTCATAGCTGGCGGTGAAATTCGCGTACATGGAATCGGAGTCGGAGCGGCCATGTGCCGGGCCGACCAGATCGGTCGCATCCCAGGTGATGGTCTGCCTGTCAGCCGCCGCGCCGGTTACGCCGGGCGGGTTGACGTAAAACGGGTTGGCCTGCGCACCAGTGCGGAACACGGTCGCCTGAACGGTACCAGCACCCTGCAGCGTATCGTTGCGACGGCGGGCATAAAGGAGGTCGAGGCCGACGGTCAGCTTGTCGGTGACGTCGAAGCTGACCTTGCCCATCACGCTCTGACGTTCCTCGGAGCCTATCAGGTCGGTGACTCCCCAACTGGTGCAGGGATAGTTGGCCGTGCTGTTGGGCGAGGACGCGGTCGAATAGGGCCCGTAATAGATATTGCCCGTACCGCCAGGCTGCACGCCAGCCGGCGAGCAGCTGCGGGTCAGGAAGTTGGTGCCGCCATTCGCGGTCTGATTGGGGAAGGTGAAATCGCGGTCGCGGTTTCGCAGATTGTCCTGATAGCTGTATTGTGCGCCGATTACGGCCCAGCCGCGATCCCAGGTCTGGCCGGCGAGCAGGCCGGCGCTGTAGCCCAGCGTGCCGTCTCGTACCGTCAGCGAGCCTTCGGCCTGGATGCCGTCATAGCGCTTGCGCGTGATGAAGTTGATGACGCCGGCGACGGCGTCCGATCCGTAGATCGATGACGCGCCCTCGGCGAGGACCTCGACGCGCTCCAGCATGATGTTGGGCACGATGTTCGGGTCGAGGAAGGTGTGGTTGGTGCCGCCCGTTGGGCCGCGATGGCCGTCGATCAGCACCAGGGTGGAGTTGCTGGCGCTGGCGCCGAGCTGGTGGATGCTTGGCTGATAGAAGGCCGAGGTGTTGCCCTGGCCGGTGATGCCGCTGAGCGAGGGGACCGAGGCGAGGGCGCCGGTCACGGTCTGGGCGCCGGTGTCGTGCAGCGCCTCGGCGCCGACCGCGACTAGGTTCGACCCGATCGGGGCGACGCCGCGGATGCTGGTGCCAGTGACGACGATGTCCTGCTGCGGCTCCGCAACGCTCTGGTCGTCGGCTGCCGGAGGTGCTGAATCGGGGGTTACCTGGGTCGCTTCGGCACCCGGCGCGCTCTGCGCCGATGCCGGTATGGCGGCCATGCACAACGCGGTGCCCAGCGCCAGGTTCGACCCACCGCGAGCGAGATTCTTCAGTACCTTCGACACATGCATCCCCTAGTTTATTTCCGGATTCGGTTCTTATTATTCGATTCTTGTATACATCCGAAAAGGGGGGCGTCAACACACGTGTTGGGCCGCTTGGCAAAGGCTGGAAAATTGTGCCTAGCGGCCACGAACAGGCTACCCCCGGGCGCCGACATATCGCCGATAATGGATATTATTCTGCAGATAAATCAATATTATATGTAGGGAGTTCAAGCTGATGGACGTCAGTTGCCGCTTCGGGGCGGATCAGCGATCCAAGCCGGAAATCCGGGCGCAGGAATCCGCGGCGGCGCGGTTCTGACTCGTGCATTGACATCGAAAATTGTGTGGCTCATCAAAACATGTATACCGGATGGAGCGCCGCCCGGTGAGCTTTCAGGCATCATCATGAGGGGCCCGCCCTCATAGCTTTCCCTACCCGTAAAATGAGGCAGCGATGTCCAAACAATATCTTCCGCTCGTTCCGGTTCTGATGGCTTCGCTCGCCGTCGCGGGGGCTGGGCATGCCGAGCAGGCCGCGCCAGCCCGGGAGCCTCCCGCGGCGGTGGCCGCTGCGGCGAACGAATGGACCACATGGGGGTATGATCAGGAGCGGACCGCCTGGAACCGCGGCGAGCGCACGCTCGACAGGAAGAATGTCGCCAAGCTGAAGGTGCAGTGGAGCACGAAGCTCTCCACGCCGGTTACCGACGTGGTGCTGTCGACCCTGACGTCGCCGATCATCGCAGCCGGCGTCGCGACGCCGCAGGGCAATAAGAATGTCATGTACCTGCTCGGTGCCGACGATACGCTCTTCGCGATCGATGCCGATACCGGGGCTGCGCTTTGGCATAAGACATTCCCGAATCCGATCACGGCAAAGAAGGGCGCCACCTGGCTCTGCCCGAACACCGCCAATGCGACCCCGGTGGTCGACAACGCCAGGGCTCTCGTCTTCTTCATTCCCAGCGACGGCAAGCTGCGCGCGCYGAGCCTGGGAGACGGTGCGGAGAAGATGACGCCGCTCGAGATGGTCGCGCCGTTCACGCGCGCCTGGAGCCTTAATCTGATCGACGACATCGTCTATACGACCAGCGGCCGCGCCTGTGGTGAAGTGCAGGACCCGCGCTCGGCGATGGCATCGGCGGTTGCGCCGAACCCGCGGCGCAGTGCGGCACAGGCCGTCCCTGCCGTGATGACCGATCCATCGGCCGTCACCGCCGTCGATGTGCGTGACCTGGCCAATCCGCACCTCACCCGCTTCTATACCAGCGGCGGCCGGCCGGCGGGGCCCTGGGGCCGGGGTGGTCTCGCGCGGGGGCCGGGCAACACGGTGATCTTCCAGACCTCGGACGGTGTCTATGATCCGCCCGCCGGCAGTTGGGGCGACACGATCATGAAGCTGACGCCCAAGGCGACGCGGGTGGCGGATTCGTTCACGCCGGAGAATTTCAAATATATCTTCGCGCACGATCTGGCAGGCTCGGCCAGCCCTGTGGTGTTCCCGTTCGGCGGCAAGACACTGGTCGCGACCGCGCAGAAGGAAGGCGTGCTCTACCTGCTCGACGCGAACGACATGGGCGGCGGCCAGGCCAAGAACCACCAGCAATATCTCTACAAGTCGCAGCAGCTCGGCAACGATGCGGCCGCCGGCACCGATCCGAGCCAGGGCGTCTGGGGCGCGGTGACGACTTATGAAAATCCCGAGGGCAAGCGGTACCTTTATCTGCCGATGTGGGGCCCGCGCTCGAAGTTCGCGCCTGCGTTCAAGAGCGATGGGGGGGAATCGCCCAATGGCAGCATCATGGCGTTCCAGGTGATAAACGAAGGCGACAAGGTCGCGCTCAGCCCCGAATGGATCTCCGGCAACATGATCATGCCCGACCCGCCCGTGGTCGCGAACGGCGTGGTCTATGCGACCCAGACCGGCGGCCAGGCGATTCAGAATCCTACTCTGCCGGACGGTTCACGCCTGAACAGCGCGACCGCCGCATCGGCCAAATATCGCTCCACCCCGGTCGGCAACATGATCCTCTACGCCTTCGACGCGGAGACCGGGAAGCAGCTTTATTCTAGCAAGGATACGATCAAGGCCTGGACCCATTTCAGCCAGCCGGTGGTGGCGCTGGGCAAGGTCTATCTCGTCACGCATGACGCGCAGGTGATTGCGCTGGGTGTCAGGAAATAAGGAATTGGACGCGGTTAGCCGAGCCGTGGCCATAAAAAGGGCGGGGCCGCGATGGCGGGGCCGCCCTCTTCCGTTTCGGGAGTTGTTTTGTTCAAGAAGCTGGCGCTGAGGTCGGTGCGGCGGCAGGCGCAGCGGCCGGCGTGTCGGAGAAATTCTTGCTGAGATAGTCGATCACTGCATCGGTCTCTTCATGCTTCAACTCGGCACCGCGATCGACCATCAGCTGCACCGTCGCAGCCCAGTCGTCAGGCGACTTGCGCTCCGAAAAGACGGTCGCGGCAGTGTGACACGCGCTGCAGCGCTGGTTGATGAGATCGAGCGCCGGACCGGGCGGCGGCACCTGGGCATCGGGCTTGCCGATCGGCTGCGCCGACAGGCTGTGGCCCGCCAGGATCCCGAAGGTCAGAAGGGCAGCGCTTGCTGCAAAACCACGCTTCCGCATTGTCACATGAACTCCAGTGAGGGATCGCTTACCGGGGCCCGTCGCCGCGCCATGCCGCCTAATTATGTATGCAAGGTTGCGCAACGCTGAACGGCCAAGGCGAACCATCCGTACGGATGAACCGGGCGTGCGAAGAATTTCCGCCATCGTCTGGGAGCTAGGGCCGATACGGCCATCTGCACCGCGACTCTGGTGTCTCGCTGTTTTGTATACAATGATTACGGCGCACACTGCGCGTGGGTAGAGCGATGGAAACGATGCGACCGCCGGTGAGGTGGACACGATCGCCGGTTCGGCCCACCTGACCGGAATCCCGAGAGGAGTAGAGCCTGTGACTAACACCCGACAGGGCAGGAATTCATCGCGCCGCGTGACTGCGGCCTTCGCGGCATTGCTCCTGGCCGCTCCGACAGCGCTGCCCGGCGCTGCCGCGGGGGCAAAACCGCTTCACGTGGTGTCGATCGACGTCGAAGGCGGCGGGGGCACATTGTTCGTCACGCCGGAGGGCAAGTCGGTTCTGTTCGACACCGGCTGGCCCGTCGGGATACCGGGAGCGCCACTGCCGCAATCGAGTGCGAACCGCATCGTCATCGCTGCGAAGCGGCTGGGCGTCACCAGGATCGATTATCTGATCATCACGCATTACCATCTCGACCATGTCGGCGGCATACAGGACCTGCTGGCGGTGATGCCGGTCGGCGAGATCATCGACCATGGCCCCAATCGGGAAATGCCGCCGGTCGGCAAGGAACCCGGGCCCAATGCGACCGCCTCGCTCTACGCGCGCTACGAAGCGCTGCTGAAGGGGCGCAAACACCGGACCGTCAAGGCGGGCGAACGGATCGTGGTCGGGGCGCTGACGCTGGACATCGTCTCGGCCGATCGAGGACTGCTCCCGAGCGCGCTCAACGGTGCAGGCGGACCGACGCCGGGTTGTGACGCCCCGCCATCGCCCGACATGGGCAATGGCGGAGAGGAGAATCCGCGATCGATCGGTGTCGTCGCAAGCTACGGCAAGGCGCGTGTCGTGAGCTTGGCGGACCTGACCGCCGATGTGGAGATCGGGCTGGTCTGCCCGGTCAACCGGCTGGGACGCGCCGACCTCCTGGTGGTGTCGCATCACGGATCGCAGCTCAGCACGACGGCGCCATTGCTGGCGGCGCTGCAGCCGCGCGTCGCGCTGATGGCCAACGGTGCGACCAAGGGTGGGGACGCGCGGGTGTTCCGAACGATCGCAGCCGCACCATCGCATCCGGTGGTGTGGCAGTTGCACTATGCGACGAAGAGCCCTGAAGTGAACCGTCCGGCCGAGTTCATCGCCAATCCTGACGGGCCGGAGGATGGTGGCTTCTCGCTGGATATATCGGTGTGGCCTGATCGTCGGATGAAGGTCACGAACATCAGAACGGGATATAGTGAGGATTATCGGACGTCGCATTGAGGGGATTGTGAGAATCTCCGTCACTTGCATCATACTTGCGCTCGCTTGTTCACATCCTACTGCGGCTGGATTTCGGAAGGCCTGCGCCAGAGATAATATCAGGGAGCGCTACCCTTTGGTGGGATCTTGCCCATCGCCGCACGCTTCTTTGCGGCATCGATCAGTTCTTTGACCTTGATGGTCTCGGCCATGCCCGAGTTCATCAGCCCTTGAGCGGAAGTGATTTCCTGCGCCAGGCTGCCGTTGCGTAACGCAATTTTGCCGGCCTTTGCAGCATTGCCGAGCTGCAGGATTTTCTTCCACACCTCATCGAAGATCGGTAGCGGTGCGACGTCGATGTTGGCCTCGATCATTTTCTTGATGAAATCGATATGCGCTTCGGAATCCGACGGCACAAATTTGCTCGCCGATCCCGAGTTGGACACCGAGGATGCGCGCACCAGGAAGCGCATGTCCGGATAGCGGCCTGCGACGCCTGACAGAATACTGCTGCACGCCTGGCATGGCAGGCGATTGAGATTCAGCTCTATCTTCACGGGAGAGCCCGGCTTCGCCTTGAGCCTGCCAGCGGCGTGATCGGCCCGGATTTGCACAGCAAGCCCGGGAAGATGCCGGTTGATAAAGACCTCCTCGGCATGGGGTTTGCCCGGCGATTCCGGCTCATTCTCGATGATGCCGTCGAGCCGCTTTCCGTCATCGTCGTAATAGACCTGAAGGATGGTCTTCCCGCGCAGATAGCTGAAGCGATAGACATAGGCCAAGGCGTCGCGCGCGCCGGTGGCATTGACGGGCAGGGCAGCGACTTCCTCCGTCGCGCTGGCATTGGCGAGGACGATCAGTCTTGGGGTAGGCGAATTGAGATCGATCTTTGTCCTGAGCCCCTTCAGTCCCTCACCTGTGAACCGGGAATAGGTAGAGCCGAGAAGGCTGTCCGCCGTAGCGCGGTCGACGACCGAACGGCCTGCCAGAGCTTGGCGGACGTGCTCCTTAACCGCACGACTGCGTGCGTCGGCGGGACTCTCGGGCTTCTTTTTTCCACCCCCGGTGACTTTGTTGAGCAGGAATTTCCCGAGCTTCTTGGCCTGCGCGATGATCCAGCCGGCGACGCGGTCGAACGCCTTGAAGATTGGCGCGCGGACCTTGGCGATCAGGTTGTTGATGATCGTGGAAACCTTGCCGAGGCCGGCGAAGCGGGCAAGGAAACTGATCACAAGTGTCAGCAGGCCGGCCATGGTCTTTTCGACGCGGTTGGCCGCGGGGCCGACATTGCCGGCGGCGATGGTCGCGATCGAATCGATGAAGCTCGCCGCAACCTGGGCGATCTGCTGCAGCCGTTCGATGAAGAACATCACCGTATTGTAGATCGAGATGATCGCCTGGATGAGCGCGCCGGCCGGGCTGAGCATCATCGCCAGTTTCGAGATTGCCACCTCGACGATCTTGCCCTTCACGAATGCCATGACCTGGTCGATGACCATGTCCTTCAGATTGCCCAGCGTTTCGACGATCTGCTGCCAGGCAGCAGCTGGGCCTTCCTTCACCAGCGTCTTGACCAGGGCGAAGCCGTCCTCGAGGCCCTTGACGACGGGTTCGCTGCTTAGGGCGACGAGCCTCGGGCGGAGATGAGCCCAGGTGAGGCCGAGCACCGAGAGAACGAACTTCAGCAATTCGCTCAGCGAGAAACCCTGCGGGATATAGACGCCGGCACCGCCCATCGCGCCGGTGAGCCAGCCGATCAGCGACGCCTTGAGATGGGTAAGGAAATTGCCGGCGAACTGAGTGAGGCCGAGCTTGCCGGCGCGGACCAGCGTCTGGACGAAGCCGACCGGATCCTTGAGGATCTTGTTGAAGGCGGCGCCGGCCTTGGCGATGTAGGGCATGGCACCCGGCGCCACGACCTCGACGATGATCTTGAGCAGGTCAATGACGGTGCCGAGCGCCCATGAGCCGAAATCGCCCATGAAGTTGCCGAAGACCTTGGCCAGCTTGATGAAGGCGCTGGGCAGCACCACGAAATCCATGATCTCGAGGCCCTTGAGCGCGGCGATGAAGCGGCTCGGGATACTGCTGACGAGCGCCTTGATGCCGCCCATCGCCCCCTTGAACCAAGCCCAGGCGCGGGGAATCGCCTTGGCGCGCTGGATGTTCGCCCAGAGTTCCTGCTGGCCGACGAGGGTCAGCAGGCCGCCGATCACCGCCTCCGCGGTCGGCTGGACCGCTTCGCCCGTCACCGGATCGAAACCGATCACGACCTTGAGCAACGGGTAGCCTGCCGATCCCTCGGCCAGCGCCGCAAGCGGGCGCAGCACCGCCTCGCGGACCATGCGGAGGATCTCGCTGAACAGCGATTTGGCGAAGGAGATGATCCGGCTGATCGGGTCAGTGAAGATCGACTTGGCGCGTTCCCACACGCCGCTGAGATTGAAGATGTCCTTCCAGCTCAGCGATTCGAGGAACTTGTCGATCGCCGCTTTGATCGAGGCGCCGCTGATACCGAGCGATTTGAGCTGCCCTTCGATCCAGCCGCCGACCTTGCCGAAGATGCCGTAGCTGTCGAGCACGCGCGTGATGACGTTGCCGCCGGGCAGGAACTCGACGATCGCGCGCAGGATGTTGGCGGCGCTCGCCTCGACCGCGCTCATGTTGATCGGGTTCACGCCGATCAGGATGGTGAACATGCGGAAGCCGGGGATCGCGTTGGCGGCATCGGCGAAAAAGTTGAGCGCGTCGCTGAGCCCGAGGCGGCTTGCCTGATGCCCGGTCCTCTGACTGACGCGCGTATCGGCCGCGGGATCGGCCTTGCGCTGGATCGTCTCGCCCTGCTGGATCGTATGGGTCAGTTCATGGGCGATGAGTTCCATGCCGCCCTTGCTGTTGGGATCATAGGCGCCGCCGCCGAAGAAGATATGGTTTCCGAAGGTGAAGGCGCGGGCGCCCAGCTTGGCCGACAGCTTCGCTGCGTTGCCATCGGTATGGATGCGCACCCCGGCGAAGCTGGCGCGGAACCGTGGTTCCAGCGTCTTGCGGACCTTGGCGGGCAATGCAGCGCCCCCGGTTGCCGCCTTGCGGACCTCTTTTTCGGTATCCGGATCGGCCCCCGCAGAGGCGGCCCTGGTGCCCTTTTTCGCCGTCGGAGCGGCCGCACGGTGCAGCATCGGCGCGCTGCGGTGAGTCGTGTCGGGCGCCGGGGCGGGCATCGAGACGACCGCCCTGGCAACGCGGTCCGCCTCTGCCTCCGCAGCGTCGCTCGGCTGCGAGACGCGCAGCGATGGCTGGATCGTCTTTTTGCTGAGCAGGGTAGAGCGGCGGCTGTCGAGCGCCGAGCGGGCGATGGTGGCGCGGGCTGGCTGAGTGGCACGCACGGTGCTGCGCGTTTCCTCGGCCTTCGCCTGGCGCGCGCTTTCCGCCATGTCAGCCGACGGCCGCGAGGGGCAGCTTCAGGGGGCAGTAATCGCCTGACTTGCGATATTCGCGCACCACCGCTTGCCGCAGATCCGCATCGCCGATCGGTTTGCCCGCATCGAAGGCGAGCAGCCGCGCGTGAAGGGCGATGTTGCGCAACTGCCCTCCGCTGAGCGCGCAGCGGCAAGCGATGTCGTGGAGCAGGCCCGGCGAGACACCATGTTCGCCGAGCAACTGGCGCAGGATGTCGTGGCGGCGGATTTCGTCGGGCGCATGGAAGGTCAGGACCGCATCCATGCGGCGTGAGAAGGCAGGATCGATCCGGTCGGCGTCATTGCTGGTGACGACGAGGATGCCATCGAAGGATTCGATCCGCTGGAGCAGGAAATTGGTTTCGAGATTGGCGTAGCGGTCGTTCGACGAGGACACGTCGGTGCGCCGGGCCATCAGCGCGTCGCCTTCGTCGAGCAGCAGCACGATGTTGAGGGACTCAGCCGCCGAGAGAGCGCGTTCGAGGCTCTTTTCGGTTTCGCCGATATATTTGCTGACGGTGGCGGAAAGGTCGATGCGATACAGATCCTTGCCCAGCGCTGCGGCGATGTGCCGTGCGGCGAGCGTCTTGCCGGTGCCGCTTGGGCCGGCGAAAAGCGCACGGACGCCGCGCCCGCCGCCGGGATCGCCCAGTGCCTCGCGATGGCGGCAGCGCAGCAGCAGCGCGTCGAATTCGGCGGCATCCTGGGTTTCGAGCTGGAGCGGCTCGGGTGTCTCGTTCTCGATCGGCGTGGCGAGCGCGTCGAGGCCTGCGTCGCGCAGGTCGCGCAGTGCGGTCTTCACATCGTCGCGCGTGATGGCGGGGTGCCCGGCGAGGGAGGCGCGGCTGGCGGCGCCCTCGGCCGCGCGGCGGATATTCCCCGAGGTCAGCGATAGATCGCCCAGGCTTTCAGCAAGCCGATCGAGACCGATCGCTCGCCACTGCGCTTCACGGGCGGCAGCGTCCGGCATCGGCCGGGGGATCATGATGGTCGGGGCGGTGCCGGGCGGACGCACGCCGCCGATCATGCCAGTCACCACGCCGATCGCCCCGGCGAACAGCGGGTGGGCCGGCAATTCGATGGTCTCGCCGGGCGCCGGCTGGAGTTCCGCGAGGATCATCGCATTGCCGGTATGGGCAAGCGCGCCGGCGGTGCGCCATAGCGCGGAGTCGGTCAGCAGGCCGGGTACCACCGTCAACACATTGAGTCCGGCATGGCGCGCGGCGGTACGAAGCAGCGTCCTGCGCCCGTTGCTCCGCGGGCCACGCACGAGGATCAAGGCGCTGCGGTTCGCCGCGAGCATCTGGGCAAGCGCGGTCGGGTCCGGGTCGCCGACCCAGCTGGCTAGGTCGGGCAGGGTGTCGCAAGGTTCGAAACGGGCGCCATCGAGGCGCGGCAAAGCGCCGGAAAGCAGGTCGTGGATCGGGTTGGCGAGGCGTAGCTGCCAATCGGGGCGGGCAGCCTGCTGGTCGGCGACGGTGATAACGCCGCTGGTGATCATCTCTAGCAGCAGGTCGCGCACCGTGCCGCTCTCGCGATCGGGAACGGCATCGCGCCACAGGGCGGTGAGGCCGCCGAGCGTCGCGAAGCCGGTCTCGGATTCGGCCAGCAGGGCGAAGCTCGGATCCTCCTCGATCAGCGCGATGGTCGCGACCAGGTCGCGGTAAAGGGATGGGCGCCCTGCGCTCAGGCGGTTAAAAGGGAGACCGGGAAAGACGCCAGCCCACAGATCCAAGAAGGCGTTCCACTGGCTTGCGTCCGGTGCGCGCTTGCCGCCCCAGAGTCCTGCGCATTCATCGAGATACTGGGCGAGGAAGGCTGGCCGATCAGCCGGCGAGACCAGATCAGCGATACGCAGCACGGTACCGAACAGCACGAGCCGAAAATGGCTTGCCGCTCCGGGGGCGATCGAGGCGAAGGGATTGCTCATTCGAAGGCGAAGGCGATCGACCGCCCTTCTGCTGGCTGCCAGCCGGGATTGCGGTCGAGCCCGGCGAGCCTTAGTTCGACCGGGTGCCGGTCGAGGCCGAAGGTCGCGCGTATATCGAGGTCGCGGACGTCGATACTGGCCGGCTGGGCAAGCAGCGAAAGGCCCGTACCCGCCAGGCTTTTCAACCGGGCATTCAGATAGAGCGCGAGACACGCAGGCCAGCGATCCGCCAACGGAAGGCGCGCCGGCGTCCTGGATATCATGCGAGCATGGCGATGCCTTTCGGGACGATCCCTTTCGTCACCGTCGAACAGCGGGAAACCGGCGGGATGCCATAAGGTGACGCGGCGGCGGCTTCGTGTCAGGCGGGGCATGGTGCGCGTTTCGAAGCCGCTCAGCCATTCGTCCTGCACGCGCCAGGTGCGCGGCGGGTGGCCGCCCTCGGCATGGGCAGCGATCCAGTTCGCCAGAGGATCGCGGCGATAAGGCCTGCCGAACCAGTAGCGGCCGATGCGATCCGCGAGCCAGAGCGGTGATGGTTGCAGGCGCGTGCCCTTGGGCTGGGTGAAATCCGGATAGAGGCCAAGGGCGATGAAGGCGTTCAGCAGGAACAGCAGACCGCCATAACCGGTCGAGAAGCGGGAATCGAGGGCGAGCAGGGTGACGGGCTGGGCACGCTCCGGCATCGCGGCCTGCGGCGCGTCGACGGGCGGCGGGGGATCGAATTGCTGTCCGATTGCTGCGCGGAATGATGCAGCAATATGGTCTGGCGTGTCCGGCGATATCCGGGGCTCGACGGCGTGGCGGGAACTGGTCGGTCGTGCCGACGGTGCAGTTCGCGTTTGGTGCCGTTCCACAGCGATGGCCGATCCGGCATCGCGCGCCTTCATAGGGGGCGTGACTTCAGCGGCCGGTGACGGAGCGGGCTGGATGGGGGCTTCTTCCAAAAGGATTTCAGGAAAGGCAGCGGCGGTTGCGATCGCGGTCGCAATGCCGATGGGCCGATCCGACGCGATAGCCGGCTTCCGCGCCACTATGGCCGCACCGAGGAGCATGGCCCGCATGGGTTCGGGCAGGCTGCTCCACTCATTGCCGCGGGCGACCAGCCAGGCGACGGTTTCCCGAAGAAGCCCGAAGAAACGATCCGTCGGTGCACGGCGCGTCTCAAGTTCGATCGCCGATCGGGAGGGGGATTTTGTGTCGAGCTGTGCCGCGGGCGGAAGGGCGAAGCTTGCCTCGATCGCGCGCTGGGCCAGCGTCATGTCCGCAGGTTCGAACCGGGCGATCCAGCGCGCGGCGATTCCGATCTCCGCCAGTCTCGCGATCGTCGCGACCAGTGCGGGACCGTCGCGGAGCAGGACGGCGCGCTGCCATTCGACAAGGTCAGCATGGCCGGAGGATCGGATAAAAGCCTCCCGCGCAGCGGGCGATCCATCGCTGAGCCACAGCCGGATCAGCCATGCCGAATATCTGCTGCGGCTGGTGAAGCGATAGGGCCGGTCGGGCACGAAACCCAGGTCCCAGCCGCTCTCGGCACCGGCGAGCAACTGGCGGAGCGCGGCGAGGATCCGGTCGGGCATGCGGGTCGTGCCGATCCCACCGCGTTGCGGAACATGCATGCGCAGGCGGGGCACATAGAACAGCTCGCCCTCACCGAGCCCCAGCGCCTCGACCGGCACATTGTCGAGCCAGCGCTCGACATCACCGCGCGCGGCCGCCGAAGAAGCCACGCGCGCATGATGGACGAGGAGGGGCGCCTCCACGAGCGATCTAGGCCTGCTTCTTGCCGAAGATACCCATCAGCAAAGCAAGGCAGCCCTTGGGAAGCTGGCCGGTGTCCGTGCCATCGTCACCGGGGCCAACTGTTCCCGGCTTCGGCCACGGGACCCTTGGCAGTTTGGAACGATCCCCGGCCGGGCCTTCGCGGTCGGCTCCGACCTTGACCTTGATCTGGGTCCTGCCCTTGTGCGGGACCTTTATCCCGTAGACGCCCGGCTCGTACTGAACCAGACCGGGCCCATCGAACGAGTAGCTGAACTGGTCCTGCGTCGCCGGATGATAGGCGACCAAGCCGAATTCCCCAGGACTTCGATCGAGATTCTCGTAGCGTCGGCCCTTGATCTCGATGAAGGTTCCGGTTCGGCGATAGCCGAGCGTGATCCAGAAATAGATGACGCTGTTGCGCCACATGTCCCTGCCGGGTTTGGTCGGGACGGTGCTGCCCTGCTCTTTTGGCACGCCGTCATAGGCATGTTCCAGCGCACCCTGGATGATGCCTTTGAGTTCATCCTCGGGAAGATCCTTTTCCCGAACCAGCTCGTAGAGATTGATCTGGCGGCAGAAGGTCTGAAGCAGGAAATCATGTTCGCCCGACCCATCGGCGGGGTCGGGATAGCCCTCGCCGCTTATCTCGGCCACTCGTTCGACCGAGGAGAAATGGGCAAAATCCATGTTCCGTCTGGTCGACGACTGGATGAAATTGACCCCTGTGGCCGAACTCAGCTGCACCCACAGGCATTGATGCGGCGAATTCTGGATTTCCGGCGGGACCTTGGATCGTGGCCACGGCGCGCTGCATTCATTGTTCGTCGGCATATTCGCCTGCGGTGCCGGGCCGAGGTCGATAGGGGGATCGAGCGGATTTGGGCCGACCCGTCGTGGCGCGGGATTGGGCTGCAGATTCGCTGGCTGGTCCCAGTCGTGGAAGCCGTAGTCCCCGAGCCCCCAATTGGCGAAGCGGAACTCGGCGGTGATGTCGTTCGCAGGCGCGTTGCCGGTATTTTCGATGATGGCGACCAGTTCATTGTCGCTTGCGCCACCCAGCCCCTCGATCGTGCTGGTAAGGGTTTGGCTACCCGATCCAAGGCTACGGCGGCCGACGCCCATCCAGCCATTCTTGAAGCGTACACCAAGCCCGAGATTTTTGCCTGGCGGCACCTGGATGCCCGGAATCAGCCCATGCCCCCATTGGGGCACGACAAAGGTGATGTCAGGCTGAGCAGGAAGGTCGGCGGCCGTCGTGGGGAAGGATGACTGGACTGCGGCCGACGCCATGTTGAACGTACGAACGATATTGAAATACAGCCCGAAATCGTCGTTGAGCGTGATCCAGTTGGCGCCTCCGGTGCGCGGCATTAGGACCTCCACGCTCCAGGCGCATTCTTCGGGCGAACCCTGTGGGCGCCCCGGTTTCCACGAGCGCAGCTTGATCTGGACGCCGGAAGGGGCGACGGGCATCACCTTCCAGACGCCGCCATTGTCCTCATAGAAGTCGATTTGCGCGGGGAGCGGCGTGACATTGCGTTTGATCTGGTTGGGGCCGTCGCCAACGCCGGCCTCGACGCCAGTATCGTTGACGCTCGGGTTGATGATGATCATCCGCCGCGGACCGGATTTGAACGAACTCTGCAGAGCGAGCACGATGAAATCCTCCGGGTCGAAACTCGGATCGAACCGGCACATGAAGCCCATGGCGATGACGTCAGGGCTTGGCTGACGCACGCCCTGGAAGATGACCCGCGCCACCTGCGCGCCGGCGTCCTGGGCGATGTCCGGCCCGAAGGTCAGCCGGCAACCATTGACATAGCCGTGTTCCGGCACCGGCTCCGCCGGGCTGAACGGCAGGAAATCGAAATCGATAAGCCCGTCGGGGTTAGGATTGCCGGTGACGCCGTCTGCGTCGCCGAAGCATAGGGTATCGGTGGTCGCCATCGTGGGACTCCTTTCAGTCGACGATTTTCACGGGGATGATGCGGAAGGATTTGTAAGGCGTGAGATTGCCGCTGGTTTTCGTCTGGCTGCAGATGATCTTGATCCGCGCGGTTGCGCCGGTGGTGGTCCCCGCCTGGGCCTTGAGCGGAACGTCGAAAGGACCATCCTGCCCCGCGGGGATTCCAGGCGCAGCGGAAGGCAGCAACGGATCCACCGTGAAGCCATTGGCCGGGCCGACAAATTCGACGCTATAGGTGTAGTCGGCCGGATCGCCATTGGCGCGCGTGTCGACCGCATGAACCTTGAACTTGCTGTTCTTGTTCTTCTGGACGAGCAGGCCCTGCCCGTCGGCGCCGTCGATCGTGACGGTTCCTTCGGTGATGAAACCGCCGAACACCGTATTGTAGCTGATCGCCGTGCGGGCATCGGAAACTTCGACCGCCTGACCGACGGTGATCGCCACTGGATCGGAGATGTTGGTGACATGCCCGTCCTGGCTCACCACCTTGATACTGAGCTGGACCGAGGTCGCTCCGGTCGGAACCTTGACCGACAGCTTGACTGCCTTGGTCGCGCCGGGAAGGATTTCTAGTGACGGCGGCTGAAAGGCTGCGGTGCCGAGCCACGCCGACGCGGTCGCGCCCTGCGGGCTGCCGACCACTAGGGACAGCGCTGCGTTGTCTTCGAAGAAGGTTATCGCCTGGACTTGCCAGGTGATCGTCAGGGTATCGCCGACCTTGACCGTGTCGCCACCGGTCTGTCCGGCACCGATGAAGAAGTCGCCACCCTGGGTCTTTTCCTGGGGGACGACGGTGATCGGCATCGCGTTCGACATGCGCCCGCCGGTGATGACACGGACCGGAAGGCTGTCCGGTAGGCCGGTGAACAGGTCGGGAACCGGGAAGATGAGATGGGTCGGCGAGGAATCGGCACGGAACTGGCTGATCTCGATGTCACCCATCTTGACGATGTTGAAGCGCCGGTCGGGATTGAAGTTGCGGCCCGTGACGATCAGCACGCCGTTGACCGCAACGGTTGTAGGTGGATCGAGCGAGTCGAGGATGGGCCCGCCGGACGCCCCTTCCAGCGCCGCCAGCCGTATCGACAGGTCGTTGATGTCGCTGAGCACCTGATTGAACAGTTCGGCCGTGATCAGGTCACCCGGCGCCACGCCCGACGGACGCAGGCCGATGAGCTGTTCGAACAGGGCGTTGCGTTCGGCCTCGGTCAGCACCCCTTCGAGCGCGTCGAGGATGCTCGACATCGGGACCGAGATGCTGCCGGGGTCTGAAGTGGTTTGAACCATGATCGATCCTTTCCGGCGTCAGCCGCCGCCGAGCGCGTAGTTGGCGTAATTCCAGCGGTGGAGATTGAAGCGGGCGTCGCCGCGGTAAGCGATGTTGGCCGAGGCGAAGATCAGGTACGGATCCGGCCTGGCCGGGTCGGCCGCTGCCTTGGCGCCGGCAATCAGATTCTCGGCGACGGCGTAAAGCCAGACGATTTCGTTGCTGGCCGAACGGATCGCGGGGAAGGCGAGACTTTCCCGGATCAACTGCTCGACCGTGGCACTGTTGATGTGGACCGGGCCACGGATCGTCATGCCGCCGAAGAAATCCTTGGCCTGGTCGGCCGTCATGCGCGGGAGGATGCCGACCGGCGGCAGATGCGGGAAATGAGTCCGGGCCTTGAGCGCGGGCGTGCTGGCCGAGCGGAGATCGGCGAACTGCGCCTGGAACTGGGCCAGCATCGCGCGGCCGGTGGCGATACGGCGCGGTGCGGTGGCGCCGTGAAAGGCACCGGTCGCGTCGGGGAGCGAGAGCGGGCGGCGGACCGCCCAGCTGTCGAGCAGGGTCAGATTGGCTGCGCCCTGGAAACCGATCAGTGCGAGCGCGACTTCCTGCTGGCTGAAGCCGTACCCTTCCATCTTGTCGAGTAACGGGTCGGTGCGCGCGCCGCCCGCAATCAGCGCCGTTGCCCAGTCGACCAGCACGCCGGGGCCGAAGCATTTATAGGCAAGGCCGTTGCGGAAACCGGGGTCGGTGACGGTCAGGTCGGCGTAGAGCGAGGACGGAATCTCCAACAGGCGGAAGCGTACGCCGTCGATGCGGCGGTCGATGTCGCATGGTGCCCCCGTCGCGCCGAGCCCGTTGGAGGGGGCGCGGCCGGTAGCGGTTTCGGCGGGCGCGATGGTGAGGAGATACAGGCCCTCGCCCGCGACATAGGTGCCACCGGCGAGCGGCACACAATCGTCGAAGGCGCAGCCGCCGGTGGCGAAGCTGGTGGAATCGGTGCGCGACAGGCGGATGCGTTCGGGCTGGGTCAGGCGCAGCAATTGCCCGGTGCGGTTGATGGCGAGGCCCGGCTGGACCTGGATCGACGCCAGGGTGTCGTCGGCATCGGGCGGGAGCGCCGCGACGTCCAGGCCGAAGGCGATGCCGTCGCCCAGCGCCTCGCCGAGCCGCGCCTCGCTGCCTCGCCTCGCGCGCTGCTCGCGCTGCATGTCGCCACCGGTGAGCAAGCGGCCGTTGAAGAAATTGACGCTTTCGATGCCGCCGTCGCTGACCGGCTGCTCCAGCGCGATGAAGTCGCTGCCGCTCATTTGACCAGGCCCGTGACGTGCCAGGTGCCGGCGCCGTCCGAGACGAGGCTGACCGCGCCGCGGACCGCGAGCTTCAAAATAGCCTCGCCGTCGATCTTGGAGCCGGCGGCAGCGTCGACGCTTATCTCTCCCTTGCCGCCTGCCTTGACGTTGAGCTCCTTCCCGAGATTCTTGGTGGCCTCCGGGATGGTGACGGTGATCGGCTTGTCCGACCGGACGATCGCGACACGGGTCTTCTCGGAGATCGAGCCCGCCGCGGTGAGGAATTCGACACCGAGGCCCGAGGAGTCGGCCACCACGCTGCCGCCAAAGGTCGACTGGGCGATGCCGGCGGAGAGCAGCACCGGCCTGAGGCTGTCATCGAGCAGCACCACGCTTTCGTCCCCGTCGACCGACCAGGTCGTGTCAGCCTTGACGATCGGGAGATTGACCTGGGTGAGGAGCACGCAATCATTGGCGGGCACGGCACTGGTGCCGCAGCGCTGCGCCGCCACCCGTGGGCGAAGCTTCGTCACCCACAATGTCTTGAGCGCGGTGCGGAAGCTTGTCTCGAAATTGGGGTTGACCTTGAGCGGGGCCAGGTCGCCGGCGGCCGGCTCCGGCGCGTCGGCCGGATAGACGCCCAGCGCGAGCTGGAGTTGGAGTTCGGCAATGCGCAGGGCATTGGCGAAACTCGCTGCATCATTGGGTTTGCCGGGATCGGTGCCGAGCTGCGCGAGGAAACTATCGAGCGCCGGGATCGCTTCCGCCTCGGTCATCGGCGGTGCCTCGAAGGCGAAGGTCAGCGTGTAGTCGTCGGCGATGCGCGACGGCGCCATCAGGTTCTCGTCGCTGCGGCAGGGCTCGCCCGGGATGGGTATGTCGGCCACCGCGCAATCGACATAGCAGAGCGTCAGGTACAGGCTGAGATCGAGATGATCCTGGTTGGGATCGAGCAGCATCAGCCGGATCTTCTCCTTCACCTCCTCGCGGGCTAGCCACGCGTTCAGGCTGCCGCATTGCTCTCGCCCGACGCAGATCATCTGGCCGCTGGGCGCCGCCGCCGCGCCGGCGGTGACGCGGACGCGCGGGCCGTTCGACCCATCGTCCTCGACAGATACGGCAAGGCCCGAAAGCGTGCCGTAGCCGAGGAAATCGCGGACGATCCATTTGTCGCGCGCCGAGTGATAGGCGAACTCCTGGCGATAATCGTCGACGCCCAGGACCATGCCCGAGGTGAAGTTGACGTGGCGGCCGGGGTCCGCCGCGGAGGCCGTCGCCACGGCCGTGAATGGGCTACAGCATCCCATGAAATGGCTCCCCTTGGGTGTGTTGTCTCAGCATGCGATCCGCTCCCTGCCTTGGGGCGGTGTCGGGCCCGCCGACGAAGGACGCGCCAACATAAGCGCGGCCGAGCACTGCGCCGGGCACCAGCTCGGGTGCGCGGCTGCCCTGGCCGATGGCGCTGTCGAGCCCGAGGCGCGCCTCGCCGACGCGGTTCATCGCCCAGTAGAAGCGGACGTCGAAAATGGTGTGGGCCGGCTTCTCCAGCGTGATGATCCGCCGAGCGAGCGCAAGGTCGGCAGCTTCCTGCGCCGGGTCGGCATCGACGCGGGTGCGGGGTAGCAGCACGGCGAAACGGTGCGCTGCGCGACCGATCGGCAGTTCCTGCCCCTCGAAGGCGAGCCAGTCGCGCGCCGCCGCGGCGGTGCCCGGAAGATAGTCGGGCAGGGGGATCGAGGCGAAATCGTCCCAGCCGCTATTGTGCGCAGCATTGAGCCGGTCGAGCGTGCGGTACCGGCCGGTCAGATAGTCCTGCCAGGCGGAGCGGTCATAGGACGGCAGGGCGACATAACGCAGCCAGTCCTGGGTCGCCGTCGTCGGCAGGTCGTCGACGGGGGAGGTCGCGCCGATAGTTTGCTGAAAGGCCTGCCAGCGCGCCCGCTCACCCTGGCCGACTGCCGGCACGAAACCGAATTGGGCCTGCACCAGTGCTGCCCAGTTCGTTTCCTCGCCGGCGCGAGGGAAAAGCGGGAAGCGGCCGGCCGGCGCCGGCTTCACAGGCCATCGTGCCCAGAGCCCCGGCGCGCCCTCTTCGGGTATCCAGTCGCCGTCCAGGCTGCGGATGCCCGGCGTGGAGATCGGATCGGCGGGCGTGAAGACCCGGCCGCGGGTGCGGCTACCAAAGGCCTCGACGATGCGGATCGTCCTTGGGGATGGGCAGGCGGCGCGATCGAGATCGAAATCCTGCGCCGTGACATTGGTGTCGAGCGCAAGCTTGAGCGCCAGCAGCATGCCACGAATCGTCCCGCGCCAGCCGAAGAAGCCGGCGGCATGGGCAATGAACAACCGGCGGCGGCGCTCGTCCCAGGACGGGTCGAGTGCGACCTCGTACCAGCTCGACAGCCAGTCGAGCATCTCGGCGGGAATGGTACGCGGGTCGAGCAGCGCTTCCGCGCCTCCGATACGATCCTCGATGCCGGTTTCGATGCCTTCGAAATTGGCGAGGAAGCGGTCGAGGAACGACGCCGACACCGTGTCTTCGCGATAGACGCCGGGCAGGAAGCGCTTGACCCAGGAGAAGCGCGGATACCAGAGGCGCAGGGCGCGCAGGCGCGGCGTGACGCGCTCGTCGCCCCTGAGGGTGATGCGCAACTGGGCGTAACGGCCGGTGACGTTCTGGAGCAGCAGGTCCCAGCTTCCCTTGCCGGCCGTTGCATCGGTGGCAATGGCGGCGATGGCGCGTTTGCCCGGTAGTTCGGGGCCGCTGGGGGACAGGACCAGGGCAGGCTGCGCGATCCAGCCGGTGGCGAGTATGGCAATGGCGGCGGGGTCGTCGGCGGCGCGGGCTTCGATCATGACCGAGGCGCCAGCCGGAATGCAGGCATCAAGGCGGATACGGTCCCACACGCATTGCGGCTCTGCGCCGTCGTAGACAGCGGTCAGGAAAGTGGCGCTCTTCGCGAATTTGCGATGGCGGATTTCGACTACCGGCACCCAGATCGGATCGGTCGCGCCGCTGTCGTAACAGACCTTGTCCCTGATCGTGACAAGGGCGCGGCCGCCGAACCGACGTAGCGGCAGCGTGTCGGGAAGAGCACTTGCCTCCCAGCGTCCATCGCGCTCGACGAGCCGGACACGGCGCGCCTGATTGCCCCCGGCGTCGGCGAGCAGCAAGGCGGGCGCGTCGTCGAGGGTCGTCGCGGTGAAGCAGCTGGCGATGAAATCGAGCGCGATCAACGGGCGGAGGAGCTTCGTGCCGGGATCGACGATATGGAGCGAAGCGGTGGCCTTCACTGGCGCGTCGAGCAGGATGACGCTGCCGTCGCAGAGCGTGGCGATCGCGACTGGCGCGGTTGCTGTCCCGACATCGACCATCACGATTTCGGCACGGAAATGATCGGCCTTGGGGTCGGAATCCTCGGGTGCGAAAACGGGGGCGGCGTCCTTCACCGGTTCGGCGGCAAGGCGAAGGTCGCTGTCGAGCCGGACCAGTCGCGGGGTCGCAGCGTCGAGCAGCCACAGCCCGCCGTCGCAGGTAGGCGCGAGCGATGCGGGGATGAGACCTGACGGCAGAATCGTCCGTTCCGGCGCACCGCCGCCGACCAGGTCGAAGCGCAGCAAACCTGCAGCATTATTGGCGATGAAGCCGACGATCAGGAAATCGCCGGTGGTGACCGCAAGGCCGGCAAGGACGGTGTCGGCAGGCGTATCCGGCATCGCATCGGTAAAGGCACGAGTATTGCGGCGGCGACCGAGGCCGAACGGCCAGAACGGCGTGACGCGCGTGTCGCCCGCGGACCGAACCAACAGGCCGCGCCGGTCATCGGCGACGACGTAGAGATTGCCATTGCGGTCGGCGGCCGCGTCGCGGTGGTCGGCCGGCGTGAAGCGAGGCTCGCCCGGCGTATCCGGGATCGGTTCGACCAGCGGGAGGAGCGTGAGCTGACCGCTCACGGTATCATAGGCCGGGAATTTCGGATCCTGGACGAGCGCATGCCATTGCTGCGCAAGCTTGACCGGCTTCGGTGCGGCACTCGTGCACGAACCCCAATCGTCCGCGCCGAGCAGCATGTGGAAGCGGGAGCCGTTGACGTTCATCAGCAGGTCTCCGCCAGAACGGGGACCGGCAGGCGGCTGACGCCGGCGGTGGGCGTCGCGGTGGCGCCGCGCAGCACGTCGAGCGGCAGCGGCGGTCCGGCGACCACCGAAATGCCGAGGATCTCGGGAAGCTGGAGGCCGGACATCTCGACCGAGTCCGCCCCCGCCTTGCTGCCTTGTGCCAGCAGGACATCGGCAACCTCGACCACCCCTGCGGCGCGCCCCACCTCGGCGAGAAGCGCGCGGGAATGGACCGGGCGGGCCAGCGGCCAGCCGCGCAGCGCCGGGTCGATATCCGGACCGTAGAGCATGGGAAGCTGCGGCATCGGCATGCCCGGCGCCGCGAGCGGGCTGAGATACGCCTTGATCCGCGCCGTCACCGTCTCGACGACTTCGGCGACGGCATAACCGCCCGCGACGTCGATACCGATCGAGATCCAGATGCCGACATAGTCGGGGCCGCGCAGCACCAGTTCAGTCGTGACCAGCCGGCGCGGATCGAGATAATTGCACAGCGCATTGAGGAACGGGCGATCGGCGCGGGGCGCATCGGGGTGCGCCGGATCGCGCGTCGGGATCGCCATCAGGGTCACCGCGCCCGGCGCCGACCCGATCATCAGCGGGGTGACATCGGGATGGGCGGCGGGCAGGATCTCGACCCGGCCGATCGCGACGCCGGGCGTGCGCCATGCGATCGCACGGAAATCGTCCGCGGTGACGAGGCGATCGCGGTGGGTGACGAAGCGCGGGATCTGCTTCTCGGCAGCCGCAACGCTTTCAGCCTCGGCACCACCCCAGGTCGGAACCGGGTTGGTCGCGCTGACGCCGGCCGGAAGCATCGGCCCGGCCTTGAGCATGAAGGCAGCGACATTGCCCTCGGCACCCTCGGTGCAGGCGTAACTGGCGTAAAGCGCTTCGCCCAGGCGCGGGCGGCGACCGGTAAGGCCATCGCCGAAGCGGATGATTCCGGCCTCAGGATCGCAGGAGAAGACGTCGACCGGATCGCCCATATCAGGTGCGCCAGCGATCGGCAGCTCGGGTCCTGCCGCGCGGAGGTCGTCGATCTCCTGCCAGTCATGGCGCGCATTGTTGTCGATGCTGGTCACCATCACCGACCCGCCAAGTACCGGGGACTGGCGAAGCTGGCGGGCCTGATCAGGCGTGCTGTCGCCGATGGCGAGCTGTTCGGCGTTGATCAGCAATTGCTGGCGGATCTGTGCGGCGTTGATCCCGATCCATTGCAGCTTCACGTCGGTCGTGCTGCCCGAGCGTACACGTAGCCAGGTGACCAGCCGCCCGGAGACATCGGGCGAGTCCACCGCCGGGGGCAGATCGCCGACGCCGGCCTCGAGAGGATCGAGATTGTCCCAATAATCGATGCCGGCGGCTGCGCCGGGCAGTGCCAGCTCGACGATGCCGGGCTGGGTCAGCGGATCGAAATCGGCGCGCGCGGTGAGCCGGACATAGGTCGGCGAGGGGCGACCGCTAGCGTCGAGCGCAACCGGGCCGGGCGCCGGCACCTCGAAACGGAGCAGTCCGTCGGCGGCCGGCGGCGGTGTACCGGGCCGCGCCACGATCTGGTCCGCGCCCTGATCGGGCATCAGGCCGAGCGACAAGGTCCGTCCCGCCAGCTTGCCGCGCAGATCGTCCCAGCCGCCCGCATCGGTGTCGGTCACCTTGCGGTCGTCCTTACGGCCGAGCAGCGCGATCCACAGGCTGTGATCGACGGTCTGGGCGAGGTCCACGCCCTGGCCATTCACCACCTCGACGGTTTCGTAGAGGTTCAGCGGCTGCGGAAACGGCTTGTTATAGGAGGCATAGAGCAGGGCATAATAATCCTGCTGCTCCTGGCTGAGTGTGGTGATCGGCCGGCGGACATAGAATTTCGCCTCGACCGGCAGCACGTCGAGCGAGGTCGCGGTGCGGAACGGAATGGTCCCGGCGAACAATTCGCTGCCGCGCGGGATGACCAGGGTTCCTTTTGGCGCACGCTCATTGACGAAGGCGACGAGGCCGCGTGCCTCGCGCGCCGGGGCAAGCGGCACGCCGAGCAGCTGGAGGAACTTGGCGCGGTTGCGCTCGGGGATCTGGTTGGTGCGGTAGAGCAGGCTCTCGGTGACGTGCGCGAAGAGCTGGATCAGCGTGACGCCGGGATCGGACTGAGTGAAGTTGGTCCATTCCGGCGTGTGCGACGGAATGCGCGCGATCAGCTCGTCGACCAGCGCCTGGTAGCGGCGATTGTCGATTGGGGGGACGGGGAGCGGCATCCGGGCCTCCTCAGCTCGCTGCCAGCGGGACGTCGATCGCGACGCGCTGGGCGGCGCCGGTCGCGACGAGGCGATAGGTAATGGTGGCGACTGCGGTCTCGGTGGCCTCGGCGTCGGCGGCGACATCGACGGTCTCGACGGTGATGCGCGGCTCCCACTTCTTCAGCGCGGCGTCGATCGAATGGGCGATGCGGGCATGGGTCGCCGCGTTGTTGGGTTCGAACAGGAAGGCGTTCAGGCTGGTGCCGAAGCGGGCCAGGCCGACACGCTCGTTCAGGTCGGTCTTCAGGATGACCGCGATCGATTCCTGGATGTTGCGCTCGCCTTCCGACCAGAGCATCCGGCCGGCGGCGTCGACGCGCGGTGGGAAGGCCAGGCCTTTGCCAAAGGGACTGCTCATCCGCCGCTCCCCTTGCCCTTGAACTTCGGCACCGGGAAACAGAAGGCCAGGAACGGCATCCAGCGGAAGATGAAGTCGAGCAGGCTGACGATGATCATCAGCAGGATCAGCGCGCACAGCGTGACGATCGGGATCGACAGCGAGCAGATCATGCCGATATCGATATTGCCGTTCTTGCAGCCGCCACCGTCGCCGGTGTCGATCTCCTTGTGCAGCGGCCAGGGCAGGACCTGCAGTACGAGATCGATGAAACCCATGCCCTTGGCGCGCTGAACCTGACCGCACAGCATGTCGGACAGGACGAAGGCGGTGCCGCGCGCATGTTTGCGCAGGCCGGCGGGGCTGGTGTCCATCGGCAGGCTGATGCGGACTGGCCGTGCCGGGGCGTCGGGGTCGAAGAAACTGGCCAGCTCGAACGGCACGCTGGGCTGCGACAGGACCGGTGGATGGACCGGGCCGCAATCGGCATTGAGGTGCACGAAGCGAAGCCGGAACTGGCCGGTGTCGCCGACGCTGTCGGCCATGGTCTGGGCTAGTTGCTGCGCGAAGGGCAGGGCGCGGGCGGTCGCCTCGTCGCTGGTGTCGAGCGCGCGGGCGACGAGCACGGTGAGCTTGTCGACCTGATTGATGTCGAACAGGCCAGTCACGGACGGTCCGGTGAGCGAGACGGTGAGAGCGTCGGTCTCCGTGTCCGTCGCTGCCACGGGATTGCCCGGCGGAAGGCTGCGGAACGTGCCGGCCGCCGCGATGCCGTTACCGGCGCCGTCGCTGGTGGCGATGCCCGCGAGCAGATAGTGGAACGGGGGCCATTTGGGCCGATCGTCCTTATGATCGCGATATTGGGTTTCGACCCCTTCGAGCAGCGCCGCAACGCCCGGCCTGTCGACCTGGCGCAAGGCTTCGGCGAGGCTACGCAGGTGACCAGGACGATTGATGTTGCTGGAGTCGTCGGGCTTGAAGCCATTGTTGAGCGTGTCTCGGTCGCCCGTCGACATGTCCGCTGACAGCCAGGTGTAGAGCGTCAGCTTGTCGCCCGAGAGCGTGCCGGTAGAAGACTGGCGGACGGCCTGGGCGACGGTCGGCAGATGGCGGTCGAGAAAGGCCATCAGGTCGAGCAGCAGCAGCCAGCTTTGCGACTGATAGCCCCAGTTGCGTTTGCGGATGCTAAGCTGCTTGTTGGCAGGCGTCGCGCCGTCGCCGTTATCAAAGTAGATGTCGTTGGCGGCCTTCACCACCGCCTGGATCAGCGCCTTCCACGGCTCGGCGAAATCGATCTTGAATTCGGTGGTGCGTGCGAGCTTGGAATTGCGGGGCGTGACGGGGGCGGCGCCCTGGAGCGCCTCGGTCTGACCCTCGACGAGGCGGCGCGCGGTGCGGGTGATCGCGGCGCTGAGATATTGCTCGCGGCGGCCGACCGGGATGAGGCCGCCCCACATCGTCCGCTTCAGGTCGTGACCATCCTGATGCGCCAATGGGAAGGCGGGCAGGCGCTCTTCGCCCGGGACGAGCACGCCCTCATCGCCTTCGGCGACGCGCTGCCAGCGGGCGCCGGTCGCATCCTTGACGAAGCCATATTCGTAGAGCCGGCTGCCGGCAGGCGCGTCCTTGCTCGCCGGCATCAGGCGGCGCAGCACGAAGCCGACCTGTTCATGGCCGCCAGCGAGCTTTCGGTCGGGTAGGCCGGGGATCGCACAGGCGAGCGTGGCGGCGGCGATATAGAAGCGCTGATGCGCGGGCTGATAGAGTTTCAGGCGGGGTGTATCGACCGGCACCGCGGCAATCGGTTTTGGCGCGCGGCCGAGCCGGGTTTTGAGGCGCGCAAGCTTCAACGGTGCGGGCAGCGGGACACGCTCGACCAGATCCTCGGTCTTTTGCTGGAATTGGGGCGAGCGCCAGGTCTCGTGCCGGGCCACATGATCGCTCAGCGCGCCGGGATCCGTCTCCAGCAGGCCGAGAAGCTGCTCCATGAACTCGTCATTTGCGAAACGCAGGATGGTCGGCGCGCGACCGGGCGTGGCGGCGCCGCGCCACATCGGCCGGGGTGCGGCCCAGGTGAGCGGATGGGCGAGCGCGGTCACCAGATATTCCCCGCGCCCGGCGTATAGCTGGCCGAGACGATGCTGTTGGTGATGATCGTGTCGGCTTGGACCACGCCCGAGAATTTGGACATGCCGGCATCCACCTGGACCATGCCGGCCGAGATCGCGACCTGGGACGCATTTACCGTCACCTTGGCCGCCGCCGTGACGGTGATGCCCGCCGTCTCCAGCTTGATCGAATTGCCGTTGGAATCCTCGATCTCGACCGCGCCGGGACCGTCCTTCAGGGTGAATTTCTGGCCACCCGGGGTTTCGAGGATCAGTTTCTCCTGGCCATTTGTGTCATCGAGCGTGACGGTAACGCCGTTACGCGACTTGATGACCTTGAGATTGTTCTGGGAGCTCGCACTTTCGGGTGGGGAGTCGGTGCCGTTCCACAGGCCGCCAAGGACATAGGGCCGTGAGGGATCGCCATGCTCGAACGCGATGAGCACCTCGTCCCCGACGTCCGGTATGAACCAGCTGCCGCGATCCTTGCCGGCGAACAATGTCGCCATGCGGGCCCATGCCTCATAACGGCCGCCGGCGGAATCCGGGCACCAGGGCAGGGTGACCTGCACGCGGCCGGTGCCGTCCGGATCGGCAATGTCGATCACCGTCGCCGGCGCGACGCCGTACCAGATGCCGCCAAGGCCGAACGGCATGCGCTCGTCGAGCTGGGCCTGGCGGCGATCGCCTTCGAGGAGAGTCAGCGCGTTCATAGCGGCTTGATCCCCGGGCGGTTGCAGCGGAACTCGGTGCGCGCGCCGTGCTCCGGGTCGTAGAGATGCGTGACCGAGATCGCGCGGTAGCCGCCGTCGAACAGCGGCCCGAGACCGGTGAGGTCGAGCTTTACCCCGGCGCGCAGCTTGGGATCGGTCTCGCAGGCGCCTTCGCCGGTGACGAAGCCGCGTGCCATGTGGCGATAGCTCGCCTCGGCGAGCTGCCTCGCTTCATCGGCGGTGCGCGGGACGCCGTGCGCGACCGTGTCGACACGCTCGCCGAGCGCCTGGACGAGGATGTCGCCGCCGGCGGTGTCGCCGTTGAGTTCGGATTCGATCGCCGATTTTGCGCCCTTGTGGCTGACGCCCTTCTTCTCGCCGACGTCCCAGCCCGAGGCGACGACACCGCTGCGCTGATGCGCGAGATCGGCGAGTACGGAGAAGGAGCGGAGGGTGCCGGCCCAGGCGAGCTTCACGCCCTCCTGGGTCCGCGCCGGCGCGGCGTGGAGCGCGGTACCCTGGACGAAGATATCGGCGTCGAAGCGTCGCGCCACGTCGAACAGGAACGCAAGATCGGTCTGGTTGAGCTGGGCGAGCAGCGGCACGGCCGGCGCCTGGGTGTCGACCTGCGCGTCGAGGCCATGTTCCCGTGCGATCTTTCGCACGACATCGCCGAGCGAGGATTGCGCGAAGCAGCGCGTGCGCCGGGTCATGCGCAGGTCCTGCAGCCGGTCTTCGGCGAAGATGGTGATGCGGGCCGCCTCGCCCTCGGGGAAATCGGCGGCGATACCGGTGATGCGCCCTTCGAACAGGGCATCGGAATCGCCGACGCCGACCTTCAGCTTCTTGCCGAAATCCAGGAGTTTCCGATCGAAATACTGGAAGCCGGGCTTGTCCTCACCGCCCCAGTTGCCGAACGAAATCTCCGCGCGCGCCATGCCTTCGATGCTGTCGCTCAGCTCATAGCGCAGCAGCCCGGCCTCGAGCTGTGGGTTGCGCTGCCCCTCGATGAAGATCGAGGGCCGCGCGGGGCGCATCGGCAGACGGGCGACCTCGGCGCTCATCGATCAACGCGACCAGACACGGGCGGCACGGAGGGCGACGGCGCGGAGGCGACGACGGGTTTCGTGCGGGCGCGGCTCCTGTGGTGGCCCGGCATCGCCCTTGGCGTCATTGGCCGGTTCCCCGGTCGCTTCGAATTCGTCGATGACGACGGCCATGCCATGCTCCTCAATTGATCGACAGTCTGGGGGACGACAGCGACACGGCGGCCCCTGCCTCTATGCTTGGCGGGGTGATTGACGCGCTGGCGCCGAAGCCGACGCCGACACCGAAGCCCGCGCTGCCGCTGACACTGACGCTCGCGTCGAGATCGATCAGCGCGCCGGGGGACATGCGCAGCGGATCCTCGATATTGTTGGCGGCGGCGACGCCCTGCCAATCCTCCTTGCCCGCCGCGCCGGCCATATTCTGGAGGCTGGTTTTCTGCGGCGCCGGGGTGAAAGGCCGCTGGCCGGGGCGCGACGGGACCAGGCCCGTCGTCTTCGAATAATCGGTGACCAGAATCTTCTGCTGGGCGAGCGTCAGGGTGACGCTGGCGCGGAGCGGTTTGCCGGCCGGCGAGAAGAATTCGAGGCTTTCCTCAAACCCCTCGACCATGCCGTCGAAGATGAACGAGCCCCAGGAGAAGCGGGTGCCGGGCGGCGCAAGCTTCTTCTTGTCGCTCTCCGCTTCCTGCGGCGTCATGAAATAGAGGATCTGGGTGGTGAGGCGCCGCACTTCGTCTACGGCGTTCTGCGCCATCGCGGTCACGTCGAACCAGAGCGTCAGCGCGAGCTTGGTGGTGCCGGCGCCGACGAACTGGCGGCCGGCGGTGCCTGCCTTCTGGTCGCCGCCCTTGGGTTCGGCGACTTGGTTGGCGAAGGTGACCTTCATCGATTCCGGATTGAACTGGACATCGACCTTCTTGCCGCCGGGCTTCTCATCGGAGAGGTCCTGCTTGAGCTCGATCATGCGCGCCTTGACGAGAACCTGCTCGCTCATTTGGCGCCTCCCGCCGGCGCGGGCATGGCGAGCTGGAGTTTCTCATAGGCCATCGCGAATTCCTCGATCGCGATGGTGCCGTCCTTGGCGTTGAGAGACGGCGCCTTGATCTTGGCCGGGATGCAGCGGCTGAGCTGGAAGCGGGCACGTTCGGTGCTGCCGTCCTCCGCGAACATCACCACCTCGGCATTGGCGCGAAGGAACGGATCGGCGATCGAGTCCGCGAACCAGGTCCAGAGATCGAAATTGTCGGTGAGGCCGCGCTTCAGCGTGAGGTTGGCGTAGCCGATCGTGCCGGGCACGCGGTATGCGTGATCGTTGGCGCCGCCCGAGCGGATCGTCTTGAACTCATGCGTGATCTCAAGCCCGTCGCATTCGGCGAAGCTTGCCCTGGCAAGCGGATCGCTCTTGCCGTCGGGATAGATCTCGACCGCGAAGTTGAAGGCGGTGAAAGGGCGCGGTGCTTCAGCCACTATGCCTCCTCAAGGATCGAAAGCCGCGCGCCCTGCTGGACGAGGCGGAGGGTGAGGAAACGGATCGGCTGGGAGGGCGCGACGGCCACCTCGACGATCAGGCGGCCGGCGTCGATATCGGCATCGCTTTGCTGGACGGCGATGCGGAAGGATTTTTCCGACGTTGCACCGGCAAAGGCACCGCGCTGCTGCAGATCGTCGAGCGTCGCGGTGAGACTGCGCTCGACCGCGCGGCGCAGCACCGGGCCATTGGGTTCGAAGACATAGGTCATGCCGCGACGAAGCAGGGTGCGGCGGAGCAGCATCATCAGCCGGCGGACATTGATCTGGCGCCAGTCGCGTTCGTTCGACAGCGTATCGGCATCAAGCAGCGCGAAGCCCATCGGCAGGCTGCGGACCATGTTGACCCGGGCACGATCGAGCGCGAGCAATTCGCCGTCGGGCAGCGCGGGATCGAGGCCCACGATATCCTGCACCGGATCATTGGCCGGGGCGATCCACGCGCCGCGGTTCTGCGCTCGGGCGGCCATCAGCCCGGCTATCGCGCCGTCCGGCGGCGACGAGACCAGGCCGGTATTGCCGCGCGACACCAGCCATGGGTGATAGAGTGCGCCGAAGGACAGCAGCCGCGCTTCGTCCGCGCCGAGGCGGCTCGCCGAACCAGCGCCCGGCGCGAGGGCCGCGAGCCGGGTGGCATGGGCGGTCGCCTCGGCCGTACGGAAATGCCGCGGCAGCGACAGCAGGGCGAAGAAGTCGCCGCCCGCGCCGGCCACCCGCAGGGTCGCGATCTGCAACAGGGCGAGCAATGCCGTGTCGACCGGGGTCGCGACATAGCTTGCCTTGCGCAGCACCACGGCGATGCCGGCATAGGGGGAAACATTGCCGTCGAGCTCGATGTGCAGGCGATAATAATGCACGCCCTGCGCGCGGCCGGGAATATCGAGATGCTGCACCGATTTTTCACGCAGGATCTCGACCGCGTCCGAAAAGTCGGTGCGGGCCGATTCTTCGAGTACCACTACGCTGTCGGCGGGTTGCGGGCCCCAGGAGAGGGTGAACATGTCCGCCGCCACCGGTGCCGTTGGCCCGGTCAGTTCTGGTATCGCGAGCAGCCTGGTGCTGCTGTCGAGAAACGCGCCATAGTCGGGTGTCTCAAGCACAGGCATGTCCGACGGCAGGCAACCGCCCGAGTGGGTGCGCCAATTGGCATTGACCGGGGCGCCGGGTTGCGGCGGCAGCACTGCATCCGGTGTCTGCCCGATGTCCCAGCCCGGCTGGACCGCATCGGGCACGGCGAGCAGGCTCGGTTCGGGGAAAAGGTCGCCAGCGATATCGAAGGCTGCATGAATGCCGAACAGCTTCTGCTCGCCGAGATCGAGGATCGCCGCTGCCTGCTGGGCCAGTCCCGCGCCCCGCTGGTCGGCCAGGCGAGGGTCGAGGAAAAGTCTTTCGTCGAACCGCGACAGCCCGTCACGGACCAGCGGATCGGCCGGCTGCGGCAGTGGGCCCACCGGCTCGGCGAAGCTTGTTTCAAGGCCGATCGGCAGCCATGCCGAACGCAGCGCAAGGCGGTCGGCGACAGTGAAGTCCGGCGTGCCGAACCGCGCGGCGATATCGGCAAAGGCGCCGTCACCCGAATAGCCGAGCGCGATCAGGTCGCTTTCGTCTCTCGAAATGGCAAATCCCGGGCGGATCGCAGCGGTGCGGTTTGCGGGATCCGCATGATAGAGATCGGCATCGGTCAGGCCATGGATCGCGCCGGCCGCCTCGGGAGACGGGGCGAGGCCGGCATGCACCCGGTCCATGCCGGGGCGATGTTCGGCAATGTCGACCGTGACCCTGGCCGCGGCGAGCGGCCCACCGGGCAGGCGCGACGCGACCTGCTGCCAGGCCGGGCCGATCGCCTTGTTCTCTTCGATCGCATCGATGCGCAACCAGTCGGCTTCGCCCTGGTGCTGGAAGCGCACCCAGCGGCCGCGGGTGAGCGGTGCCGGAGCGTCGAACGTCAGGGTGGCGACCAGTCCTTCGGTCAGGCTTGCCGCGAAACTGCCGGTTTCACCGGCGATCCAGGCATGGCCCTGCTTGACGATCGCCGGCCCGGTTTCGGCATCGGCGATGCGGGCGAAGGACGCGATCCACAGCGCCAGGACATCGCCTTCGGCCAGCCGCACCACCTTGGCGTAACGGGTGACAAGGCCATTGCCACCCGACAGTTCGATCAGGTCGCCCGGTGCCAGGACGCCGAGGTCGGCGAAGCGCAGGCCGAAACGTATCCGGTGCTGACCTGTGATCGCGAGCGGCCGGTGCGATACGCGGGCGGCAAGCTGCATCGCGTCCGACCAGGAGCCGAGGCTGGCGGCGTCGAGCAGGGCGGGCGAGATGACGCTTGGCGCGCCGTCCAGGTCGGGCAGGCGGCGAAGCAGACCCGGCATCAGGAAACTGCCGGACGAGGCGGGGCGCGAGCCCGGATCGACGGCGTGGGTCGCTGCGCGGACGGCGGCCAGTTGCGCTGTCTCGGCCAGCCGGATCGCCCAGCACCTCTTGCCGCCATTGGAGAAGAATGCCCGGACGGCCGAGGCGAGATTGCCGGTCAGCCGTTCGCCGCCCTCGCCATCATAAGCGAGCGGGCAATCGCCGCCGAATACCGCTTCAAAGGCCGCGACGCTCGATAGGGCGATCGCCACATGGCAGGGCCCGCGCTCGGCGAACCCCGCGAACACGGCGACGTCCATGCGCGGCAGCGCCTCGGCAACGGGCGCCGGGGCGATGTCGACACGGATGCCGGGAAGGGCGTCGCCGGCGAACATGGGTTATTCCATCTCCAGCCGCTCATAGGCGAGCACCAGTTCTTCCATTGCCACATCGGTGCCCTTGGCGTTCAACTGGGCGCTCGTGTATTTTGTGATGCGGGCACGGAGCAGCTTCCAGACCTGGACGTCCTGGGTATGATCCTCGCTTTTGAGCGTGATGGTCACGGTGCGCAGCGCGTTCTGATCGCCGTTGCGGATCTGGTGGAGCCAATTGTACAGGTTGAGCGAGCCGATCACGCCGCGCTTCAGGGTGACATCGGTCGATTTGTTCATGCCGGTGATCTTCATCACCGAATTTTCCTTGCTGTTGCCGACACGGTATTCGGAGACGGTGACTTCCATCCCGATGCCGCTGATCTCCTGGAAGCCCGCCTGCGGACTCTCCGGATTGCCGTCGCCCAGGTCGACCAGGAAGTTGAACTGGACATATGGCCGGTTCTCTCTCAGCACTGCCATGACGATATCCCCTTATGACTTGCGGTCGGCCGTCCACTGGCCGATGCGGAAGATGACGAATTCGGCAGGACGCAGGGGGGCGACCCCGACCAGGCAGATCAGCCGGCCGTTATCCAGGTCGTTCTGGGTCATGGTGGAGCGGTCGCACTTCACGAAATAGGACCGTTCGGGCTTGTCGCCGAGCAGCGCGCCGGACTGCCACTCGTTGAGCAGGAAATCCTCGATCGTGCGGCGCACATTGGCCCAGAGCCGCTCGCCGTTCGGCTCGAACACGGCCCATTGCGTGCCCTTGTCGATCGATCGCTCCAGATACGCGAAGTATCTGCGCAGATTGACATATTTCCATTCGGGATCGGAACTGGCGGTGCGCGCGCCCCACAGCCGCATGCCGCGCCCCTCGAAGAAGCGGAAGCAGTTGATCCCCTCCGGGTTGAGCACCTCCTGCTGCGCCTTGTTGATCGGCTTCTCGAAACCGAGCGCAAGCGTGACGACCTCGTTGGCCGGGGCCTTGTAGACCGCGCGCTCGACGTCGTTGCGGGCATAGATGCCGGCGACGAAGCCCGAGGGCGGATAGAGATTCTCCTGGCCGGTGTTCGGATCTACGATCCTGACCCAGGGATAATAAAAGGCCGCGTGGCTGCTATCGAACATGGCGCGATAAGCCCGTACGTCGGCGATCGACTGGCCCCTGATGCTGTCCAGCACGGCGATGCGATATTGCATGCGTTCGGCATGGCCGATCAGCAGATTGGCAACCGCCTGAGCGCTGGTCGCGGTGAAGGTCGATCCGGGCGCGGCGACGATCGAGATGTCCTCGATATCCTCGAACGCCTTCAGCCCGGATTTGCGGTTGGTGTCCGGATCCTCCGCTCCTTCGAACGAGTCTGCAATCGGCATGTCGCCGTCGCTGCCGCCGGTCAGGAAGAATACCGCGTCGAGGAAAGGAGCGTTTCCCGTGCTGCTTTCCAGGTCGGTGGTCAGGAAGCGGTTATCGGCGGCCCCGCCCGCGTGATAGTCCCAGACCAGCTTGGCACCGTTGCGCGGATTGACGTCGTCGGTTGCCGCCGCGGTGAGCACCAGTTCGGCGGCCGCAAGCTGCTCCGTCGCCGCAGCCAGCGCGGCGGCCGCTTCCGCGGCGGCGGCTTCGGCGAGCGGGACCTTCTTCTTGGCCGCATCCAGCAGCACCTGCTGGTCCGCGACCTTTTGTTTGGCCTCATCGACCTTCTGCGTCAGCGCCGCGACCTTGCTGGCATCGTTGTTGTTGGCCAGGTTCGTCGTCGCCGTGTCCAGGTCGCCGTTGGCCGTGTCCATCTTGCCCTGTTCGGTGGCCTGATCGGCCTTCGCCTTTACGACATCGGCCTTGGCTTTGACGTCGACCGGACCGGCATCGGTCTTGCGCTGCTTGGCGGCGTCACGTTCGATCGTGGCGTCGGCCTCGCTCAGCGTCGCGAACACGATGGGGATCGAGCGCGCGGCCGAAAGGTTGACCGGATCAACGGCGAAATAGTCGAACAGCGAATCCGCCGCGCCGGCCGTCTTGTGGCCGCGGTCGATGGCGAGGCCGGTCGCGGCGAAGAAGGGCAGGCCAGGCTCGGTGGGCTCGACATAGACCGTGGCGGTGATGGTGCGCACTTCGGCACCCGCAGGTGCGGCCAGGTCTTTCAGGGGTACGTCGGCGCTGCCGTCCTGCGGGCTGAAGCTCCACAGGCCCTTTTGCGCGTCGTAATTGGCCAGGAAGACGCCCTTTTTGGCAGCGGTGCCACCGATATAGACCACGTCGCGGTCCTGCGAGGCGCGGAGCTGGGCGACGCCCTTTTCGACCACCAGTTTATTCTGGCTGACCCAGAATTGCAGCCGCACGCGGGCTTCGCCTGCCTTGCCCGGAAAGCGGGCGCGGATGGTGACATTGGCCGGCGGTGCCGATCCGCCGGGGACGCTGGCGCAGCACAGTTTTTCGTCACCATTGAATGCCCGCGCGGCGTAGAGCCGTTTGCCGCCTTCCTCGAAAAAGGCGCGGACCGCATTCCACATATAATTGTCGGTCGGCTTGCCGCCATCGACGAATTCGAGCTGCTGGCGACCGCCATAGACCCGCTCGAACTCGACCAGCGAGGTGATGATGTCGGGCTCGATGTCGATCGGGCCATAGCGCGTCGCGCCGACGAACCCGGTGGTGGTTGTGCTGACACCTTCGATCGACTTGGCCCGGTAGGAGACTTCCTCCACGAAGACGCCGGGGGCGAGATATTCAGGCATGGGCAGTCTCCTCGATCAATTCGGCTTGAGGTAGAGCGTCGAGAGTCGCACGTTCGCCGACTTCCGCGAGACGAGCGTGAGCGGACGGCCGAGCGTCAGCGGCTGGGCCGGCAAGGGATCGGTCTTGTTGAGTTGCTTGAGTGCGATGCGGGGCGGGCTCGAAAGCTGGCCGAGAATGGCGGACAGATCGGGCAGCTCGTCCGTCAGCTCATCCCAATAAATGGCGATTTCGGCGTTCCAGGTGACCTCGGCACGTCCCTTCACCGCATCCTCGGGCGTCTGGGCGGGAAGGGCGGGATAGGCGCCGACCGCGGCGATCGACCCGTTCGCACCCGCCACCCCCAGCGCGATGATCCTGCCGTCGACTGTGACGGTCATCGCCGCCCAGGACGCCGGCTTGTCCGATCCGTCGGCCTGACGTTCGGCAAGCTGGGCGCGGACGGTGGAACGCGGCCCAGGCGCCGCACGGGCGATCGAGGGGAAAAGCGGCAGGTAATCGGGCTTATACGCAGCCGGCGCATCGGCAGGGAGCAAGGGCGCGATCCTGGCCTGGTCGAGTCCGGCCCAGGCTGGCCAGACGAACCTGCCGCGCACCGGCAGATTCGCCGCGAACCGCATTGGCAGGAAGCGGCGGAAGGGATCATCGACCGATACCGCGAAGCTACGGGCCTTGCCGGGCCAGTCGCTCGGGGTTTCGGCAAGCTCGAACCCGAGGCCGGGCAGGCGTGGTGTCATCCAGGTGCCGCTCGGCGTCGTGCCAAGCGTCGCCTGGCGGAACGGCCGGTGGGCGTCGACGATGCGCACCTGCAGCCCGTCGCCGATCAGCCCGAGGTCCGATGCATCGCGAAAGGCGAAGCCGAGCGGGACGTGCCATACGAAACGGTCGGGCGAGACGAGAGCGAGCGTCACAGCGCCTCCTCCGTCATGCCGACGCCGAAGCCGCGTTCGAGCACCACGCCGTTCTCGTCGAGCGGCTGAACGCTGTCGATCAACACCATTCGGACGAGGTAATTGATGAACAGCGGGTGCTTGCGGATCCGGTCCCACATGTTCAGCTGGTCGGCCAGGGCGAGCGGATCGCAGACCAGATCGACATCCTCCTCGACCGTGAAGATATTGTCCTCGGTCAGGTAATCGTTGAGCTGGGCGGCCGTGATCGACCCTGCGTCCTCAAGCGCGCGCATCACCCAGCCGAGCATGCGCAACTGCTTCTCAGACGACGAGGCGATCGGGATGATCATGAAACTGACGTCGATCGGCAGCGACGGCTTGAACCTGCGTCCGAAAATGTCCACTCGTGGGCCACGCGCGCGGCGCTGGGTGTTGATCGCCACGCGCCAGGGGAGGATCGCGAAACCGTCGCCGGTCAGACCTTTCTCTACCTCTTTGGCCTGATAGATCTCGACCGTCAGGCTATTGAACGCATCGCGCGGATAGCGTTCGCGGATCAGGCCGCGGATCGCGGCGGCTACGGCAGCGATGGCCTGATACTGGGCCATCAGCCGGCCCGCGCCACGGCGCGGATAGCATCGGCGAGCCCGTGCTGTCCGGCGGTGAAGCGCCAGTCCTGCCGATCGACCCGGTAAAGGTTGCCGCTGCCATCCTCGCCGATCGCGACGACGCCGATATGAGGTGCCTCGACAATGGTACGCAACGCCTTTGGGAAGTCGCGCAAGGTCGCTTCGTCGAGCACGACCACATCGACATCCCCGGTCACGGGACCCGTATCGGAGGCGGCTGGCTGAATCAGTTCGATATCCTCACATCCGGCAAGGGCGCCATGCAGCGCCGATCTGACCATTGCAGTGGTAGCGCCGAGCAACACGCGGATCGTCATTGCGCATCCCTTCGAGGTCAGGCGGGCAAGCTAGGCCGATGGTGTCGCGGCGCGCATGAGCCCAAGGATGAATAGGAAGGCCCGGGTTGACGGGCAGGGCCGATGGCCCGGATCGATGGGCCGGGGCGGCTGGCCGGACTACTGCCCACGCCATGGCCCAGACCTTTCGGTCCATAATGTCGTATCCGTACAATTGCGCGACCGGGAGGCGATGGCGTTGCGACAGAGAATCGTCGAAAACACCGTATTGATCTTAAATCCAGTTTTCGAATGCCCGGATCGGGACTATGGTCACGACAGCCCGGTTGCTTGGGGTTTCCTTTGCTCTTTAGCGATGCCCAAGATTTATTATTGGCTTGGTGGGCTGTGCGCTGTGTAGTCAGTTCAGCGTTAATCATGATGTTGGGGCGGATTTTTCTTCCCAGCGCCTAATTGGTCCGGCCCATCTCGACCGATCGGTTTTTCGAACCGGCCGGCGTGGTGCAGTCAGAGGGAGTTCACGGATGGAACGCCACCGCGACGGCGACACGGGCAGTGGGAAGAGGCCCACCGCGCTCGTGGTGAGCGACGTCCTGATCTACCGCGAAGGGATCGCCGCGGGACTGGCCCGGATCGGTGATATCGAGGTGGTAGGCGCCATTTCCGCCGAGGAACTTTGCGGCGCGCTTGCTGCGGGTGCCGTCGAGATCGTGTTCGTCGATATTTCGCGCGACCGATCGCGTGAGGCGGCACGCGCCGCGCGGGCCTTGTCTCCACCGGTACTGGTGATCGGATTCGGTATGACCAGTGAGGACGAGGGGCTTGCCGGCGCTGAAGCCGGCGTGACGGCGTTCGTCGATCATGACGGTACGATCACCGACCTGAACCAGGCAGCCAAGCGGGCGCTGAGCGGTATTCCGGTATGCCCGCCCCAATTAACCACAAGGCTGCTCCAGCGCGTTGCGCAACTCGCGAGCCGCGGGCGACCGGAAGGCGACGCGACACTGACGCCCCGGGAGCGCGAGATCGCCTCGCTGTTGGAGGAGGGCATGTCCAACAAGGAGATCGCCTGCGTGCTCAGCATCAGCCCGGCGACGGTCAAGAACCATGTTCACATGATCCTCGACAAGCTCAATCTGCCGCAGCGGCGGATGTTGATGCTGTCGCAGGTCGCGCGCGGCGGGCGGGGGCAGGGCATCTATGAGTCGACTTCGGTCTGAGCTTCATCTGGAAGCGAAGGGCCTGATCGCAGGTCAGGGCAGCAAGTCACTGCGCCTGCATCGTCCGTAGTTTCGTCTTCGCCTGCCATTCGAACCGCGGGGAGACCGGACGGAGGCGCGCTCCTAATGCGGCCACGCGATCATCTGACGTGTATGTGCGCCCTGCACCAGTCCGTCCAAGGCGATAGCTAACCAAAGCCGACGATCATTCCGAGGGTAGAGTCGCGCGGCAAAATGGCCCAGAAGCGCGCAATGCTGGCATATGATCCAAGAGCGGCGCGGTGAATCGCCCGTACCTCCGTGCCCTCGTCGACAGGGTGTTGCCCGCCGCGACCGGAGAGGTGTTGCCGGTCGCCCAGCGGCGGCTGGCGACCGGTCTGGGCGCGGTAACGCTCGGCCTCGTGGCCCTGGCGTTCGCGATGCTGGGAGACCAGGCTCAGGCGGCCTTCGCTACCATCGTGCGGCGGTGGCCCTATGCGCCGCTGGGTCTTACGCCGCTGCTATTCGCGGCCGTCGCGTTCGCCACCTCCCGATGGTTCGCCCCGGCGCGCGGCTCGGGCATTCCGCAGGTCATTGCCGCCAGCCGCGATCCCGAGACCTCGTGCGCCGGTCCGCTGGTGTCGTTGCGGACGGCGGCCGCCAAATTCGGCCTGACGCTCGTCATGCTGCTCGCCGGTGGATCGGTGGGACGCGAGGGACCGACCGTGCAGATCAGCGCCGCGATCATGGTCGCGGTGCATCGCTGGTTCCGGGTGCCGCTCAGTGCCGGGGTCTATATCGCGGGCGGAGCAGCCGGGGTGTCCGCCGCCTTCAACACGCCGCTCGCGGGGGTTGCCTTCGCGATCGAGGAGTTGGCGGCAGCCTATGAGCAGCGCGTCGCGGTCCTTGTCATGGCAGCGGTGATGATCGCCGGGTTCGTCAGCCTCGGCATCGCCGGCGACTATGTCTATTTCGGCGCGATGCGGAAGACGCTCGGGCTCGGTGCCGTCGTCATGATCGTTCCCGTCGTCGCGATCGTCGGCGGACTGGCGGGCGGCCTTTTCTCCCGGTGCGTGCTAGGCTTCGGACGTTCCGATCTTCGTCTTGTCCGGGCGCTGCGGACGCGCCCGGTGGCCCTGGCCTTTACCGGCGGGCTGGTCGTCGCGATCGTAGGCATCGCAACGGGCACGACCTGGGGCACAGGCTATGGTGCTACCCGCGCCCTGGTCGAGGCGCAGGGCGGTTCGCTGTGGTTCGGCCCCGCCAAGCTCGTATCGACACTGGCGACGACGCTCAGCGGAACGCCGGGGGGCATTTTCGCGCCGTCGCTTTCGGTTGGAGCCGGCATCGGCAATCTGGTTGCCCCGTGGTTCGGCGACGCGCCAGCGGGTGCCATCGTCGTGTTGGGGATGACCGCCTATTTCGTCGGCGTGGTACGCGCGCCGCTGACCGCCGTCATCATCATCACCGAAACGACAGCCAGCCGAGGGATGATCCTTCCCCTGTTCGCCACAGCACTGATCGCAGATGCGGTCAGCGCAATGGTCTGTCGCGAACGCCTTTATCATGGCCTTTCCAAGGCGTTCGTGTCGCCGCGCGCTCCTCCGTCTTCCTGATCGGGCGAATCGCCTTTTCAGGTGAACTCCACTTGCCGGCATTCATTGTGACGGGACGGCCCTTCAAAATTTCTATGGAACATACCTTCGTTTCAGACATAGCCCCTGAATCGAGGCGGAATGGTACGGGGCAGATGTGACGACGAAGCTGGAGCGGGCCGGAGGTGGTAAATTCTGGCGCTGGTGGCGGATCGCGGCGGTAGGCGGGGTCGACCACGATGCAGTACTCAAGCAGATCAGGGAAGAGGCGGGCTGGTCGGGGCGATATGCTTTCCTAATCGTAATTTCGGCGGCGATCTCCTTGCTTGGGTTGCTCATGCCTTCGGTCGCGGTGCTGATTGGCGCGATGCTGCTCTCGCCCCTGATGATGCCGATCATCGGGCTGGGCTTCGGAATCGCGACACTCGATTTCGGCGAAGTTCGTCGCGCGGCGACCGCCCTCGTCATGGGGTCCCTGCTTGCAATCCTGCTGTCGGTGGTGCTCATTTCGATTTCACCAGTCCAGACGGTCACCAGCGAGATTGCAGGACGGACGCAGCCGACCCTGTTCGATCTTCTCGTGGCGCTGCTCTCGGCGATCGCGGGTGGCTACGCGCTGATCCGCGGCCGTGGCGGCACCGTGGTGGGCGTCGCGATCGCGATCGCGCTGATGCCGCCACTCGTCGTGGTCGGGTTCGGCATCGCAACCTGGAACTGGACGATATTCTCCGGTTCGCTTCTCCTGTTTCTGACCAACGCCGTGACGATCGCGCTTACCGCCGCATTGGTCGCACGCGCGTACGGGTTCGGCAGCCATCTTTCCCCGCACCACACTGGATGGCAGCTGGTTCTTTTCGTCTGCGCACTGGGACTTCTGTCCGTGCCGCTCGGCGCCTCGCTCAGGCAGATCGCCTTTGAGGCGGTCGCGCAACGCCAGACGCGAGAAACCCTGCGCACCCGTTTCCCCGAGGGCGCCAGGCTCAGCCAGTTGGACATCGATCAGAGCGTGGAGCCGATGCGGATTCGGGCAGTCATGCTGACACCGAGAGTCGAGACCGGGGCCGATCGCTCGTTGGCGGACGATCTGGAGGCGAGGCTGGGACGTAGGGTCGATGTCCATGTCGACCAGTTGCGTATCTCGCCCGAGACAGGAGCCGCCGAGGCCGCGCAGATAGCGAGAGCGGCCGACACCGCGAAAGCGACGTCACCGGACGCGCAGCAGCGTGCATCCGAGGATCTGGCACTCATCGCCGGCATCGCATCCTCAGCGGTGAGCGTGGATCCAACCAAACGCATTCTAACGGCGACGGCCGCACCATTACCCGGCCTGACCATCGTGGGCTATCGCGCGCTGGAAGCGAGAGCCCGATCCGCGCTGCCGACCTGGGAGGTCCGGCTTTCCCCGCCTGGTGACGCGCCACTGCCGGGCCTGACGATCGAGGATGGCGTCATCGACAATGAAGCGCTGGACCTGGCCGGATGGGCATCGGGGCGCCTGGACAAGGACCTGATAGTGGACGGCGGCGCATCAAGGCTGCGCGGTGCGGTGGCAGCGGGCATAAACGCCCGCGGCGGACGGGCAATCGCGGGCGTCGTTGGCGGACGATTGCGGCTCAGGTGGACGGCGGACGAAAATGATCCCGGCGGATCCCGCTGAGGCAAACCCTGCTTCCGGGCGCTGGCCCAGGTCTTAGGCTCATAAGCGCGGAGCCACAGCTGCATCGAGGCTGGTTGGACGATGGCGAGGAAGTCGCCAGTCGGGCGCGGCCTCGATCGCGTGCAGCGACCAGTTGAGGCAAGCGGCCGTGTCGCCATCCCGAGGCAGGAGCGGCAATAACATCCGGATCGACCGAAGGACTCGAGGTTGGTCTTCTCGACGACCGAGGAAACTTCTGTTTCGGGGTTCGCCAGGGCCAGTCGCGATCCTTCGACGTCATTTGCGGCGCCCTCAAGATCATCCTACAAAAATTCAAACCCGACGAGTGCGCAAATTACCCTAGCCATCCCGGATATGTGCAATCCTGGTCGTGTTCGACTTCTAGGAGGCCCCGGCAGCCCGGGGATCGACCATGATGCGCAATACGCGCAATTGCAGTGCCTCCAGCGCTTCCCGACGCTCTGCGACGGCGGTATCTGAGAGCGGGGCATCGCGAAATTCTTCGACCGTTGCGCCGCGCAGCTCGGAGACTTCGCGCTCGAGGCGGTCGATCCGGTCGTTCGACACCGACAGTTCGACCAACATCGCCAGCGCGATGGCCAGCACATGTTCGGTCTCGACATTGTCCAGGCTCGCCGGTCGGGTGCCGCGGCCAGAGGCGATAACCGCGCGGATCGCGTCAGTTGCGCTCGTCATGCTGCGGTCGCAGGCTTGCGGCCGCTGATCACGTACCAGCGGTTGAGGTTGCTTACGGCGGAAACGTTATGTTCGGCGACATCCGCGGCGGCGAAACCGGCGGCGAGCATGTCGGCCTCGAGATCGGACTCGGTATAGGTCTGCCAGAAAATCTCGCCGTTGAAGCGTGTGTCCCAGTTCTTCTCGACGCGGTGGACATCGCTAGGCGCGAAGCGGGTGTCGACGTCCTGGAAGATCACCAGTCCGCCCGGCCGCACCACGCGCAGCGCTTCGGTCATGGCGCGGCGGCGTTTGTCGGCGCCGATTTCGTGCAGCATGTTGTGCGAGACGACGAGATCGAAATGATCGTCGGGATATTTCAGGTCGGCGGCGTCCATCTGGCTGAAATGCACTGCGACGTCGAGCGCTTCGGCGCGGGCATGCGCGTAGCGGAGCATGCCGGCGCCAATGTCGATCGCGTGCACCTCGGCATTGGGAAAGCGATCGGCATAGGCGGCGGAAGCTGCACCGGCCGAGCAGCCGAGATCGAGGATGCGCTTCGGTTCGAACCCGGCGAATGTGTCTTCGAGCAGTCGAAAGATGACGCCTGCCTTGCTGTCGCTCTTGCCGGCGCCCTGGCCGAAGGAGAAGACGTTGCCGCCGGTTTCGTAAAAGGCGCCGGCGACGACATCGTCGGGTCCGTCGTCCCGGGCATAGCCGCCAGGCTGGAGATGGACGTCAGTGCCGGCCAGTTCGGGCGAGGGATCATAGGACGGGTCGAGCGTCAGGCTGCCTTTGCGATCGGGGGAGGCGGCGAGGTCTCGCGCGGCGGCCTGCATCCTGTCTCGATCGCGGAAGATCGGCTCGCCGACCGAAACCCAGATCATTTCCTGTGCCGCGCGATTGGCGGCGCTCCACAGGCGGTAGCCGGGGGACTCGAACAGGGCAGCCGAGATGTCGTCAGGCGATTGCGGCTGGCGCTGGTGGCGTGCGGCGAAGGCAGGCGCACCCTCGTCATGGAAGCGGCGGACATTTTCCGGGCGGACGCGTGCGTTGAGCAGCTTGCGCAGCGAGACCACGGCGCGCTGGCGGCTCAGTTCCTCGGCGGTGGCGCGCGGCAGGATGGGGTGTTGCACGTCGCGGACGTTCATGGCCTTGGTCATCACGCTGCCTCCTCGATGAATTCGATCAGTTCGCCCGCCGGCCCGCGTACCGTGCAGGCCAGCCGTCCGTCGTAGCCAGGGCCGTCGCGCCGCACCGGCGGCATGATTGCGAGCGGGGAGACCCGGTCCATCGCGACCGTCGCGATACTAGCCATGGCGCAGCCGGGTGGGAGCATGCCCGGCGCGCAGGGACGCGGGCCGGCGATCAGGCCGGGGCCAGGGGGATATTCATCGAATTCGAACAGATAGCCATGATCGCGCAGGCCCGCGGTGGTCATCCGGGTAACCGTGTCGGCGGAGAGGCCCTGGGCGGTCTGGATCAGCGCGATCCGGCTGTCGCGAAGGGGGCGGCGCTTGAGATCGAACAGGTCGCAATACCAGTTGCGCAGCGTGTCGAAGTCCGGCCCCGCGACAACCAGGATGAAGGGGCGATCGATGAGCGAGCGCGGTTGCGGGAGGATCGAGGTAGCGCGGTCGCCGCTTTCCATCGTGAAATAAAGGCATTCGCCCGACGGGCCGACGGCCTGCATCGCGACGATCGAGGGCATGAACTGCAGCGGGCGGGGCTCACCGACGATGGTGAAGGCGGAGGCGTTGAGGCGATTATGGACCTCGTAGACGTCGTCGACGATAATCTCGAACGCGGCCCAGCCATAGGTGGTGAGGGCGCGGTAACCGTACACGGGAGCGATCTCTACCAGGCGGAGATAGTCGTCGCTGGCGCCCTCGGTGCTGAGGACGACACAACGTTGTCCGGCCATGGCGGGGGTGCCCCAGCTGGCGGCGAGATCAGGGGCGATGGTGCTACTGTCGCGGGCGATGTAGCCGAGCGCGGCATAGTCGCCGACGCAGCTGTCGAGATCGGGGGTGGCGACCGTGGCAAAGCGGAACCGCGTCAACAGCGGATCGCCGTTCGAGGTCCAGTCGGTCATGTCCGCGGGCTTTTCATGAGCAGCAGATTATCACCGATTACACTTATTTCTATATCAAATGAGCAATTCGTGGCAAAAGCACCGAGATGCTTGCGAAACCCGCAGATTTGCGATCTTTTCGACGTCCGTCAGGGTCGCGCGGAATGCAGATCGAGCTTGATCTGGTAGAGATCGGGACGGAATTGGGCGAGCACGTACTGGACTGGGCGATGCGCGGTATCGAACACCGTGCGGTTCACGCGCAGGATCGGCGAGCCGATATCCACCTCGAGCAGACTGGCGAGCGTGCCGTCGGCGAGCGATGCGGAGATCGTCTGAGTTGCCGCGCCGATCTGCACCCCGGCCTGTTCGAGCAACGACAGCATCGGCGTGGCTTTCAGCGCAGCACGATCCATCGCGCCCGCCAGATCGCCCGGAACGTAGCTGACAAGATGGCTGATCGGTTGATTTTCGAGCCAGCGGACCCGGTCGACGCGCAGCACCTGCGTATCGACCGGGAGGCCGAGAGCATCGCTGATCGGCGGACGGGCCGCGATCATGTCGAGCTCGAGGATGCGCACCTGAGTCTTGCGGCCATAGGTGATGAGCGATTCGAGCGCCTGTTCGAGGCTGCCCTCGATCGGTTTGGCGGGCGACTGATAGGTAACGTGCGTGCCGACGCGGCGCTTGCGCTCGACGAGGTGCGTGTCGGCAAGCTCCGCCAGTGCCCGGCGCGCGGTGATGCGCGAGACGCCGAAGTTTTCGGACAATTCTTCTTCTGTCGGCATGCGCGATCCGAACGCGCGGCTGCCGTTGATGATCTCCTCGCGAAGCTGGAGGAAAATCTGATGATAGAGCGGGATCGCCTGCAGGCGGTCCACCTGGTCTTCGTTGCGCTTGCTCAAGGCCGATCGTCTCCCCGTTGCACCTGCGCTTGTCACTTAACCACCTGCCCACCAAGAGGGAAAAGACTTCATGATCGCTAAATTTTGCCTTAGCGCCGCCGAACTTGACCGGATGCTGGCCGCCGCGAGCGCGAAAGCCGCGGAACTGGGGCTCGCCGCGTCGATCGCGATCGTCGATGAGGGCGGCTATGCCTTCCGCCTGTATCGCAGCGACGGTGCCGGGCTGATGACGCCGGCGGTCGCGCAGGCGAAGGCCCGTACCGCGGCCCTGCTGCGCGCCCCGAGCGGGGTGCTGACCGCCCGGCTGAAGGACCAGCCGGAATTGCTGCGGCTGACCGAATATCTGCCGATGCCGGGTGGCTTGCCAGTGTGTTATGAAAACAACGTCGTCGGCGCGGTCGGGGTGTCAGGCGGCTCGCCGGACCAGGATGAAGCGATCGCTCAGGCCGCCCTGGATGCATTGAGCTGAAATGGCGTGGAAGGGCGGGGAGATCAGTGCATCTCCTCGCCACCCGACACGTTCATCGCCTCGCCGGTGATGTAGCGCGCCTGGCCCGAGCAGAGAAATGCACAGGCATTGGCGGTGTCCTGAGTCGTGCCGACGCGCCCCAGCGGAATCCGCCCGCGCATCGCCTCGAGATATTCCTCGAGCGTCTGGCCGCGCATCTTCGCCATATACTCGTTCTGCCACGACCCAAGCCCGGTGGTGACATGGTTGGGGCAGACCATGTTCACGTTGATCTGTGCCGGACCCATCTCGATCGCCACTGAGCGCGTCAGGCCGACCAGCCCATGCTTCGAGGCGATATAGGAAGAGGTCAGCGCAGAGCCCGATTTCGAGCCGCGGCTGCCGATCGAGACGATCTTGCCCCGGCCCCAATCGGCCACTTCGTCCTGTTTGAGCATCTGGCGGATCGCATGCTTCATCGCGAAAAAGGCGCCGCGCAGGTTCACGTCGAGCACGGTATCCCATTGCTCCTGGGTTTGCTCGATGAACGGGCCGAACAGATATCCGACGCCGGCATTGTTGACGAGGATGTCGAGCTTGCCGAACTCGGCGACGGCGCGCGCGACCAGCCCCTCGACCTCGGTTTCCACGCGCATGTCGGCGGTATGGGTAACGATGTCGGGGTGGATCGTGCGCAGCTCAGCCGCGATCTCTTCAAGCTCCGATGCCTGGGCGACACCATGTTCGGGCGCCATCGCGCCCTTGGTCGTGCCCAGATCGTGGAGCACGAGGCGGACCCCGTCCTCGGCCAGCTTGCGCGCGATCGCTGCGCCGAGGCCGCCGTGGCGGCCGGCGCCGGTGACGATCGCCACCTTGCCTGCGAGATCGGGATACATCGGCAAACTCCTCAGAATGAGATGGCGGCGTGATAGCCTTCGGATGTCGCGGCGAGCACCGTGCGGGGCGCATAGGCATCGCCGATCGTGCGCACGTCGAGACCCGCCGCGCGCAACGGGGCTTCGAGCGCGACATCGGGAATGCGGGCGGTGGCGTAAGTGAACAGCGCGACATCCGTCAGCACGGTTTCCCGGCCCGAATAGACATCGGCATAGGCTAGCTCACCTTCCTCGAAACGCGAGGTTGCGAGCGGGCGAACCGAAGTGACGAAGTCGATTCCCTTGCGACCGAGCCGGGCATAGACGCCCTGGCGCGTGACCATGGCTTCGTCGGCAGCGAGGCGTTCGCGGTCCGTGAGGATCACGACTCGTTCGAAGCGATCGTTGAGCATTTCGGCGGCCGCATAGACGAACGCCGTGCCGTCGGAATCGTGAATCACGGCGGTGCCGGCCTGGCGTCCCGGCCGCTGGGCGAGATCGGCCATCGCTTCGCGCAGATCCGGAAAGAATCCCTCGCCGCGATACTCAGCCGGCAGATAATCGGGCCAGGCGGGTGTAGCGCCGGTGGCTAGCACGACATGATCGGGGGCGAGGGCGATGATGTCGGCGGCGGTGGCCGGCATGTTCCAGCGAAATACGGCGCCGGCACGTTCGGCGGCGAGTCGCTGGTAATCATAGATGCTGCTGAGATTTTCCCCGCCGGGCAGCAGCGCGTGGAGCCGCGTCTTGCCCCCGGCTTCATCGGACGCGGCAAAGACGGTTACGTCATGGCCCCTCGCCGCGGCGACCCAAGCGGCCTCCATGCCGGCGATCCCGGCGCCGACGATGACGATCTTCCGGCGTACCGGCGCAGGTTCCGGCGTCCAATCCGCTTCGTCGGGCGCGCCGACGCGCGGGTTATTGTCGCAGTGCAGGCCGCGCCCGACATTGATCATGTGCCAGCAGGTGTTGCACGACACGCAATAGCGGATATGCGCCTCGCGCCCCGCCTCGGCCTTGATCCCCCAGGCGGGATCGGTGACCAACGGACGGCCGAGCATGACGAGATCGGCCAGACCGTCCCGCACGATGCGTTCGCCCTCGTTCGGATCGGTGATCAGGCCGAGCGCGCCGAGCGGCATGCCGGGCGCGGCTTGGCCGAGCGCAGCGATGCGATCGACATAGGGCGTGCGTGGGCCGTGCAGATCCGGCAAATGCTCGTAGAGCGTGTCGCCATGCGCACCCCAACAATAGGTGAGATAATCGACCTGCCCGGTGGCGTGGACCAGGCTGGTGATCCGGGCCGCCGCGGCGAGATCGATGCCATTCGGCATGCCGTCCTCGGCGGGCAGCTTGGTGCCGATGATGAAGTCGCTGCCGCAGGCCGAGCGCAGTGCGGCGATCAATTCGAGCAGCAAGGTCGCGCGGCCCGCAAGATCGCCGCCATAGCGATCCTCGCGCACGTTCGAGCGCGCGGCGAGGAACTGGTGGAATAGATGGCCGTGACCCGCCGAAATCTCGACTCCGGCGAAGCCGGCCTGCTGAAGCGCCCGAGCGGACTCGACGAATTCGGCGATCATCCGCTCTATCTGACCGGTCGAGAGCGCATGCGGTACGGTGCCGCTGAGATCGTCGGGCAGGGCCGAGGGGCCGAACGCATTGGGGTTGCGAAAGCCAGCCCGGAAGCCGCGCCCATTATCCTGGATCTGGCCGAGCATCAGGCTGCCATGGTTGCCCACCGCATCGGCCCAGCGCGCCAGCTCACCCGCATTGATACCGTACAGTATCGCCGGGCGCGTCGGCAGATTCTGCCAGGAAAGCATCGCCATCGGCTCGCTGACCAGCATCGAGGCGCCGCCCCTGGCGCGATTGGCATAATAGTCGATCAGGCGCGGTGTGACCCGGCCGGCAACGGCAAAGTGAGTCGACATCGACGCATGGACGATGCGGTTGCGCAGGGGCCGCGTGCCGATCGTCACCGGCGAGAAGAGATGGGGGTAGGCGGTCACGGCTGGCGGCGCACTCATCCCGGCGCGTGCATCCGCATCACGCGCTGGAAATAGGCGTTGCGCCATTCAGTCCGCTCGGTCTCGACGGTCGCGTTGGCACGGTAGGCCTCGATATCGGCGCGCGACACCAGGCCCTTGTCGTCGAGCAGTCGCTCGATCGTATCGGTGCGCTCGCGCAGCACCGCGACCTCGGTCATCAGCTCGAAGAAGAACGTCATCATCTGATCGATCGACGGATCGTCGAAGAAAGTCGGACGCTGGCCCTTGCTGCTGCGCGGCAGCGAGACATCTTCTGGGCGACGGGCTTCGGACATCGGATCAATCCTGCGGGTAAGGAAGTGCGAAGGGCGGGACGCAATCTCTGCGCCCCGCCCCCCGGTATTTGCAATCAGAAGTCGAAGCGCGCGCGCACCGTCCACCGGCCGGGCTCGTTGAGGTAAGGGAAGATCAGGAAGGACGCCACGTACCGCTTGTTGAAGCAGTTGGTGCAGTCGGCCGACAGGCTCCAGCCCTGTTCCCGGTTCCGCAGCGTGAGGCCGCCGTTGAACAGGCTGTGCGCCTCCTGATAGCCGCGCGCGTCATTCTGCGCGGACGGATAGCTGCCGTCGGTATAGGCCCAGGTAACCGACGGGATCAGCTGGAAGCTGCCCCCGAGATCGGCGGTATAGTTCGCCCCCAGTGTGGAGTTGAACGGGGCGACACGCGAGGGAAGGGCGATGTTGCCCGCCGTCGTGACGATACCCTGGTTGCAGTTGGTCGTCGTGGCGATACCCGCCTTGCAGTTCGCTGCCTGAGTCAACACCGAAGGATCTACATTGACGAAGCGGGCATGCTGCAGGCCCCCGGTCCAGAAGATGTTGAACCCACGCACCGGTACGATCGTCAGTTCCGCTTCCAGACCGTAGTTGCGCAGATCGGCAAAGTTGCGCGTGACATAGATGATCTGCCCCGGAACCAGCGGGTTCTCGCGACCGGCCGGCAACTGGTTGTCATAGTCGTTGAAGTAGAAGCCGGTCAGGTTGAGGCGGACCTTGCGGTCGAAGAACTCCGAGCGCAGACCGCCTTCGTACGACCAGATCGTCTCCCGCTTGAACGAGAACATACCCGCGGCATTGTAGGCGCGCGAGACCCATCCGCCCGACTTGAAACCCTTGGTTGCCGAGGCATAGACCGAGATATCCGGCGTGATCTTGTAGTCGAGCGCGAAACGCGGCGTCCACACCTTGGCGGTCTGTTTCACCGGATTGCCCGCCGCGATGATGTCAGCCGTGGTGAAGGGCTGGTTCAGGCCGACCGGAGTCAGCGGCGTGGCGTTGGGCTGGAAGTGGATATCCTTGAATTCCGCCGTGTAGCGGATGCCGGCGGTGAAGGTCAGATCGGGGGTGAGCTTGTAATCGCCCTGCACATAGCCCGCGATGGCATCGGTGTTGTTGTACATCGTGCGATCGGCCGAAAGCGTTCCGACGCCGGCAGCGGTGATCGAGATGTTGGCGAAGCTCGTCTTGTTGTCCTCGCGGATGTAATAGACGCCTGCGGTGTAGTTCAGCTTACCGTCAAATGCCTCGCCGTTTGCCTTGATCTCCTGGCTGAACTGCCCATGCCAGCTGTCGTTGGCGAGCACAGAGGTGGCGCCGGGCACCGCAGTCACGATATCGCCGGGGCTGGTGTAGATCGTGGTGGCACTGGCCAGGCTCATCGCGCTGTCCGTGAGATATTCGTTAAAGATGTGGCGATAGCCGGTGATAAGGTTGATCGTCAGGCTGTCGCCCGCGTCGATCTGCACGTTGGATGTCGCCGACCAGGAAGTGGCGGTGTTGCCGAGCTTGTTGTCGGCGAGTCCTGGCGACAGATAGTTGCGGCCGCCGAACACCTGCGAAACGGTCGAATCCTCGCGCAGCCGGGTGTAGCTTACGCGGTCCTTGGTCGCGGGATCGTAGAAGTTCGGGAAGTTGGCGTAGCTCTGGGAATTATAGTCGCCAGTGATATCCCAGCTGGTGTTGCCGGCGCCGAGCAGGCGAAGCGCGCCGCGGAAGCCGTAGCTATGTTCCGAGTTCAGCTTTTCGCCAGTCACGCGGTTTTTCACATAGCCAGCGTCGTCGATATAATACGCCTGGAACTTGCTGAGCAGCTTATCCTTGATGATCGGAATGTCGACCGAGCCGCGCGCCTGCACGCGATCATATTTGCCGTAGCTGACCTCACCGAAACCGCCGAAATCGGCGCCCGGCTTCTTCATGATGACGTTGATCGCGCCGCCGGTCGTGTTGCGGCCGAACAGCGTGCCCTGGGGGCCGCGCAGCACTTCGATCCGCTCGACATCGAACAGCGAGAAATTGTTGGCGCTCTGCCGCGACATATAGACGTCGTCGACATAGGTGCCGACCGGCAGATCGAAGGTAGAGATCGTCTCGTTGTTGTTCAGGCCACGCATCGAATAGCTGTTGGCGGTACCGACCGACGTGTTGTTGTGGCCGATGAGGTTGGGGACATAGGCCAGCAGATCGATGGTGCGCGTGATCTGGCGCGTCTGCAGTTCCTGCGCGGTGAACGCGGAAATCGCGATCGGCACGTCCTGCAGCTTCTGTTCGCGGCGCTGCGCGGTGACGACGATCTCTCCAACGCCGTCGGATTCGTCAGCGGCCTGAGCGGCGGAGACGGGAGCCTCGGTCTGGGCGTGAGCCTGGGTGGCGACGGCCATCGCGTAAAAACTGAGGCCGAAGGCAGTGCTGTAGCGAAGCTTCTTGGTCATCGTTGAAACCCTTTTTCAAAATGCCGCCGACCGGCGTTTTCGCCGCGCCGACCTCACGCCCGAACGCCGGGCAATACGATCCTACCTCCGCCAACCAGGGTCAGCGGCGCACCCACAAACTTCATTTCTTATTTGTTATAGAGCTATGACATATAGACGGCGCTGTCACGCGAATTGTGCGTTAATCCAATCGATCGTTCGGGGTGTGTCGTCAGTGCAACAAGTCATCCGCTATAGGCCGGTCGCGCTGGCGCGCGATTGAGTTAGCCGCGCAGGTTAGTGTATGAATTCAGGGACACTTTCGATGGCTTGGCGAGCGCGGCGATGGCCGCCAGATTGATGTCGGCAACGGAGAATTCCTGGCCAAGCGACCATGGCCGCCCGGCAAGTGCGGTATCGCGCAATCGAGCGCCGGTTGCAGGACCTTTTCGGTCCGGGCGACGGCGCACGATTCGCGCTCCGCTTCGGCGTTGAGGACCCGGTCGAACAGGGACACCGTCAGGTTGCGCCCGAGTTCGTTTCAACCCCCAGAAGCTCCACTGTCAGACGAGCGCCCCTGCTCGATACCCTCCGGATGAAGGCGGCCGGTACCGTATTTCTTGGCGAGGTAGGGACTGTCGGCAAAAGATTCGAACAGGGTGGGACCGTTGTCGACCAGGGCCGGCACCTTGCCGTCTGATTGATCGTGAGACAGGCGGCTGCTTCGTCTCGCCGGGGGCGGGCTCGATATTCTGCGCGTCGAGCCCGAGCGCGCGCGACCCATAAGGGGCAGCGGTCACGGGATCCGGGGCGACCATAGACGGTGATCGTCATTTGGGTGTTAAGCCTTTGCGGTTCAGGAAATCGAGGACCGGCGCAGCCCATTCGGCGGCCTGCTCGAACACCATGCCGGCGCCGCCCGGCAGTTCGGCATACTCCCAGCCAGGGCGGCGTTCGACGAGCTGTCGGCCCATCGGAAACAACCGGTCAGTGCGGCTGGCGATGACAAGCGTGGGGCAAGCGATGGCATCGAGATCGGCGTTGAGATCATAGGCCGGCGCGGCGCGGTGGCCGTCCTCCTTCCAAGGACCGTTCGCGAAATAAGCGACGATACCGACATGAACCGTCTCGTCACTCCAGGCAGGATCGGCGATGTGGCGCACGGTCGCCCAGCGATCCGTAAAGTGCCTGCCGTCCGCCTTGATTTCCTGCGCGTCGTGCAGGCCAGCGGCGCGTTCGGCACGTTGGTCGCCGGTGTAATAAGGCATGTTGTCCGTGACGAGCGCGGCGATCCTGTCGGGCCGGGTCGCGGCAACCCGCGCAGCGACGAGGCAACCGCCATGATGGCCTGCGATCACGACCCGATCGAGCCCCAGCGAGTCGATCACCGCTACCGCCGCTTCGGCATAAGCCTCAATGCTCGCGGCGCGCGGCGGATCGGACATGCCGTGGCCCGGCATGTCGGGAACGATGACCTGATAACCGGACGCCGCCAGCACGGGCATCGCCTTGCGAAACTGGATCGACCCCCAAGGCGCCTGGTGGATCAGCATGATCGGCGTTCCGGTGCCGAGGATCCGGCAATGGACCTGACCGTCAGGGCCATCTACGTACAGGCGCCGCTCACCGGGAATGAGGTTGACGGAAGGCAGCATCATCTGGCTCCCGAAAGACGCTGGCCGAGCAGGCGGCCGAAGGTGAGCGCCGGGGTGACCATCATGCCGCCGCACGCCGCCTTGCCCATCGTCTGACCCGACCCGAGCACTTCGCCGGCGGCGTAGAGATTGCCGATCGGCGTGCCATCCTGACGGATGACCTGGAGATCGTCATTGACGGCAAGACCGATGGCGCCGGTGATCGCGCCGCCCTGCATGCGGATTGCGTAAAACGGACCTTGGATGATCGGGGCAGGGCCAGGCGCGCGACCGAGGAAATCATTGCCCGTCTGCACGCCGTAATTGAAGGCCGCGATGGTGGCAGAAAGGCCGTCGGCGTCGATCCCGGCAGCTTCGGCCAGCGCCGGGATGCTGTGGGCCGAGGCGAAGGAGGGACCGTTCTCGGCGAACTTCGCGGCCAGATCCTCGCGCGTCCAGTCGACGACGATCGGTGGCGCGGTATCGAGAATATGCTGATCGAACACGATCCAGTAGCGCCGGTCCGGCTGGTAACTCAGCGCCATCTCGCGGGCATCGACGCTGCGAATATCCTCGCGGATGAAGCGCTGGCCGGCCGCGTTGACGAAGATCTCCCAGGGCTCGCGACGTTCCGGGAAATGTTCGACCGTGCCGATCGCGCGCGCCGGAAAGGTCGCGCTGTTGTAGAGCGTGCCGAAATTGTTGAACACTTTGTCGTGCCCGCGCAGATAGCCGCCGACCGACTGGCCGAGCTTCAGTCCCGCGCCGCGCGAAAACGGATAGGGCGCGGCATTGTACAGCGGATAACCGTTGAGTTCAGCGAACAGTGCCGGATCGGCGGTGTAGCCGCCCGAGGCGAGCACGACATTGGCGGCATTGAAATCGCAAGTCGCGCCATCCGTTTCACGCGCAGTCACGCCGGTCACGCGACCATCCGCATCAGTGCGCAGCGCAATGACTTCATGGCCGAGCTTCAATGTCACCGCGCCGCTTTCGACGAGCCTCTCGACGATCGGCACCAGCACGTTCTTGATGTTGATGCCGCCCTCCGGGCCCCAATAATAGCGTTTCTCTCGATATGGTTCATGGCCGAAGCCCGCGACCGGGTGGTCAGGCAGTGGCTTGAAGCCGCGACTCATCAGCCAGTCGAACGTGCCGGCGGCATTGTCGATCGCGAGCCGGGCAAGGCCAGGATCGATCGTGCCGCGGCTGATACGGATCACGTCCTCGAAATGCGCATCGGGCGTGTCGGCGATGCCGTTCGCTGCCTGGAGCTGTGTTCCGGCCGCGCTCATCTGACCGGTGGCGACCCAGAGCGTGCCGCCAAGCTTTTCGGCGGCATCGACCAACAGGACCCTGGCGCCGTTTTCGGCAGCGAAGATGGTTGCCGGCAATCCCGCGGAGCCGCCGCCCACCACAATCAGGTCCCACATGAGGCGCCTCTCCGGATCGTTCCAAATAATGGAACATTGTTCTATAATAATGCTAGGCCGCGCGATAAGGCATGGTCAAGCGCCAATTCGACGGTCGCAGAGCTGGGCAATCAAGCCGGTTGTCGGTACGAGAAATTCACGGATGACCAGCACATATGCTGGTCGTCGAGCCGGCCGCTGGTCCGATATCGTGGCCGGTTTCGTCCTTAAGGCACGATGTAAAAGTAGCCGGTCAGGCGACCAGACGGACCTGCCCGGCAATCCGCGGCGCCGAGGCGCCGAGCGCGCGCGAAGCCTCGGCAGCGGCGGCGCGGACCTGAGTGACCAGGGTCGCGCTATTTTCCTCGCTCAGGCGCGACAGCGGCAGGGCCAGCCCCATCGCGGCGATGATCTGGTTGTCCGGGCCCCAGACCGGCGCGGCGATACCGCCCACCGCAGTTTCCCATTCGCCGCGGTTAACTGCGATACCCGCTTCACGCACCGCCTCGATCGCGGCGGTAAGCGCGTCGGGATCGACGATCGTGCGTGGCGTATAGGCGCGCAAAGGACCCTCGATCGTCTCGCGCAATGCAGTCGGATGGAAGGCGAGGAAGATCTTGCCGGTGGCCGAGCAATGCGTCGGCGCGCGCTCCCCGATTTCGGAAAAGGCGCGGACTGAATGAACGCCTTCCGATTTCTCGATATAGATCACGTCGGCACAGTCTGAAATGGCGAGGTGCACCGTTTCGAGCGTGGCGCGGGCGAGCTGATCCATGATCGGGCGGATCGAGCGGCGCAGATCGAGCCGCTCGATCACCTTTGCGCCCTGCTGCCAGATCTTCAGCGTCGCTGTGTAGCGGCTCTTGGCCGAGCTGGCATAGCCCAGCTCGATGAAGGTTTGCAGATATCGGTGCACGTTGCTCTTGGTAAGCCCGACCTGGCGCGCCAGATCGGACACGCCGATCGGTTCGGGCGCGGCGATCAGCGCTTCGAGCACTTGCATACCCTTGACGATCGTCTTGTCCAATTCCGTCTCCGCTCTTCTACCTTGCCCGGCAGGGATATTGTTCAATTATGTGCATGGGCGGGGGAATCCGCCAGTGCCAACTCGAGCTCCGTCACGGCGGCGCGGTAATATTTCAGGCCGACGATACAGAGCAGGATCGACGGAATGCCGAGCACGAGCACATAGCAGCTGAGCACTACGCCGATCATCTTCGGATCGCCGGTCATATCGGTAGCAAAGCCGATGATCGGCGGGCCGAGCAATGGCCCGATCAACGAAATGAATGTGTTGAAGATCGCCATCGATTGCGTGCGAACTTCGCCGGGCGTGATCTGCGCCATCGACGACGGGCCGCCGGCAGTCGCCACCGACTTGCCGATAAAGGCGATAAACATGAATATTACGGCGACCGGCGCGCTCGGCATGATCGGATAGAGCGCGCTGCACGGCACGCAGATAAGCAGGCCCAGGATCAGCACGCGCATCGAGCCATCAACGCGGCCGATCGCGAAATGCCGCTGCGCCCAGACCGCGACGGCAGTACCGATCGGGCCAGCGGTGAAATAGAACAGCCCGGTGACCAAGCCGGTCTCGGCGATGCCCCAACCCCACAGGCGCGAAAAGAGCGGCACGTTCCACAGGGTCAGCGCGCTGAGCGCGAAATTGCAGGTCGAGCCGACGATCAGCGCGCCGAAGCCGCGCCAGCGCAGGCCCATATATTTGAAGGCGGCGCTGGCGGGGGGACGCTCGGCCGTGGTTTCCTGCCGAACCGGCTCCCTGATCGTCATCATCAGGCCCGCGAAGATGAAGCCCGGAATGCCGACCAGCACGAAGGTCGCCTGCCACGGCGCGAGCCGGCCGAAGATCGGCCAGTCGACATGGCCGAGCGTCTGCAGGTGGCTGACGATCAGGCCGCCGAGCAGGAAGGCGAGGCCAGCGCCGAGATAGGGCCCGGCCATATAGACGCTGATGGCACGCGGCCGCTCCCGCCGGTTGAAATAATCGCTGATGATCGAGACCGAGCAGGGGCTGACCACTGCCTCGCCGAGACCGAGGCCGAGGCGCATCAGGAATAGCGGCAGGAAGGTTGCGACCAGACCGCTTCCAACCGTCATCGAACACCAGATGATGATGCCGGCGAGCAGCAGATATTTGCGATTCGAGCGATCGGCATACCAGCCGAGCGGAATCGCGACGAGCACGTGGAAAGTCGAGAAGGCCGGGCCGAGCAGAAGCCCGACCTCGAAATCGCTGAGCTTCATCGACGCTTTAAGCGGCTCGATGAGCAGGCTGAGGATGAACCGGTCGAAATAGGAAAGGATGAAGACGCCGAGCAGCAATATCACGACGTACCAGCGGTACGCCGGGCCGTTCTTCTCAAGTGTCACGCGCGGCGCCCCCTTTGCTGTGGTGTGCGATGAGTGAAGATCAGCCGGTCTTGCGGCTGCCGAAGACGTACCAGCCGCCCTTGCCATGGCGCGGCCGGCCGGGCTCGTCCCAGGCGAAGGCCGTGCCGCGATCGGGATAGGCGTTGATGTCCGGCAGGATGTGCGCGAAGCTTGCCAGCGGATCGAAGCCGCCCCCGGCCATCAGTGCGATGGGATCCTGGTTGCGCCAGGCGGTATAGCCCGGCTCGTTGTTGTTGCGGGTATCCCAGTTCCAGAAATAATTCTCCCACGCATCGACCAGATCATGGGCAGGCAATTCCTGGTGGACCATCAGCCCGCCGGGTTTCAGAAGGCGATGGCATTCCGCCATCACCTTCTTCGATGCCCAGACCGGGATCTCGTGGAAGAAGAAGCTCGAGACGATCAGATCGAAATGTCCGTCGGGGAAATCGGTCTGCTCGGCATTCTGCTGGCTGAAATGGACYGGCAGCCCCTCATGCTCGGCCGCGGCATGGCCGTAGCGCAGCAGCGGCGCGCCGACATCGATGCCGTGCGCCTCGACGCCGGGGAAGGCCTGGACATAGGGCATGAGGTTCTTGCCCGAGGTGGTGCCGAGATCGAGCATCCGCGTGGGCGTGAAATCGGGGAATTCCGTCTTGATCCAGCGGCTGATGACACGGGCGACACCGCCCCAGCTGCGATGGCTCTGCTGCGCGGTGAAGACGCGCGCGCCGAGGCTGACGACGGCGCCCTGGGCCACATCATCGTCGGTCCATTCGCTGTGGAAGCAGCCAGGCGTCAGATGCACGTCGAGATTGGTGACATAGGCCGGCACGTCGAAGCCGGGGGTGAGGCGCAGCGATCCGCCGGCCGGGTTGCGCTCCGCCGCGTCGCGGGCGACCGCGATCAGCTCGGGCAGGGCGCGCTCGACCTCGGGCTGCACCGACTGGAAGCACATCTCCTGCGCGTTGTAGCGCAGCGTACTGTAGAAGCGGTACGACGGCTCGTTGCGCATCGCGCGGTCGATGTCGCGCCAGTCCGCCGGGGCAGGGGTCCTGGGGGCTATGCGCTCGCGGTAATCGCTTTCGAGTGCGGTCGCGAAATCCTGGATCGCGTGGCGGCGCAGCGTGCTGCAGAAACGCTGGCGCGCAATCTCGTCATGAGTCGGCTGAGTCACCGTCTCGATGTTGGCAACGGCGGAATTCGAAACCAGCGTATCGGTCATCTAGACCCTCCAAGCGCGAATTTCCAACATTTAGAACACTGTTCTGAATTCGAGGCTAACACGCTCTTTTGGCCGTAGCAATGCACCCTCGGCGATTATCTCGTGCTCATTCCGACGTGCGCAGAAACAGCTTGCGCCCGCCTCATTCCTATTAGAAGTAGTACAAATAATCCACGGGTCAACGGGGTCTGCAACGAGCATGGAAACGGGCGTGATCGTTGTCGGCGCAGGGCCGGTCGGCCTCACCACCGCTTATCTTGTCGGGCAGCACGGTATTCCCTGCACGCTGATCGCGGAGGAACCGGTACTGGCGACCGACCTGCGTGCCTCGACTTTCCACCCACCGACGCTCGACATGCTCGACACGCTTGGGCTCGCCGCGCCGCTGGTCGCACAGGGCCTGCGCAGCCCGACCTGGCAAATCCGTCTGCATGAGACGGGCGAGCGCGCCGAATTCGACCTGTCGGTGCTTGCCGGGGACACGCGGCACCCGTTTCGCTTGCAGTGCGAGCAGTCGCGGCTGTGCGCGCTGCTGCTCGACCGGCTGGAGGTCGAGGGCAAGGTGCGGCTGCTGCTCGGCCAGCGCGTCGAACGCGTGGCGCAGGATGTGGACAGGGTGACGGTCACGGCGCGTCCGGTTAATGGTGGCGACCCTACTGAATTCACCGCGCGTTATGTGATCGGCGCTGACGGATCGCGCAGCGTGGTCCGGCAGGCGGCCGGGATCGGTTTCGAGGGCAAGACATATCCCGAGACGACGATCCTCGCGACGACGACCTTCCCGTTCCAGGAACACCTGCCGGGCCTGTCCAATGTCAATTATGTGTGGAAGGCGGGCGGCACCTTCTCGCTGCTGCGGCTCAAGCAGCTGTGGCGCTGCAGCCTTTATCCCGACCATGACGAGAGCATCGAGGACGGGCTGACCCCGGCAAGCATCGCGCGCAAGCTGCAGGAGATCGCGCCGAGCAATACGCCGCACGAGGTGCTCGAGACGCGCGCCTACCGCGTGCATATGCGCATCGCCGACGATTATCGCGCCGGCCGCATCCTGCTCGCCGGAGACGCAGCGCACGTGAATTCGCCGGCCGGCGGCATGGGCATGAACGGCGGGGTGCACGACGCGTTCGAGCTGACCGAGACGCTCCGCCAGGTGTGGAGCGGGGCAGGGGTCGAGCTGCTGGACCGCTACACCCGCCGCCGCCGGCCGATCGCCGAGCAGGAGGTGCTGGCGCAGGCTGACCGCAACCGCGCGCGGATGCAGGAGCGCGATAGCGATAAGCGCCGCGAGATGCTGACCGCGCTGCAGGCGGTTGCGGCTGACCCCGAAAAGGCGCGTGCACATCTGCTGCGCAGCTCGATGATCGCGGGACTGCGGCGCGCGGCCGAGATCGCATGACCGCCGGCGGCTATGATTACGGCCGCGCGGGCCGCATCGGGATCGGAACGCCGCAGGCTAATCCGACGGTCGAGACCGAGTTCGCCATCCTGCTGCCCCCGGCGGTCAGCCTGACCGTCACGCGGCTGACCAGCGCAGCAAGCCTGCCGGCCGACCGGTTGCGCGCCTATCTTCTCCACCTTGGCGACCATCTTACCGCGTTCGACACATTCCATCCGGAGGCCTTCGGCTTCGCGTGCACGGCATCTTCCTATCTGATCGCAGCGGACGATGCGCGCGCGACGATCGCCGCGTGCGAGGACCGTTTCGGCTATCCGATCATTACTGCGGCGGAGGCTGTCCATCGCGCGCTCCGGCGGATCGGCGCGCGGCGCATCGCGCTGGTTTCGCCCTATCCGGCCGCGCTGGCTGAGGCGGCTACACGCTATTGGTCCGGGCTGGGCTATGATCTCGTCGCGGTCGCCGCTGCCGGCGACCTCGCGCCAGATACCGATACGCGCGGTATCTATGCGCTGGGCAGCGATGCCGCGGCCGCCGCTCTGGCGCGGATCGACCAGGGCGCGGTCGACGCCGTGTTGCTCAGCGGCACTGGCATGCCGTCGCTGCCGCTGATCGCCAGCGCAACCGCGGGCGTGCCGATTCTGTCTTCCAACCTCTGCCTCGCTGCGGCGCTCTGCGCAGCGGTGAGCGCAGGCGACTTGCTCGACCCTGCCGCCTCCCGTGCCTGGCATGCCCGATGCGCGGCGGCGATCGACCCGAAAGGACAATGAAATGACCATGATCACCGCATTGATCGATGGCGAAACCGTCAGCACCGGCGAGGCTCCGATCCCGGTGATCGATCCGGCAACTGACGCGCTGATCGTTGAATTGCCCGAGGCGGACGGCGCGACGATCGACCGCGCCGTGGCCGCGGCGCGGCGCAGTTTCGACCAGGGCCACTGGCGCACCATGCCGGTCGACAAAAGGCAGGCGGTGCTGCGCAGCTGTGCCGACCTGATCGATGCCGCGGCGGACGAACTGGGCGACCTCGAATGCGCCAATACCGGCCTGCCGCTGGCGCAGATCAAGGGCCGCTCGATCCCGCGCGCAGCGGACAATTTCCGCTTCTTCGCCGATTATATCGGGCAGAGCTCGGGCGAACTGTTCGAACAGAACCCAGACTATTTGACCTTTGTCCGGCGCGAGCCGATCGGCGTCGCGGCGCTGATCAGCCCGTGGAATTCCCCGCTGGCGTTGGGATCGATGAAGATCGCGTCATGCATCGCCTTCGGCAATTCCTGCGTGCTGAAGCCCTCCGAACAGGCGCCGCTCGGGATCAGCCGGCTGGTCGAGATCCTCGGCGCAGCGGGCATTCCAGACGGCGTCGTCAACCTCGTCAACGGGCGCGGCGCGACGACGGGCGACCGTTTGATCCGCAACCCGGACGTCGATGTCGTGACCTTCACCGGCGGTACACCCACCGGCCGGGTGATCATGCGCACCGCCGGCGAACTGCTCAAGCCGGCGACGGTAGAGCTGGGCGGCAAATCGGCCAATATCGTTTTCGACGATGCCGATTTCGACCAGGCGGTCGACGGCGCGCTGCTCGGCATCTTCACCAATAACGGCCAGCAATGCCTCGCCGGATCGCGCATCCTGGTCCAGCGCGGGATCGCCGATCGTTTCATCGAGGCGCTGGTCGAACGAGCGAAGCGCATCCGGGTGGGCGACCCGCGCGACCCTGCGACGGAGATCGGGCCGCTCGTATCGGCGCGGCACATGGCGCACGTGCTCGGCTTCGCACCGCAACCGGGCGAAACGGGCGTCTCACTGCTCACCGGCGGAAAGCGCGCGCCGGCGTTCGAGCGCGGCTGCTATGTCGAGCCGACCCTGGTGCGGGCCGATTCCAATAATTCACGCGTCTGCCAGGAAGAGATTTTTGGTCCGTTCGGCGCGATCCTGGTGTTCGACACCGACGAGGAGGCCTACGCGCTCGCCAATGCCAGCCGCTTCGGGCTGGTCTCCTATGTCTGGTCTCAGAGCCTGATGCGGATCATGGAGGCGCAGGAGCGCATCCAGGCAGGCATTGTGTGGTGCAACACGCCGATGATGCGCGAGCTGCGCGCGCCGTTCGGCGGCTGGAAGGAATCTGGCATCGGCGCCGACGGTGGACGGGCGTGCGAGGATTTCTACACGCGGCAGAAAGCGGTCACGATCCCGCGCCGGCCGATCACCCTGCGGAAGCTTGGCGTTTGAGGAGAGCCGGGCGCTAAATCGCGCTCTTGGCCGCATCGACAATCTCGTCGCCGCGGGCGAACCAGGTCGCCGGGCGGGCGGCGAGATTGGCGAGCAGGCGTTCGAACGCATCGATCCGGTAGGGCAGGCCCATGATATACGGCGTGAGGTTGAGCGGCAGCATGCGGCCGCCGAAGGTCGCGCTTTCTGCTTCGAGCAGATCATAGGCGTCGGTCATCTGCTCGACGTATGAATCGACCGAATGCTGCTGGTTTACCAGGATCTGGCGATCCGACAGCTCGTGGTTGAGCGGCAGGTTGACGATGTCGCCCTGCGGCGTGGCGAAGCGATAGGGCAGTTCGTCATTCACCCAATCGCACATGTAATCGAGGCCTGCCTCGACCAGCAGGCCGGGCGTTGCGAAGCTTTGCGAGCGCGCGATCGAATGCCAGCCGCGCGGACGCTTGCCGGAAACCTTTTCAAGCGAATCAAGCGACTTCAGGATCAACACTCGCTCCGCGTTCGAATCCATGTCGCCGGCGATGGTGCCGTTCATGTCCGTCGAATGCGCGACGATCTCATGGCCTGCGGCGACGATGTCGGCGATGATCGAGGGATAGCGATCGGCAATGGCCGCGTTGACTGCGACCGAGACGGGCGCCCCCACCTTCGCGAAAGCATCGAGCAGGCGATAGAAGCCTACGCGCGTGCCATATTCGCGCGCCGTATAATGGCGATAATCGGGATAGGCGGTCTGCATGTGCCCCGGCGCGCGGAACGGCTTGTCGGCCGGGGTGATTGGAAACCATTCGAGGTTGACCACCATCCACACAGCGACGCCCCTTCCGCCGGGCCAGGCGAGCGGCGGACGCTCGGTGATGCTCGACCATGGATAGGAATCATGGTCCATGCCGTGGCGGCGCCGGGAATATTCGAGATACGCGGGATCGAGCGCCATTACCGTACTTTCGTCGTGTAGCGCGCCGCGTCAGCCGTGGCGGCGTCGTAATCATGAGCCATGAAATGATCGGCGATGTCGCCGCTGCGCGTGATCCAGGCGCGCCCGTCTGCGGCGATGTGGCGCAGCACTTCCTCGAACGCGCCGATGCGGTGCGGCTGGCCGATCAGATAGGCGTGCAGCGGAATGCACATCACCGTGCCGGACTGCGCGCCCTCCGCCGCGAGGCGATCGAATTGGCGGATCAGCGTTTCGGCATATTCGCGGGGGGACATGTTATAGACCGAGAAGCCGTAATGATCGTTCACCTCCAGGCTGTACGGCATCGACACCAGCCGGCCCGCGGCGACATGCACCGGCCCCGGCTGATCGTCATGATACAGGTCGCAGGTATAGGTGAGGCCATATTCGGCGATCAGATCGAGCGTGCGCGGCGTGTGAGTGAGGGCAGGGGCGAGCCATCCCTTGATCGTCTGGCCCGTCGCCTCGCGGACCGTGCGGATCGAATCCTCGATCAGCGCGCGCTCCTGCGCTTCGTCCATGCCGTAGCTGTAGCGCGTGTTGTAGACGCCGTGGCTGAAGAATTCCCAGCCAAGCGCATTCACCTGAGCGATGATCTCCGGGTGATGCTGGCACATCGCGACTGACAGCGAGACCGAGCCCCTGAAACCGTGACGTTCCATGACGTCGACCAGCCGCTGGTGGCCGACGCGGTTGCCGTAATCGCGGTGGCTGTAGCCGACCACGTCCGGATGCGGCTTCGCCCAGCTCTTGCGGTGCGGATTGGCCGGCGGATCGAGTTCGTAGAATTCAATGTTGGGAGAGACCCAGACCGCGACGGTCTTGCCGTCGGGCCACGCGATCTTCGCACGATCGCGGTAGGGGCGGAAATCATACAGGCCGGGATCGGCATCACCTTCCCGCATCAACGCGCCTCCAGCCAGTCGATCACGGTCTGGACCGGTTCGACATCGGCATATTTCAGCTGAAGATCGGTGAGGTTGGCGAAGTGATAGCTCTCATGCTTATCGGCGCAGGTCTCGATCGGGACGATCGTGCGGTAACCGCGCGAGAGCGAGTCGACCGCGGCCGCGCGCACGCAGCCCGAAGTCGAGCCGCCGGTGATTACCACCGTATCCACCTTGTGCCACACGAGCAGGCTCTGCAGTGGTGTTTCGAAGAAGGGCGACGGCATGCGCTTGGTATAGATCGCGTCTTTTGCCTGATCGATCTCGCAGCGATCGTCGAACGCATGGCGGCGCGAATCGTATTTGATGTTCTGCAGCGAATCCGGGGTGTTGGTCCGCGTTCCCCACACGCCGGCATCGGATGCGTCCTCGGCATAGGCGACGTGAGTCCACACCACCGGCATACCCTTTGCGCGCGCTAGGCGAGAGATAGTGTTGACGTATTCGATCTGGCGCGGATCGGTTTCATACGCAGTCTTGAATTCGTCGATGCGGGTATAGGCATTCTGGAAGTCGACGTTCACGATCGCGAGCTTGTCGCCGAAGCCGAACTTGGCGCGGGCCGGGTTGGCCATTACCTCGTCGAACAGCTGTCGCGCGGTCTTGCCGTCGCTGACCATCTTCGTGCCGACGATATTCATGCAACCTCCTCGATCCGGCGCGCAGCGGCCGTATTGAACCCGAGCGGCAGGCCCGCATCGGGGATAAAACCATAAAGGGGCTCGCCCGGCAGGGCGTGCTTCAGAATCTCACGCACCGCCGTCAGACGATCGATATCGATGCCGGTGCGCAAGCCCATCGCCTCGAGCATGAAGACGAGATCCTCGGTAACGATATTGCCCGATGCGCCCGGCGCAAAGGGACAACCGCCAAGACCGCCCAGCGAGGAATCGAGCGTGGTAAGGCCGCATTCGAGCGCGGCTAGCGCATTGGCGAGGCCAAGGCCGCGCGTGTTGTGCAGGTGGATGCCGGTGACCGCATCATGGCCGACCGCATTTCGTACCAGTGCGATCAGCCGCTTCACCGCAGCGGGATCGGCATAGCCAGTGGTGTCGGAGATGCCGACCTCGTCGCAGCCAGCCGCCATCAGCCCCTCGGCGAGGCGCGCGATCTGCGCATCGGGGATCGGGCCTTCGAGCGTGCAGCCGAACGCCGTAGACAGGCTGCCCTCGAAATGCGGACGGCGTTCCGCTGGCAAGGCAGCGATCATTGCGGCGATTTCGCTGGCCCCGGCCAGCACCTGTTCGTGCGTGCGGCGCAGATTGGCCAGCGAATGAGTCTCGGAGACCGAGAGGGGCAGGGTGATCTTGTGCGCACCGGCCTCGATCGCCGCCTGAGCGCCGCGCACATTGGGTACGAGAACGGCGACGGTAAGCCCGGGGATGGTGAGCGCGTGGGCAACGATCTCGGCAGTGTCGGCGAGCTGAGGCAGAACGCTGGCGGGCACGAAGCTGCCGACCTCGATCTCGCGCACACCGGCGGCCGCTTCGGCGCTGATCCACGCCTTCTTGGTCTCGGTCGGCATGATCGGCGAAATGCTCTGCAGGCCGTCGCGCGGGCCCACTTCGCTGACGAGGATGTCGATATTGTCCATGACGTTCACGTGGATGGACCTTTCGTTGCCCGTTGCGTTATTTGTCATACGTCTATATCAAATGAAAGGCGCCATTCAAGGCGTGCGTACAGCAATATCGAGATCCGAATGCAGCAGAGCGCTTTCCCGCTGGCCGGCCTGAAAGTCATTGAATTCACGCACATGGTGATGGGTCCAGCGGTCGGTGTGATCCTCGCCGACCTGGGCGCCGAGGTCATCAAGGTGGAGCCGATCGGCGGCGATCAGACTCGCGAGCTGCTTGGTTCGGGCGCCGGCTACTTCCCGATGTTCAACCGCAACAAGCGCAGCATCTGTCTTGATCTGAAGAGCGAAGCCGGGCTGAAGGTGGCGCGCCAGCTGGCCGTCGACGCCGACATCGTGATCGAGAATTTCCGCCCGGGCACGCTTGCGCGGCTGGGCCTGTCCTACGAATCGCTGAAGGCCGAGAATCCGGGGCTGATCTATTGCTCGGCCAAGGGATTCCTCGCCGGGCCCTATGAGAACCGCACCGCGCTCGACGAAGTGACGCAGATGATGGGCGGTCTTGCCTATATGACCGGGCCGCCCGGGCGCCCGCTTCGCGCGGGTTCCTCAGTGATCGACATCACTGGCGGCATGTTCGGCGTGATCGGCATCCTCTCCGCCCTGGAACGCCGTCACCGTACCGGGGAAGGGGGCGAAGTGCGCTGCTCGCTGTACGAGACCACTGCCTTCCTGGTCGGCCAGCATATGGCGCAGGCGGCGGTGACCGGACAGGCAGCGCGGCCGATGCCGGTGCGCATCTCCGCCTGGGCGATCTATGACGTATTCGATACCGCCTTGCCCGACGAACAATTGTTCGTCGGCGTCGTGAGCGATGCGCAATGGGTCGCATTCTGCGCAGCGTTCGGGCTGGACGCTCTGGGCGCCGATCCGCGCTTCGCCAGGAACAACCAGCGCGTGCTGGCGCGCGACGAGATAGTGCCACAGATCCGGGAATTGTTCGGCGCGATGTCGCGCGCGGAACTGATCGCGAAGGTGGAGGCGGTCGGCCTGCCGTTCGCCCCGATCGCGCGGCCGGAGGATCTGTTCGACGATGCGCATCTTAATGCGGGCGGCCTGATCGAGCTGACCCTGCCCGATGGCCGCACGACCAAGCTGCCGGGCCTGCCGGTGGAACTGGACGGCGCGCGGCTTGGGCTTCAGCGCGATATTCCCCGGATCGGCGCGGACAGCGATGCAGTGCTGACCGAGCTTGGTTATGGGGCGCCGGCGATCGCCGAGCTGCGGGCGAACGGCGGAGTCGCCTGACCATGGGCCGCACCCTGTTCGACAAATTATGGGGCCTGCACGCCATCGCCAGTCTGGGGGAGGGCACCGACCTGCTCCTGATCGACCGGATCCTGCTGCACGAGCGCACCGGCAGCGTTGCGCTGGAAAGCCTGGCCGAGGCGGGCCGTGCGGTCGCCGTACCGGCCCAGGTGTTCGTGACGATGGACCATATCGTCGATACGCTGCCGGGGCGGGGCGATCGCACGATGATGCCGACCGGCACGCAATTCATCACCGCCACGCGCAAGGCGGCGCTCGATGCTGGGCTGAGCCTGTTCGACATCGGTGACCCGCGGCAGGGCATCGTTCACGTGATCTCGCCGGAGCAGGGCATCGTACTGCCGGGCCTGTCGCTTGTGTGTCCGGACAGCCATACCTGCACGCAAGGGGCGCTTGGCGCGCTGGCCTGGGGCATCGGATCGACCGAAGCCGAACATGCGCTGGCGACCGCTACGCTCCGCGTGCGCAAGCCTAAGACGATGCGGATCACCGTCCACGGGCGGCTCGGCACCGGCGTGACCGCGAAGGACCTCGCGCTGCACATCGTTTCGCGGTTTGGATCTGCGGGCGCGAGCGGGCATCATCTCGAATATGCCGGCGAGGCCGTGCGGGCGCTCGATGTCGAAGCGCGGCTGACCCTTTGCAACATGGCGACCGAGCTCGCTGCCTTTTCCGCCATCATCGCGCCGGACGACGTGGTGTTCGCTTATCTGCAGGGACGCAGCTACGCGCCCGATGCCGCGGCATGGGACGGGGCGGTGGCATTCTGGCGCACGCTGAACTCGGACGAGGACGCAGTGTTCGACAAGGATCATGTCATCGACGCGGCCGATGTGGCGCCGATGGTGTCCTGGGGCACCAGCCCGCAACAGGCGCTGGCGCTGGGCGATCCGGTGCCGGCCTTCGATGCAATGGCGTGCGGGACTCAGGCAGGGCATGATCGCGCGCTCAATTATATGGGGCTTCAGCCCGGCGACCGGCTCGAGGCTCTGCCGATCGATGCCGCGTTCATCGGATCCTGCACCAATGCCCGCATTTCCGACCTGCGACGCGCGGCCGACATCTTGCGCGGGCGCAAGGTGGCGGCGGGCGTGAAGGCGATCTGCGTGCCTGGCTCGACCGCCGTCAAGGCCGCGGCGGAGGCCGAGGGGCTCGACCGCGTGTTCCGCGACGCCGGGTTCGAATGGCGCGAGGCAGGGTGCTCCATGTGTTTCTTCGCCGGTGGCGAGAGTTTCGGTTTCCGGCAGCGGGTGATCACCTCGACCAACCGGAATTTCGAGAGCCGGCAGGGGCCGGAGACGCGATCGCACCTGGCTTCGCCGGAGACGGTGGCAGCATCGGCAATCGCCGGGCATATCGCCGATCCGCGGGCGCTGGTGGCATGAGCGCGGCCCCGTTCCGGTCGCTCACTGCGGTCGCGCTGCCGTTGGTGCGGGACAATATCGACACGGATGCGATCATCCCGTCACGCGAGATGAAATCGGTATCGAAAAAGGGGCTGGCGGACGGGCTGTTCGCCGGATGGCGCTACACAGAGATCGGCGGGCGCGAGCCCGCGCCGGGTTTCGTGCTGAACCGTCCGGGATATGCCGCCGCGCGAATCCTCATAGGCGGCGCGAATTTCGGCTGTGGCTCAAGCCGGGAACATGCCGCCTGGGCACTGGGGGAATATGGTTTTCGCGCCGTGATCGCGACGAGCTTCAACCCGATCTTTCGCGGCAACTGCGTGCGCAACGGCATCGTGCCGGTCGAACTGTCCGAGGATGCGGTGCGTGCGATCGCAGCCCTGGTCGAGGCGCGCGATGGCAGCGAACTGGTCACGATCGATCTAGAGACTATGCGCGTGGTCGTGGCGGATCGCGAATGGGCCTTCCGGATCGACGACGAGGCGCGGCGGATGCTGTTGTTCGGCATCGACGCGATCGACCTGACGCTCGAGCGCGGTGCCGAAATTGCGGCTTTCCGGGTCGCTGACCGGTCGCTTCGACCATGGGCCTATCTCGGCTGAATTCCAGATGTCGAAAGCCCAGCTACCGTCCCGCCCGCTACCAGTCGCGCAGCAGCGGGAGCAGGCCCTCGGGCAGCATGGCGTTGCGATAGCGCCCGCCCTTGCCGCGCTGGATCCGCAGCAGCATGCGCGTACTATCTATATCGCTCACCTTGAGCGCGGAGACCTCGGCGACGCGCAGCCCCGCACCATAGGCGACCGAGAGTGCGGCCTGATGCTTGAGGCAGGTGGTCGCCTCCAGCACGCGCTTCACCTCGGCCAGGGTAAGCACGACCGGGATCTTGCGAGCATGCGCGGTGCGGACCAGCTTGCGCGCTAGGTCCGGCCGATCGAGCGTGTGGGTGAAGAACCGTAACGACACCACGATGCTGTTCATGGTCGGCGCTGGCACGCCGGCCTCCTGCTGCTCGATCTGAAACTGGCGGAGATCCTCTGCGGTGGCGGTGTGTGGCGATCGCCTCGGCCAGGTCGCAAACCGCCCGACGTCGCGGAGACAGTTGCGCTGCGTCTCGTGCGAGAAGTTGCGCAGGGTCATGTCATCGATCAGGCGCTGGCGAAGCGGGCTCGCGGCAATAACCGGTATGAGGTCGTTCATCTTATGACTCCTCGCTTGAAGGAGCCTCGATGGTCTGCCCGCCTCAGGCGGCGCTCAACCCAGGCGCGAACCTCGTATTTGCGCCTCAACCTCACCGCGCACGCCACTCCCGCGCAGCGGGTTCGTGCTTCGCCCAATCCCAGCCGGTCAGCGCGGTTTTTCGATTTTCCTGAAACCGGTTTTTCCGTGAGCAGCCACTAACCGGCGGGACTGGCCGCTTCCGGAACGTCAACTATCAATAAACGGTCTCGAAACAACCGGAGAGCTACGAGCCACTATGCCAGCGATTGCCAATACCCAGCCAGCGTTGCGCGATCCGCATTCGCGACCAGGGTGACGTTCGAGACTCGTCGCCAGACGACAAAGTAAACGTCGTCGGGGTCCGCATCACGCCGGTGTCGCCGTCGAAAGACGCTGCGTTGATGAACAACGATTTACCGACCTGTTGACGCCCCGCACTCGCATGCACATGCCCGAAGCAGTGAACTCGCGGCGATATGCGCTTCAGTTCTTTTGCCAGAGATGGGCATCCCAGCGGTCTGCCCCTGCTGGATGTGTCGAGAATCCCTCTCGGCGGTGTGTGTGTGATCAGGATATCGATATCGGTCGGAATCTGTGCCCACGCAGCTGCGAGCCCTGATTGATCCTGGAAGAATGCATGGGTCCTCAAATTCGGCACCCACGGAGCGCCGTAGATTTTCAGGCCCCGAAACTCGACGACTTCATCCTTCAGGAAATGCGCATGCCGAAAAGGCTGCGATCTGCGCGTCAAATCGAATTCAAGCGGTCGGTCGTGATTGCCACCCGTACACAGGATCCGCTCGAACTTTTGCCTCCCGAACCACTCATCTATTGCACGGATTTGTTGCGGCACCCCGCCTGAGAGATTGAACATGTCGCCGCAATGGATCAGCAAATCGCCAGTAGGCAGCTCGATCTCGTCGTGCCTGTAGTGCGTATCGCTGATGACCGTAACGCGCGTTTCCATGCGATTGCTTTCCAGTGTCCGCGTATGTTTCATAATTGAAGAGCGCGCTTCCGTTCATACATGACGGTGGATCGAAATCTCAACAATCGGGCGCGTGCTCGGCGCGTCATGACTATGTCCCAGTCGATCGGGACGCGGCGCGGCCAGGCCGATTTGTTCGGCGCGCCTCTGCGGCCTGGGCTCGCTTATGCTGACGCGTTCGTCACGCCGGCCGAAGAGGCCGCGCTGATCGCGGCGATCGACCATACCGAATTGAGCTCGTCCCGGTTCCGGCAGTGGACCGGCAAGCGCCTCACCCACAGTTTTGGCTTGCGCTATGATTTCCAGACGGGCGTGTTCGCGCCGGCCGCGCCGATCCCGGACTGGCTGGAGGCGTTGAAGGTGAGGGGACCGGTTTCGCCGGACTTGCGCCTGTCGATCTCGTGCAGGCGCTGCTCATCCGCTACGATCCCGGCGCCGGCATCGGTTGGCACAAGGGTCGGCCGGTGTTCGAGCATGTCGTCGGCGTGTCGCCGGGCAGCGACGCCGCGATGCGGTTCCGCTGTCGGACCCAGGCGGGTTTCGAGAGATTATCGGCGCCGCTGGCGTCGCGCTCGATCTATCATCTCTCAGGATCGATCCGCCACGACTGGAAGTACGGTATCCTGCCCATGTAAGCGCCTCGCTGGTCGGTGATCTTCCGCAGTCTGGCGACGTGTCCGAGATGACAATCCACGAGGCGTAACCTAGGCTGCGGCATGTTCTTTAGCCGCCGATTCTGCCAGCGTCAGGAGCCGGCATCCTCGAAAGCCGCGCTTTCCCGCAGCTTGCTTTGCCTGTCAGTGCTGGCGAGCATCGGCCTCGGGGACACCGCCTTGGCGCAGGAAACCGCCCCTCAGACATCCGGGGAGACGGTCCAGGAGCGCGTTGAGCCGGGCGTCGTCGCGAGGCTCGGGCCGACCTGCGAAGCGGACGACGCCGAAGCGTGCACCGCACTCGGTTTCCAGCTTCTTGAAGGCGACGGGTTGCCGAAAGATGAGGCCCGGTCTGCCGTGATCTTTGCGCAGGCTTGCGCGTTCGGGAGCATGCGCGGCTGCACCATGGCCGGAAATGCCTATGGCGGAGGGAATGGCGTGGAGGCAGATCCCAGGCGCGCTGCCTCTTACTTCGCCCAAGCCTGCGAAGGTGGCGAGGTCACCGGATGCAACAATCTCGGGCTTGCCTATGTCGCCGGGAAGGGCGTCCCCAAGGACGATGTCCGGGCCACTGCCTTGTTCGAGGAGGCCTGTGACAAGGGCGCGGCGGGCGCCTGCGCGAACCTGGGCGCGTCCTACTCGCTTGGCACCGGCGTAACACGCAACTACCGCCGGGCGGCGCAGCTGTTTCGCAAGGCGTGCGACGGCAACGACCAGCATGCCTGCTATAATCTCGGCGTGCACTATCGAGATGGGCTCGGCGTCTCCCGCAACTACAAGCGCGCCGTGGCCTTGTTCGAGTCATCCTGCGCGGCTGGCGATTCCAGAGCCTGCGGCAATCTTGGTCTGATGGTGGACGACGGGCGGGCAGGCCGCAAAGACCGCCAGCGCGCGCTCGGACTGTTCGAAAAAGCCTGCAGTCTGGGCGAACCAGAGGCCTGTTTCTCGCTGGGCCGCGCCTATCAGACCGGCAACGGCCGCGAGCGCGACGCTGCGCGCGCGATCGCCTTGCTCGAACGGACGCTGGCGCTCGACCCTAAGACGCCATCGGCGGCCGAGGCCGAAAAAGCCTTGGCGCTCGCCCGAGCGCCGGTCGAGGATCCGAAAGGCCAGTCCGGCGAGCAGACCATGAGAGATGTAAAGCACGATGATGACGCGCATAATTGATCGCCTGATGTCACTGCGCGCCGCGATGATCTTCGGCTGTTTCTGGGCCGTGACGCCGGTCGCGGCACAATGGAAGGCCGAGGAAACCGTCCTTACCTGCCGGATCGAAGGCCATTACCGGATGGCCTCCATCTCGCTGGTGGGTACGCGGGCGATCTATCGCTACGGTCGCCCCGGGCAGGAAGCCGAACTCACTTTGTCCAGCCCGCTGGCCGATCTCGACTATCGGCGGCAAGACGGCGCGGGCGACACGATCGACGAGATTGCGACCTTCACGAATGGCGACACCGCCTATCGCTTTGCCGCAGGGTTCAGGAATGGCGCGCAGCCTGATCCGTCCGCCCTGCGCCCGTTCGGACTGCTGACTGTGAGCCGGGCTGGGAAACCACTCGCCAATCTGGCCTGCGCTCCCGCGAGCATCGTGCGGAGTCCAGACCGCTTGTTGGCGCGGATGCGCAGCATCAACCGCCAACGGACGTCTGACGGCATGACCTTTCCGAACTATCCGATCGACCCGCCGATCCGCGCCGCCGACGCGCCGGCGTGCAAGCCGGACAACAATGTCGATACCTGCTGGAGCCGCGGCGTCGATGCTGCAAGGCGGGGCGACCTGCGCGCCGCGCTCGAACATTATGACCTGTCCTGCGACGCCCGCATCGGCACCATGGGCTGCTACGAGGCCGGCAAACTCTACCTCCACATTCGGCAGCTGCGCGATTATGCCCGCGCGAAGGATAGGCTCGCGCGCACCTGCGCGGGCGACGATTCCGGCCAGGGGCCTTATGCCTGCAAATATCTCGGCTGGATGTCGTTCACCGGCACCGGTGTGCCGCGCAATCTCGACATGGCGTTCGGCTACCTCGGCAGGGCCTGCTTCCTGCACAATGACGCGATCCTTATCGATCCGGAGGGATGCCATTTCCTTGGCAGGACGGCGCTCGAACTTCGCAGCCGTTCGCCGCGCGATGCGGCCCGGGCGGATTATCTCGCTTATCTCGCCTTCGCGCAGGGCTGCACCGATGATGCCAAGACTGTCTGCAACGAGGCCCGCCAACTCTATCGCCGCGAGGTTGCGCGCGCCGCATCGTGGACAAGGCAGTGCGACAACGACGCTAGCGAACATGGCGCGATCAGCAAATGCGCCGAGCTCGCCATAAGCGGAGATGATTATGATACCGCGCAGGCCGCCCGGCGCCAGCTGGCCTCGCTTTTCCGCGCGGTTTCGACATCGAGGGAGCCGCGCCCGCGCGCTCGATAGTCATGCGAGTGCCCGAACCCTTACCCTGAAGGTCGTAGCGATCGAGCTTCGCGCCGAGCTCTCCAGCCTCGCCGGATCGGAAACGCGGGGTGGTTCGTCAAACGCGCCCCTGAAGTGACCGGGACCGACCGGCACCGACAAAGCCGGTTTCTTGCGCCGAAAGCGGACATGCCGGAGCTCTGGGGAGACGAAAAGCCGACCCCGCTATGGCCGTCGCTGGCATCCTGCTATTGTGTTGATGAGGATGGGATCCTGAGCTTATGGGGCGTCAGGAACCCCTAGCACGGTGGACGCAGACAGTTCCGGCGCCACGACGGCGAGGTCGTAGCCGCGAATGAGCGCGCGCCATTCAGGCGTCAGGGCTTCGAGATCCGCGCCGCGCAAACGGCGCAGATCCACGACGAACCAGTCACCTGGCGGCGTGCCCGCCGGGCGGGCTAGCATCACCTCCCTGGACCAGTCGGCATCCTTGCCCGTGGTCGCATCAAAGTTGTGCACGGCCACCTGGCGGCCGACCCCATTATATCCGGCTTGGACGCCTCTCGCGCCGGCGACGACGATATGGAGGGATTTCACCCCCTCTCCGTCGGCATGTTCAGCCATGAAATTGCCCAGGTCGCGCTGGGCGAGGGGATTGTAGCCCTTGTAGAGATGGTAGGCGCCGAACTTCATCAACAGGCGTGCCTGCGGCGCCTCGGCAAAATGCGCGGCCAGGGTCGTCTTCATCAGCCGCGCCCTGCGTCCGTTTGGATCGCCGCGGCGGGACTGCGAGGCCTGATAGATGGCACGGGTTTCGCGCAAGGCGGCGAACAGCGCCTTGGCCCGGTCGCCGCCGTCCCGGGCGATAGCAGCCTCCGCCTGATCCAGCATCGGGTCGGTGGCCTTGAGCAGGAATAGGTCCATGGGTGAACCGGAGGCGAGCGCAGCTTTCATCGCCGTCTGCTCCTGGGCCGCCAGCGCTTCGATCTGGGCGCGGGCGAGCGGTCCGGGACTGGCCGCCAGCATCTGTTCGAACAGATAGCCACTTGCGCCCAGGAATTCCTGATCCAGCCCCCACAGCTTGAACTGCGGCCCGGCGGCACCCGCGCAATCGGCCGCCGTCTGACCCTCGTCGCGGCCATTGAGGAAGGCCATGGCGTCGGGATGAGAGCGCATGAAATCGGAAATCTGCTGTTCCCGGTTCGGCGCTCTCAACCGCGCGTTGACCGCTCCGGCGGCCTCAGGCCCGATCTCGACAACCATGGCCGTCAGGCCGTTTGGTGCCATCAATCGACAGATGTTCGTGGTGAAGGCGGGGATCTCGCGGGAATGATGGCTCTCGCCGATCAAGACGTACCGGCTGGCGTCGATAGCCTCCGAAAGGATCACTGCTCCCGGACCCGAGAAGCCCTCCGGCCGGACAGTCAGTCTCGACCCAGCCTCCGTCAACTGGTCAGCGAACGAGGGCGATGCGGCGGGCTGGGCGCGGGCGGGAGCCGCGCACGGCGTGGCGAGCGCCAAGGCCAGCGCCATCGATTTCAGCTTCACGTCAATCACCCCTACTTTGGGAAACTCCCTCGCGGCGATCTCTAAAAACTACAAGTTCAAAACGCGATCACCAGTCTCCCTGCGGCGCGCGATCGACGCGCACCGGATGACCCAACGCCAAAAGATCACTGCCCGCGTTGTGCGATGCGCCGAGGCCTGCTCTGCGTGGATGGCAGGTTACGACTGGATCCGCACGGGCTTCGCTGACGCTGCGGTCTCGATTTAGTCCTTCAGTGCGACCGAGCTAGGGACCGTGGAAAACCTTTCCATAGCCAATCGACTACGCTTGTAGTCGTCGAGCTTTCGCCTATGTGTCGCTGGCGATGGATCAAGGGACTGCTGATGAAAGCTTGGGCTGTGGCGACTGCATTGGCATTGGTGGTTGGCACTGCCGCGCCCCTCAATGCGCAGAAGATTGACGGCGCTTCGATCACCCCTCCGCAGGCGGCATCCATCGATGCAGTCGTGCGGTCGCAAATGACGAAGAGGTCGATACCCGGGGCGCAGGTGGTCGTCGTTCGCAATGGCCGCACCATCTATAGCGGCAGTTTCGGCATCGCCGACCTCGAGGCCGGGACCGCGGTTTCGCCAGCCACCGTGTTCACGCTGAATTCTTCCACGAAGAGTTTCACTGGGGTGGCGGTCATGCAGCTGGTCGCAGAGGGCAAGCTCTCGCTCGATGCTCCGGCGTCGCGCTATCTAGACGACCTTCCGACCGCCTGGAATATGGTCACGCTGCGCCAATTGCTCACGCACATCTCTGGATTGCCGGACGTGATCATCCAGCCCAAGGGACAGGGCACGGGGACCTTGGTGGGCGACGGCGACGAGGAATCCGCATGGTCCACGGTCAAGACATTGCCGCTGCAGTCACCTGCTGGCACGCAGTATAGATATAACCAGACGAACTACGTTTTGCTTGGCAAGATCATCGACAAGGTGAGCGGCACGCCGTTCACCCAGTTCATGAAGGACAGGCAGTTCGATCCTGCCGGAATGCGAGCCACGACCTTCGGCGACTCGCGCACCATCGTTCCGGGGCGCGCAAGAACCTATCGCTATGCCGGCGGGGCGGTGGACGGGGATGCGCGCTCGCGCCCCCTCGAGCACGCGTTTGACGATTTCACGCCCTTCATTCGAACGGCAGGCGGCCTTAATGCGACGGCCGAGGACGTGGGCCGCTGGCTCGCCGCGCTGCGGAACAATAGGCTGATGGCGGTATCGGCGCGTCAGAGTATGTGGACGCCGGGGCGATTCAATGATGGGTCGCCGACGCCCTGGGGCTTGGGATGGCCGCTTTCGGACCATGGCGGGCACCCGGTTGCTGCTGGGATCGGCGGGCGGCGATCGGCATTCTTCGTCTATCCCCGCGACGATCTGTCCATCGTCGTGCTCACCAACCTCGCCGGCGCCAACCCCGAAGAATTCATCGACGAGATTGCCGGGCAGTTCCTGCCTGATCTTTTGGCCGTGAACGGTGGCGGGCTGCCGCTGCCGGTCAAGCGGCTCCGCGAAGCGCTGGTTCGCAATGGCTTCGCAACCGCCCCCGATGCGTACGCGCGCCTAAGGCAGCGCGACAAGGGATTTGCGATTGCCGAGGATGACTTGAATCGCTGGGGCGGTACGCTGCTTGGCGAAGGCGCGATCGACGAGGCGGTGAACATCTTCGCGCTCAATACGCGGCTTAATCCGAAGAGCGCCAATGCGCATGACAGCCTTGCGGAGGCATATGAGGCTAAGGGAGCACGCGACCTTGCCATAGCGAGTTACCGGATGTCGCTTGAGCTGGATCCTGGAAACGACCACGCCATCGCTCGCCTGGATGCGTTGGGTGCGCCGTTCGACGGCAGAAATTAGCTTGCGACCAGTCTTCTGGCCGCGATCGAACTATCTATCATGGAACCTCAATCCTTGGAGCTTGTACTGGCTTACCCGGCCCAACTGGCCCGCCCTTGGTAGTCCGGGAGCTTCCAGGCACCGTCTCTGTCCCCGGTCGAGAAGCGCGCTACCAGCTCGGGTAAGCGTCCCACCTGCCAACGTGCCAGCGCTCATGATGGCCGCCTTGGCAGGACTGCCGCGGCATCTTCGTCCATAACGAGAGGGCGACCAGCAGGATGGAGTTTTCTCAACTGGCTCGTTCGTACCGAATCCAGCCGGCGGATATTGTAGATGACGAACCCGATCCCTGTCCTGCTTTGCCTTGCGCTCCTCACATCCTGCACGTCGAACAGGGCCGTCGAAGGGACTGTGCGCCTAGGCCGAACTGCCACTGTCGGCGGGCCGCGCGTTCGGCCTGATCGGATCGTCGAGGATAGTCGCTGTCCTGCGGACGTACAGTGCGTCTGGGCGGGTCATCTAATCGTGGCGGTGACGGTTCTTGGGGGAGGGTGGTCGAAGCAGGTCGAGCTCACGCTCGGCGTGCCGATAGACATCGCCGACGGCAAGCTGACCTTGGTGAGCGCGGCCCCAACCCGGCAAACGGACGGGCATCTAAGCAGGGCTTTGTCATATCGCTTCACTTTCGATTTCCAGGGTGGGCTGTGAAGGGGGCACTTCCGGCTCTGCCCGAAGTTCGACGCGTGACGAACAAGCTTGGAGAATAGCATGAAGCTGAACCCGCGGGTTGCCCTTGTCATCGGTATCGTGCTGCTCGCGATAGGTGCATTCATCAGCTTCGGCAGCGCGCCGCCCCCGCGGATCATTGCGACGGCGCTCGACGAGGAAGGCTACCCGCCAGCCTCGCTCTATGATTTTGTCCAGCGCATCGCCGCGGTCGCACGCGGCAAGACCTATCAGGACGATCGTATCGAGCTTGAGGGCAAGGCTCGCAGGCTCCTGGAACGCGCCAACTGATTCCCCGGGGGCCCAGACGGCGACTCTTGCTGGTGCCCCATCCCAAGAGGAAACCGTCATGGAATTCGGCCGCTACGTCGTGCTCAGCACGGTGTATGTCCGCTGCGCGACCGGAGAATTGCTGACCGCGTGGTCTCGGCTTGAGCCGGTTGACCAGCCGCTGGCCGTAGCGCCGACTCAATATGGCTGGTTCCTGCCGATGCGTGCGCTGGCTCAGCCGATCGACCCGCGGCTTCCAGAGGAAGTGATAGCCATCCTTGCCTTCGGCCGGAGCCTGGGCTGCGACTATGTCCTGCTCGATTGCGATGGCGACCGCGAAGCTGCGCTGCCCGTCTTTCCCTGGTGAGCCTTTTGTCGAATCGGAGGGGGTGGGAAGGGGGGGCGGCGCTGGGCTGGCACTTTCAAGCGGAAGGCCCCATATTCCAAATCCTTTCTCGCATTGTCCTGGCCCTGCGCCATCGCCTCATCGCGCTTCGATCGCGACGGCCTCCAAACTCCACTCGGCCGGTTGCAGGGGAATCTGCGGTGGACAGAGTAAGATACTGAGCCGCGGTCGACGCATTGCCGCCGCCGAGCCGGACGATTCTCCTCCTTCACCCGGTCGCGGCGCTCGACATTGGGCGTATCGCTGAGCGGTCCGGGCTTTCCACGATGGAGGGCGAAAGGCACCTCGCAGATGCGATCCTCGCGATCTGGACCGCGCTCGACAACGGTCTTGATTGATTCGCCTTTCCACCGCTTCGGAAGTTCGTCCTGCGCCGTGCGGTTTGGGTGCGAATATCGCGACCACAGCGACACCTGGTTCCGTGCCTATGGCGACGAGAATTGGGAATTCGACCCTGACGGCCTGATGCGCCGCCGTATCGCCAGCATCAACGAACACCCGATCGCCGAGGCCGATCGCAAGTTCCACTGGCCACTCGGGCGTCGGCCGCACGATCATTCCAGCCTGTCCGACTTCGGTTTCTGATGTCCGCCGGCCGCGCGAATACTCAATCGCCGCAGTCGAGCGGGACCACCAGCGGCGCCGACCCCACCATCTCGATCCGTGCGCCGATACCATAGACCGAGGCGAGCCGGGCCTCGGTCAGCACGTCCAGCGGCGGACCGTCGGCGACGATGCGGCCCTGATCCAGCAGGATCAGCCGGTCGCAGTGGCGCGCCGCCATGGTCAGGTCGTGCAGGATGACGACCACCAGTGCACCGGCGCGCGCTTCGCGGGCCAGCAGCTTCATCACCTCGATCTGATGCCCGGGATCGAGCGAGGTGAGCGGTTCGTCGGCGATCAGCGCCGGGGCTTCGACCGCCAGCGCCCGGGCGAGCAACACGCGGGCGCGCTCGCCGCCCGACAATTCGGTCGCGATCCGATCGCGTAGCGGGAGCACGTCGGCCTTTGCCATCGCCGCCTCGATCGCCGCCTGATCGCGCTCGCCGATCCGCGACATCGGCGTGAGGTGCGGCAGCCGGCCGAGACCCACCAGCCGCTCCGCCGTCAATGGCCAGTGCAGCGTCTGTCCCTGGGGGAGGTAGGCGATGCGGCGGGCCAGGCCGGCGCGATTCATCGCCCCCGCATCCTCGCCATCGATGTCCACCCGGCCGCGATAGGGCGTCAGCGCGAGCAGCGCGCGCGCCAGGGTCGATTTGCCGGCGCCGTTGGGCCCGATGACGCCGATCAGGCTGCCTGCCTCAAGCGACGCATCGATTCCATGCAGCACGGCTCTGCGCCCGAGCGAGACCTGGAGCGCCTCGATGCGGATGGTCACCATAGCCGTCGCTCCCGCATCAGATGGGCAAGGAAGACCGGCACTCCCAGGAACGCGGTGACCACGCCGAGCTTCAGCTCGCTGGCCGAGGGGATCAGCCGGACGCCGAGATCGGCAAGGGTGAGCAGTGCGGCGCCGGCGAGCGCCGAGGGCAGCAGGATCGCAGAGGGCGAACGGTCGGTGAATGGGCGTACCAGATGCGGCACGATCAGCCCGATGAACCCGATCGAGCCGGACACCGCGACTGCGCCACCGACCCCGATCGCCACGCCCAGCAGCAGCCGGAGCCGCGTCCGGCCAAGGTCGGTGCCCAGTGCCCGTGCGCCATCCTCGCCCAGGGTCAGCGCGTCGAGTGCACGGCCGTCCCAGAGCAACAGCAATGATCCGATCGCGATGCAGGGCAGCGCAACCCAGACATGGCTAAACGACCGGTTTTCCAGGCTGCCGAGCAGCCAGCTCATGATCTCCATGGCCGCGAAGGGATTGGGCGAGAGGTTGAGCGCCAGGCTGATGCCCGCGCCCGCCAGGGTCGCCACCGCGATTCCGGCGAGGATCAGCGTGAGCGGGCTTTCGGATCGGCGCGCCAGCGCGAACAGCATCGCCAGCGCCGCGACGGCGCCGATGATCGCCAGCAGGGGCAGCATCAGCGGGTGCAACTCGGCCAGACCGAAATAGATCGCCGCCACTGCGCCCAGCGCGGCCGCATTCGAGGCGCCGAGCACCGAGGGTTCGGCCAGCGGATTGCGCAGATAGCCCTGCAGCGCCGCACCGGCGAGACCGAGCATCGCGCCGACCGCGAGGCCGAGCAGCATGCGCGGCAGGCGCAGGTCGAACAGGATGGCGGTGGCGATGTGGTCGCCATGCCCGGCGAGCGCCGCGAGCAGCCGCCCAAGCGCGATCGGCGCCGACCCGGTGAACAGCGAGGCCGCCCCCGCGAGCATCGCGATAATGAAGAGCGTCGTTAGAAGGGCGACGCGGTTGCCTGAAAGTTGCACGAAGGACCTCGCTCTGGATCGGTCTTCCCCGTCACGCTTGTGTCCCGGGGCAGTCATGGTCATTGGGTCAGTGTCGTCGCCTGCGGGAATGCCAAAGATCATGCATCGAGTTCTTCTCCTTCTCGCTGCCCTGACAGTAGCAACCGGTGCGCCGGCGTCGGGCGATACGCGCCGGCCGCCCCGCCCGACGCGGATCGTTTCGCTCAATCTGTGTGCCGACCAGTATCTGCTCGCGCTGGCCGATCCCGGCCAGATCGCCGGGCTGACCCGCTTCGCCCGCGATTCCGCCATGTCCGCCGGCGCCGAAAAAGCCAGGGCCATGCCGATCCTGGGAGGCTCGGCCGAGGAAGTGCTTGCGGTCGAGCCCGATCTCATTGTCGGCATGCCCGCGCGCCGCAGCGAGATGATGGGGGCTTTGGCCGGGCGGCATTACAACATGGTCAACCTGCCCGCGGCGAAGAGCTATGCCGACATCCTCGACCGGATCCGCACCGTGGCGAAAGCGGTCGGTCATCCCGATCGCGGCGAAGCGCTGATCGCCCGCATGAATGCCGAGCTTGCCGCGCTGCCGCACCCGCACAATGCCGGTGTGGCGGCCTATTATCAGCGGCGCGGCTATCTGACCGGCACGGGCACGCTGATCGACGACCTGCTGACCCGCGCCGGCCTGACCAATCTTGCCGGCAAGCTCGGCAAGCCCGCGCTCTCGCAGCTTTCGATCGAGGATCTGGTCGCGGCCCAGCCCGACTATATCCTGCTCGAAAGCGCCAGCGAGCATGTCGTCGACCAGGGCACTGAGATGCTGCAGCATCCGGCGTTGCGCGGCATCAAGCGGCTGCGCCTTCCGCAAGCCTGGACGGTGTGCGGCGGCCCCGCCTATGTGCGCGCGGCGCGCAGCCTCGCGGCGCAAGTTTCGGTGCGGCGCTAGAGGCCTCATTCGATCATAGTCGTCAACCCGGGCTTGTCCCGGGGGCCACCGTGCCGCGCGCCTGCGGGCTTTGGCTCTTGCTGCATGGTGGAGGCCGGAAAAGGTCCGGCATGACGGGCCTGTGCGCTTCCGCTCGGGGGGATAGCAATCCGGGGAGGTTGTTCGAAGCGCCCGCGAAACAGGCTGGTGGAGCGGCGGCTTCATGTCAGCGCTCGGTCATGGCGTCGCGCCAATTCCGACGCGCCTGCCAGCCTCGGCGTTCAAGCTCGGCTACGGCCTGCTCCTCCGTCGGATAGCCAAGGCACAGGACGGCGATGAGCCGCCAGGATGGGGGCACGTCGAGCAGGGCCGTTACCCGATCGGGATCGAGGATCGAGACCCAGCCGAGCGCGACACCCCGCGCCCGCGCCGCCAGCCAGAGCGTATGGATCGCCATCACCACGGAATAGGCCAGTGTCTCAGGCATGGTCGCCGCGCCTAGGCCGAAGCCTGCCTCTGGCGCATCGTCGCAGAACACCGCCATGATCTCGGGCGCCTCGCGCAGGCCGTGAAGCCTGAGCCTTCGATACAGTGCACCGCGATCGGTATCGCCATAACGTTCGCCGGCGCGCGCAGCCGCGTGATCGACCTGATCGGCCAGCGTTGCCCGGATATCCGCTGACACGAGTCTCACGAAACGCCAGGGCTGCGAATTGCCGACCGATGGAGCACGCTGGGCGGTCGCGAGCAGATCGTCCAGCAGGCCATCCGGCAGAGGATCGGGCCTGAAATGGCGCACGTCCCGCCGCCAGGCGAGCAGGCTATCCAGCTCTTCCCGGAAATGCGCGTCGAAGACCGGTGGCGTTTCGGTCAAGGTCAGAACTCGATCCCGGCCTGCGCCTTCACGCCCTGTTCGCGGAAGGGATGCTTCACCAGCGTCATCTCGGTCACCAGGTCGGCAGCTTCGATCAGTGCCTCGGGCGCGTTGCGGCCGGTGACGATGACATGGGTCATCTCCGGCTTGGTGGTGAGGACTGCGAGCACCTCGTCCAGCGGCAAATAATCGTAGCGCAGCACGATGTTGAGCTCGTCGGCGAGCACCATGTCGTAGGACGGGTCGGCGATCATCCGCTTGACCTCTTCCCATGCCCCGCGCGCGACCGCGATGTCGCGGGTCCGGTCCTGCGTGTCCCAGGTGAAGCCTTCGCCCATCGGCTTGAATTCGACATTGTCGAAACGGTCGAACACGGCCTTCTCGCCGGTCRCCATCGCGCCCTTCACGAACTGGACGACGCCGACCTTCATCCCGTGCCCGATCGCGCGCACGACCATGCCAAGCGCGGCGCTGGTCTTGCCCTTGCCCTTGCCGGTGTGGACGATCAGCAGGCCTTTCTCGCCCTGGCGGGAATCGACGATGCGGTCATGTGCCGCCTTCTTCTTGGCCATCTTCGCTGCGTGTTCGGCCTCGGTGCGTTCCACCATCGTCATGCTCCCGCTAGTTCGGCGAGCAGGACGCCCGCGCTGTTCGATCTGGGTTTCCACAGGCTGCGCTCGAGCGCTTCGGCCAGGCGCGCGGCCGTTTCGCGCAGTGCTGCCGGATTGGCGTCGGCCATGAAGGCGCGGACGTCGCGATCCTCGATAAAAGCCGCATAGACCGCGTCGAAATGATGGTCGCGCACCGCATGGGTCGTTGCGGCGAAGGCGAACAGATAGTCGACGCTCGCCGCGATCTCGAACGCGCCCTTGTACCCGTGGCGCATCACGCCCGCGATCCATTTGGGATTGGTTACGCGCGCGCGGACCACCCGGCCGATTTCGTCTTCCAGCGTGCGGACGACCGGCCGGTCGGGGCGGCTATGGTCGTTATGGTAGGAAAGCGGGCGCTTGCCCGAAAGATGTTCGACCGCTGCGGCGATGCCGCCTTCGAACTGATAATAATCGTCGCTGTCGAGCAGGTCGTGCTCGCGATTGTCCTGGTTCTGCACCACCGCATCGGCCTGGGTCAGCCGCTCGGCGAACAGGTCGCGCTCGGCATCGCCCTCGACGCCCGCACCGTAAGCATAGCTGCCCCAGTCGAGATACACCTCGGCCAGATCGGCGCGGCTGTGCCAGATCTTCTCGTCGATCATCGCCTGCAGGCCGGCACCATAGGCGCCCGGCTTCGACCCGAACACCCGGAAGCCTGCTCGCAGCGCGGCGGCCTTCGCCTCCTCGCCCTGGTCGATCAGCCGCGCCGTCTCGGCGCGGTGGCGCGCAGCGGCGGGGTTGTTTTGGTCGGGCTCGTCGAGCGCCATGATCGCGCGTGCGGCGCTGTCGAGCAGGTCGATCTGCTCGGGAAAGGCATCGCGGAAGAAGCCCGAGACGCGGAAAGTGACATCGATACGAGGCCGGCCGAGCTCGGTCACGGTCATCACCTCGAACCCGATCACGCGGCCGGAGGTCCAGTCCCAGCGCGGACGCGCGCCCATCAGCGCGAGCGCCTGGGCGATGTCGTCGCCGCCGGTGCGCATATTGGCGGTGCCCCAGGCGCTCAGCGACATCGCCTTGGGATAATCGCCCTTACGCTGCAGATAATCGTCGACCAACAGCTGCGCGGAGCGCTGGCCGAGGTCCCAGGCGGTCGCTGTCGGTACGGAACGCGTGTCCACCGAATAGAAATTGCGCCCGGTCGGCAGCACATCGGGGCGCCCGCGCGTCGGTGCGCCGGAAGGCCCGGGAGCAATGAACCGTGCGTCGAGCCCCGCGAGCAGTGCCGCTCGTTCGGCACCGCCGCATGCATCGACCCGCGAGGCGAGGTCGCCAAGAACGGTCTGCAACACGATCTGCGAGGTCGGGCCGGGGGCTGCGGCACCCTCCACCATTGTGATCGCCAGCAGTTCCAGCCGTTCGACCGTGTCGCCCAGCGTTCGCCAGGGATCCGCTGAGATAGCCGCCAACACCGCCGGCTTCGGGCCCTGCCACGGATCGCCCATCGTGCAGTCGAGCGGGTCGAAGTCGAGCCCGAGATCGTCCGCCATTGCCCGCAGCAGCGATGCCTGGCCCGGCGTGTCGTACCCGCGCGGCGTCCGCGACAGCGCGATCAGCAGATCGGTGCGCAGCCGCCCTTCGGGCGAGCGGGTGAAGATGTGCAGTCCGTCGCGGATCTGCATTTCCTTCAACTCGCACAGATAATTGTCGAGCGCCGCGAGGGCATCGTCGCCGTCTCCGACCGCACCGGCGTCTGTGTCCAGCCCCTGGCTGCGTGCGAGGTTGAGGATCTCGCCCTTCAGATGATCGATCCGGCGCGGGTCCATGCCGGCCGCCAGATAATATTCGTCGACCAGCGCCTCGAGCTGCTTGAGCGGGCCATAGCTTTCGGCGCGGGTGAGGGGAGGGGTAAGATGGTCGATAATCACCGCCCCGATGCGGCGCTTCGCCTGCGTGCCTTCGCCGGGATCGTTGACGATGAACGGATAGAGCTGCGGCACCGGCCCGGCGCAGATCTCAGGAAAGCAGGTCTCCGACAGCGCCAGCGCCTTGCCCGGCAGCCATTCGAGGTTGCCGTGCTTGCCGACATGGACCACGGCATGCGCGCCGAACGCGCGGTTCAGCCAGATATGGAACGCCAGATAGGCGTGCGGCGGTACCAGCGCGGGATCGTGATAGGTCGCCTTGGGATCGACATTGTAACCACGGGCAGGCTGCACCGCGACCACGACATTGCCGAAACGATGGACCGCAAGCCGGAAGGCACCTTCGCGCACGAACGGGTCAGTTTGGGCTTCTCCCCAACGCTCGATCACCGCCGCACGAACCGCCTCGGGCATCGCGTCGAACGCGGCGCTATACTCGGTCAGCGAGAGCGCGATTTCGCCGCCGCGGTCAATCGAATCGAGCGCGTTGGTGACGCCGCCGAGCATCACCTCCATGAGCGCGGCGCCGTCGCCCGGCGCTTCGCCCACCGCATAGCCCGCGTCGCGCAGTGCGGAGAGGATGGCGGCAGCGCTTGCCGGCGTGTCGAGCCCGACGCCGTTACCGATCCGGCCATCGCGATTGGGATAATTGGCGAGCACCAACGCAATCCGGCGCTCGGCAGTGGGAGTACGGCGCAGCGTCGCCCAATTGGCGGCGAGATCGGCGACAAAGGTGACCCGGTCGGATGCCACCCGGGGGACGACGATGCCGCATTCGGTCCGGGCATCGAACCGCTCGGCCGCCTTGAACGCGACGGCCCGCGTGAACAGCCGGCCATCCACCTCGGGAAGCGCGACGTTCATCGCGAGGTCGCGCGGGCCGAGGCCGCGTGCCGACTCTGCCCAGGCACGCTGCTCGACGCCTGCGAACACCGTCTGCAGGATCGGGCAGTCAGCCAGTTCGAGCACACTCCCGGTGCGGTTCTCTCCGGGCGACGATGCCGCGAACGACGTGGCGTTGAGGATGACGTCCGGCCCGATCCCGGCAAGCAGGCCGCGCAGCCAGTCGACCGCGAAGGGTTCCCGCAATGCACGGACATGGACCGCGGCGACGTTGAGCCCGCGATCCTCCAGGGCAGACACCATCGCATCGACCGCGTCGAGCGTTCCGGCGATCAGCAGCGCGCGGTAGAAGACGAACAGGGCCACCGGCCGTCCCTCGACCCAACGGGCGCGCAGATCGGCGAGGCCGGGGCGCTCGACGCCCTTCAGATAGAGTCCGGCGTCGGCGACCGGCACGGGATCGTCCGGCATCCCGACATCGCGCCTGATCAGCCGCGCGGCGGATCGCAGGAAGCTCACCGCATTGGCGACACCACCCTGGCGCAGATAGTCGCGCAGCCGGTTGCACGTCTCGGCCGGGAGAGTCGATGCGGCCTGAAGCGCGGGATCGTCCTCACGCCCATCGGCGATCGCGGCAAAGGAGATGCCCCGATCACGCGCGACCGCGGCGATCTCGTCGATCCCATAGGGCCAATAGGCCTTGCCGCCGAGCAGCACGACGCAGACGAACTTCGCGTGCGCCACGACTTTCTCGACATAAAGGTCGACCGAATAGGGATGTTTCAGCTGCAACAGGTTGGCAAGGCGGATGGTCGGCCCGCCATCGCCGATGATCTCCGCCGCGCGCGAGAAACAGGCGAGCTCGCTGTCCGCCACGGTGAGGAACACGATATCGCCCGGCGACTGATCGAGGTCGATCGCCTCGTCGCCGTTCGAAACCGTTCCCGGCGTGGCGGACAGGAGATGCATCAGCCGATGACGCCCGCCAGCTCGGCTTCGATTGCAGTGCGGTCCAGGCCCTTCTGGCCGATCACGACAAGGCCGGTACGGCGCAGCTCCCCGGCCTTCCAGGCGCGGTCGAAGAAGTGCTGGATGCGTGGGCCGACGGCCTGAATAACCAGCCGGCTCGGCTTGCCGGCGACGGCGACCATGCCCTTGATCCGCAGCACGTCGTGCTGCGCGATGATCTCACCCAGCCGGGCGACCAGCGCGTCGAGATCGGCCACGTCGCCGCCCGCTGCGACGAAGCTGTCGAAATCGTCGTGATCATGCTCTTCGCCATCGTCGATGTGCGACTTGCGTGAATCGAGATCGTCCTCGGCCGCCGCGGTGATGCCAAGCAGGGCCGCGATATCGACCGCGCCATGATCGGCGCGCACGATCTTCACACCGGGGCGGGTCTCCGCCTCGACCAGTGCCTCGACCCGCGCCAGCGTTTCGGCATCGACCAGATCGGTCTTGTTGAGCACGACCATGTCGGCGCAGCCGAGCTGTTCCTCGAACAATTCCTCCAGCGGGGAGTCATGGTCGAGATTGGGGTCGGCCGCCCGGGCCGCCGCCAAGGCAACCTCGTCGGTGGCAAAACGGCCGGCTGCGACTGCATCGGCGTCGATCAGTGCGACCACCCCGTCCACCGTCGCGCGGGTGCGGATGGCGGGCCATTGGAAGGCCTTGACCAGAGGCTTGGGCAGAGCGAGGCCCGAGGTTTCGATGATGATGTGTTCGGGCGGGTTCGGCCGGTCGAGCAGCTTCTCCATCGTCGGCAGGAAGTCGTCGGCGACGGTGCAGCAAATGCAGCCATTGGCCAGCTCGACGATATCGTCCTCGGGGCAGGCATCGTCGTTGCAGCCCTTCACCAACTCGCCATCGACACCGACATCGCCGAATTCGTTGATGATCAGCGCAAGCCGCCGGCCCTTGGCGTTTTCCAGCAGGTGCCGGATCAGCGTGGTCTTGCCGGCTCCCAGGAACCCGGTGATGACGGTGGTTGGTACCTTGCTCACGCTTATTCTCCTTCTCGACCGCGCGGCCACGACGCGTGTCGGGCCGTACGAAACTCTCTTGGTGAAATACCCGCCGGGCCATGGGTGCCCGTGTCGCGCGGGGTGCTCCTGAAAATGCGGTGGACTAGCCCCGCCGGCCCGCCTGTGCCCGCAGCAGCGTTTCGGCCAATGCCCCGAAGCCGATGCCGATCACCGACCAGAGGATTGCCTGCATGCCGAGTGACGCGATCCTGAACTGCCAGAGGACGGTGGCGGGGAAGTCGGCCGGTACCTCGTCGACCACCGGCAGGGCGAGCTGGACGACGATCATCGCCAGCACATAGAGCCCGGCGGCGGCGAGTACCGCGTTGAACGCGCCGATCCTGGCGACCAGCCCCCGGCCGGTCCGGATCGCCATCACCAGGCTGGCGAGAGACAGCGCGATCATGGCGAAATAGACCAGGGTACGGAATGCCACTGTTTCATGCAGCCCCACCGCCGGCGGCGTCGGCGGATATTTCAGCGCCGGCACCAGGGCGATGGCGAGAAAGGCGCCCGATGCCAGCAGCAGCGAGAGCGTGCGCGGCCCCATCGCCGTGCCAAGCCGGCCATAGCTGGCGGCGAAGACGAGCGAGAAGATGCCGCCCATCGCCGCGCCGTACAGCGTCAGCGCCGTCAGCAGGCCAAGGCCTTTCTGCGTGTCCCGGCTGACGATTTCGGGTTCGTCGGCTGCAGCCATATGGTCGGGCGCCATCCGGGCGGCGTGTGCTTCCTGCCGCGCCTCAAAGGCGATGGCGAGATCGACCTGAGGCTCGGCGATCACCCGCGCGAACAGCATGACGAACAATGCGGCGATGACCCCGACAATCATGCCGCGGATCAGCAGGCTCCTGGCCATGATCAGCCCGCCTTAGTGGCAGGGGAAGCCGAGGAGATGTCGCCCGTCATGCACGATCTCGTGCACATACATGCCCTTGAACAGCGCGAGCGCGCCCTGTTCGGTGCTGACGAAATAGAGGAAGATGAGGGCCAGGATCGTGCCGAAGACGGCCCAGGGCAGGATTTCGCCCAGCGGGATCGCCGCCTTGCCGTCAACCGGGATGAAGATGTCGTCGGCGAAGAGTGCCGTGCTGGCCATGATGCGCTCCTTCAGGGATTCCGCGTCCCTCTGGTTCCGGTGTTGATCGAGGAAGGTCTGACTCCCGTCTGCGCCCCTCGACAGCCGAGCGGCACAAACGATAACAGTGGCGCGACCGCGCCGGAATCTCACCGGCTTCTTCCTCGGCCTTGCCCCGCCAGTAGGGCCGATCCCGGATAGCGTCAACGATCACCGGAGGCTCGCCTGGCCACTCGACTGACCCTTCTCTGCCATGCCGGCACACGCTCGATGCGCGAGGGCGGCTTTCCCGCGCGGGACGAGCCGCTCGACGACGGCGGTTTGCGGAAGGCGGCCGGACTGGTGTCTGTCGGGAGCAACGCCGGACTGCTTTTCAGCGCTCCCGAACACGCGGCGCGGCAGACCGCCGAGGCGCTGGGCGGGGAGCCGGCAATAGAGGAAGCGCTGCGCGATCTAGATCATGGCGACTGGATCGGGCGACGCTTCGCCGAGGTTCATGCGGCGGACCCGGAAGCGTTCGCGGGCTGGATCGCCGACCCGGCGGCGGGCGCGCCGGGCGGGGAGTGCTTTGCCGACGCCGCCGCCAGGGTAGGGGACTGGCTGTCGGACATGGCACGGCTCGAAAGCGCGATCCGCGCAGTCGCCGGGCCCAGTATCATCCGCGTATTGGTCGCACTGGCGATCGATATTCCCATCGCCGCAGCACTGCGCATAGACATCGCGCCGCTTTCCGCCACGACCCTATCCTTCAACCGGGGCTGGCGACTTCAGGGAATCTGTCGCGCCTGAACGCATGCGATTTTGTTGCGCTTGCGAACTGCCCTTTTCTTGCATATCAGCGCCGGGTTCTTGCCGCGGGCTTCGGCCTGCTTCTCGAACAATGATCGCGTCGGTGCCTCGAAAGAGGCTTAAAAGGGAACACGGTATGGGTGGCGCAGGTCACCCGAAGCCGAGGCTGTCCCTGCAACTGTAAGCGGCGAGCGCGATGCATATCGCTCCCCTTCGAAGGAGCAGCCACTGGGCCGGACGCTGAGACATGCGAGGTCTGGGAAGGCATGCATCAAGCGATGACCCGTGAGCCAGGATACCTGCCGGCGTCTGGTCGCTCTTGCCCTGGCCCAGGGGATGGCCGCGGCACGGTGTACTCCGTCTGAGCGACGAACGAGCGGCTGGGGCCGCATCGGATACGTGCGTCGGTCGCCCTTGGCGTCCGGCCGCCGCGCGTGCCGACCGTTCGTGAACGGCACGCCCCCGCCCGACGTCGACCGACGCCAAAGGGGGTACCAAATGCAGAAGCTCGCACTCATCTCGCAGATGGCGCTTGCCGCCGCTCTCGCCACGTTCGCCAGCACCGCCGCCAGCGCACGGACCACCGACCGCAATGCCGAGGATTCAGCGTCCAATCCCGGCGACATCATCGTCACCGGCACCAGCCTCGAAGAGACGCTGCCGCAGGAACTCGCACGCTACGGCAGCGACATCGAGATCGTCACCGACAAGCAGGTCCGCGATCGCGGGGTGGTGGACGTTGCCAGCGCGCTCGAAAGCGTGCCCGGCCTGTACATCGAGCCCGGCGCCGGCCCGTTCAGCTATGTCGACGTCTCGCTCCAGGGATCACGCACGCAGGACGTGCTGTGGACTGTCGACGGCGTCCGCATCAACAACCGCCTCTATGGCAGCACCTCGCCCAACGACACGCTGCCCGCCAGCATGATCGAGCGGATCGAGGTGCTGAAGGGCGGCGAGAGCCTGTTCTACGGCACCCAAGCGGCGGCCGGCGTGATCAACGTCGTGACGCGCGGTTTCACCGACGACTTCAATGGGCAGGTCAACGCCAATGTCGACAGCCGAGGCGGCACCAATGTCGACGGCTATGTCCGCGGCAGCCTCGGCGAGCACAAATTCGTCGCCTGGGTATCGCGCAACGACGCCGACGGCTATCGCCCGTACAGCGTGATGCAGCCGAGCGCGACCGACCAGCTGCGCGGCTATCACCTCTGGTCGGTCGGCGGGAAATATCAGTTCGACTTCACGTCGGACCTGCGCCTCAACGCCGAATATCAGCATACCGAGGCGAATCTCGACAATCTCTCGCCGACGCGGGTCAACAAGAGCCGCAACGACCGCAACGAGGAGATTGCGAGCCTCCGGCTCGACTATACCGGCAGCGACACGGTCCAGTTCTACCTGAAGGGCTACTATCACGACTGGCGGACGGCCTATGTCCAGATCCTCAACCCGATCCCGGCCGGCCCGCCGGTCACCGTCTATCCCGAGGGCACTTTCTGGGGCTTCCAGGATTATGGCGGCAGCGCCGTGGTGAAGTTGCACCCGCACAAGGGCCTCGAATATCTGATCGGTTACGACTTCCAGAACTTCAACGGCCGCGACGACGTGCTGCTGATCGGCAAGCTCACCGAGCAGGTCCATGCCGGCATCTTCCAGGTCCGCACCACTGACGAGATCAGCAAGCGCGGGCGGCTCACGGCCGGCGTGCGCTACAACGAGACCGGCGGCGCAAAGAAGACGATCTGGAATGTCAGCGGCCGCTACGACCTGACCGACAGCCTCTATGTCGAGGGTAATGGCGGCACGTCGTTCATCCTGCCCGACGCGTCGTCGCTCTACGGCATCGATCCGTGCTGCGAGATCGGCAACCCGAACCTCAAGCCCGAGCAGAGCCTCAACGTCAACCTGACCGGCGGCGGCAGGGTCGCGTTGGCGGGCGGCGGACTGGACTGGAAGGTTACCTATTTTCAGCGCCGGATCACCGACCTGATCGACTATGACTACGAGAATCCCGCCTTCCCGAACGGCACCTACATCAACGTCGACAACAAAGTGAACGTGCACGGCGCCGAGGTCTCGCTCGACGCCAATGTGGCGCGCGACTGGCAGGTCATGGCGAGCTACACCTTCAACCGCACCCGCGACGAGGGATCGAAAACTCAGCGCGACCGCACGCCCGAGCAGTTCGCCAAGGGATCGATCGCCTATGCGCCGCAGGACCTGCCGTTCGGCGCCAATGTCTCGATCAACTGGGTGGGAGACGCCTTCTCGTCGCCCTTTGGTTTTCCGCGTCAGAACTACGGCAATTATGCGATCGTCGATCTGGGCGCGCATCTCTATGTCGACGGTGCTGCCCGGCGGCACCGGTTCGGCGTCAATATCGAGAATGTGACCGGCCAGGACTATGCGACGCGCGGCCACGGCTCGGCACCGGCCGATACCGGTGGGCGCTTCCTATATTTCAACCGCGGCGTGCCCCGGACTCTGCGGGTCAGCTACGGCCTGAGCTTCTGAGGCCGCCATGCTCCGCCCCATCCTGTTCCTGCATCGCTGGCTTGGAGTGGTCATCGGCGCGCTGATGACGCTCTGGTGCCTGTCCGGGTTCGTCATGATGTATGTCGATTACCCCAGGCTGATGCCGGACGAGCAGGTGCGGGGGCTCGCGCCCCTGCACCTGCCCGGGGCGGCGGCATTGGCACGTATCGATCTGCCCGCAGATACGCCGCTCGCATCGGCGACGCTGGAGATGATGGCGGGACGGCCCGTGCTGCGGATCGTCCCGGTCATGGATCCGAGCAGGCCGATCGCGCAGATGCGGGTGACGCCGGGAAGCTATGACCTGACGACCGGCAAGGCGATCGCGACGCTTTCCCCGGCCGATATCCGCGCCATCGCGACCGTTTTCGCGCGGCAGTCGGGTATAGCGGGGGCGCCCCTGTCCGTCGCGCCGACGGCGATGGATCAATGGACGGTGCAGACGTTCCGGCGCAATCAGCCGCTCTATCGCATCGACTATGACGATCCTGCCGCCACGACCCTCTATGTCGCGGGCAATAGCGGCGAGGCGGTACAGCAAACGACCCGGTTCGAGCGTTTCTGGGGCTGGCTCGGTGCGGTGCCGCACTGGCTCTATCCCACGATCCTCCGGCAGGATGGCGAGGCGTGGAGTCAGGTCGTCATCTGGACCTCGCTCAGCGGCTGTTTCCTGACGATTACCGGCCTGTGGGTCGGCATTTCCCGCCTGCGCCGACGGCGGGACGGAAGCATCGGCTCGCCCTATAACGGGCTGTGGTGGTGGCATCACATGCTCGGCCTGTTCCTCGGCCTGCTGACGCTGACCTGGGTCGCCAGCGGTCTTTTCTCGATGAACCCCTGGGGTTTCCTCGACAGCATGGCCGGCTTTGCGGAAGGCAGGCGGCTGGCCGGAACCGTCACTTGGGGCGACGTCCGCGGTGCGATGTCGCGGCCCGGCACCCTGCCGACGGGAACGGTAAGGCTGGAAAGCGCGCCCCTCGGCGGGCGTATCTTCCTCGTCGCCATCGACCGCGATGACCGGACGACCCGTTTCGATTCGGGCGGCAGGCCCGATCCGCTTCGGGTCGAGACGTTGAAGGCTGCCCTGCGCAACGGCCCGCCTGTCGCCTCGCTCGAAAAGCTCGGTACAGAGGACGACTATTACTACACCCACAAATTCCCGCTGAAGCTTCCGGTGTGGCGGGCCATCCTGTCCGATGCCGAGCAGACCCGGCTCTATATCGATCCCGACTCGGGCAGGCTGGTCCGAGCCTTTGATCGCAACGCTCGCGGTTTCCGCTGGCTGCAGGATGGGTTGCACAGCCTCGACTTCCCGGTCCTACGCTCGCGACCGCTCTGGGATATCGTCGTCCTGCCGATGCTTCTCGCCGTGACATTGGTGTGCGGGACGGGGACCTGGATGAGCTTCCGCAAGGTCGGCCGTGATATCCGCCGGCTGCGGCGGCGGATCAGGGCGCGCCGCTGAACCTCAGGCGTCGAGCTTGAAGTGGAACAACCGGCTCGGGCCGTCTTCCGGAATGACGAAGAGATCGCGGCCCTTCAGCGCCATGCCTTCGCTGGTATAGCTTTGGGCGCGGTCGGTTGCGCCCGCGCGCAGCGTTCGCACCACTTTCATCGATGGCCAGTCGATCCAGTCGATCGTGCCGCTGAGCGGTGTCAGATATCCCATTCCAGATGGCGGCACGGCACCGTGTAGACCATCTCTACGATGCCATCGGCCGTATCGAGGTCGAGGCCATCCTTGATCCACGCGGGTGCCCAACGTTCCGTACCCGATGCGCCGACAGTGCGATGCCCGAGTGCGTCAGGTAAGCCATCTGGTCCAACGTTGCCCGGATGCGGTCATGGTGGCTCGGTCGGTAGAAATCCTGGCGGATTTCCTCCTCGCGCGGCCAGACTATTTGCAGCGGGAAGGGAGCCTGCATCGCCAGCGCCAGAACCTGCTCGATCGAGCAGGTTTCCAGCCGGCGGCCGAAGCCGCCGCCCATCAGCTCATTTCGGATGTGGACGGCATCGCGCGAGATGCCGGTCATCCGGACCGCGCAATCCTCGACCCGGCTCGGGACTTGGGTGCCCACCCAGATGTCGCAGCGGTCGGGGCGGACATGGACGACCGTGTGGAAGACGCCGAGCGTATCGGCCTTGCGGATCATCGCATAGGTCGTCAGATCCTCGCCCGGGATGGTCGCTAGGTCGAGCTTCACACCCTTGTCTTGGTCCATGAATTCGAAGGCGCGGCGCATACGGCCGCAATCGAGCGAGCCGCGGAAACGGCTGACGCGCACTTCCCCGGTGACGCTGTTGACGCGCACCTCGCAGAACATCGCCGGGTGGCTGTGCATCGACCACTGCATCGTCTCCAGGTGCTGCGGCGGCGTCGCTTCGACGCTGATCGAATCGCGCTGGCCGCGCGCCGGGATCGAGGCATAGGTGTCGTGAAGCTCGGTCTCATCGCGCTTGCACAGGCCGCCGTTGCGGCTGGAACTTCGTCTATGTTCAGACCGGCCAGCGGCGAAGCATTGCGGGCGATCTTGAGCAGTTCCTTCACCAGCGCGTTGTACGCCGCGATCACCGATGCATCGCTCGAGGCGGCTGTTGCGAGCCGCCCGCCAGCACCACGCCGGGCAGGGTCGAATCGCCATAGTTGAAGATGATCGCATCGAGATCGAGGCGATCAGACCGCCGTCGATCCCTAGAGTTGTATGTATCCGCGTCGCGCCGCGACCACCACAGCTTGGGTACGGTCATTGACGTCGAGCTTGAGATAAATCGCTTTCAGAATCGCCTTTACCGTTTCGGGCGACAGTCTCATCCGTCTGGCGATCTCCTTATTCTCCCGGCCTTCCGCGACTTCCAGCAGCACGAGCTTTTCCCGATCGTTGAGGGGTTCATCGAAAGAATGGAGCGCAATTTGCTGCGCCACTTCGGGGGCCACGAACCTGCGCCCGGCGTGAATATCCCGGATGGTTTTGAAGAGATCCGTTCGGATGCAGTTCTTCAGTAGGTAGCCACTGGCACCGGCCCGCAACGCGCTGCGCGCGAGGGTGTCGCCTGGATAAGTCGTCAAAACGATGATGCCAGCGCGCGGGTCCAACGCGCGGATGCGCGCGATCGCGGAGACACCGTCCATCTCTGGCATCTGTATGTCCATGAGGACGATATCGGGTCGCAGGTCGACGAACCGCTCGACTGCCTGGGCGCCGTCCGCCGCTTCGCCCACGATCTGCATGTCGGCCTGGCGATCGACAAGACCGGTAATGCCGTCGCGAACGATCGGATGATCATCGACCACCAGAATGCGGATACGCCCTGTCTCATCCATGGGTCACCCTCCGCCGCCAATCAGGAAAATACGCGATACGCGCGGGAATTGTCACCCTGACGTTCGTACCGCCACCCGGCTTGCTATCAATCTCAAGCCGCCCGTGGATCGCCCGCGCTCGTTCTCGCATGCCGGCAAGGCCGAAATGGCCGGGGCGCCCGCCATTGCGCAACAGTTCCGGTTCGATCCCGCGACCGCCGTCGACTACCGAAACCGAAAGGCGCCACCACCCAAATCGGATCTGGATTTCGACGCAGTCGGCGGCCGCATGCGCGCGGGCGTTCACCAAGGCTTCGCCCACGATCCGGATCAGTTCGTCCGTCACGGTCTGGCTGACGGCACGCGGCCTGCCATTGACGAACACGTCGATCGGCACGCTTCCCTGATGATCGTTGGCAAGCGCGCCGAGCGCGGCTTCAAGCTCCTCGATCCGGTCGGCGGCACGGAGGTTCAGGACCCTGTCGCGCGCCTGCCCGAGTACGGCGTCTGCACTGTCGAGCGCGCGCTCCAGCGGCAACCGTTGCGCTTCGCCCGGAGACATGTCCTCGGCGATCAGCTGGAGGCGGAGGATCAGGCCCTGAACGCTCTGGATCAGCGTATCGTGCAGCTCGCGGGCGATACGTTCCCGCTCCGCGATACGTTCGGTCATGCGCGACCGGATATGCCGCGCGACTGTGCGCATTCGCATTGCATAGGCGAACGAGAGAATCCCGAGCAGGGCGACACTGCAGAGCAGCTTGAAAGGCCAGCCCTGAACGAAGGTCGGTCGAATCTGGAATTCGAGAACGACACCGGTGCTGCTCCAGGCTCCGTCACCATTCGCTGCTGTCACATGGAACCGATAGGCACCGGGTGACAGGTTGGTGTAGGATGCACGTCGCCCCGCACCGGCATCGACCCAGCCTTCGTCGACCCCCTCCAGACGATAGCGGAACGTGATGCGCGTCGGCGCCGCGAGGCTGAGTCCGGCATAGAGGATGTCGACCGCTCGCGTGCCCGGCGGCAGGACCAGCTTTCCAGGATCACGCCAGGACTTGGCCCCGCTGGACACGGAGCGGATTGCAACGGCGGGCGCCGGCGGGCTCCGTTCGAGTGCGGCCGGCTCGAAGAACGATGCGCCCTGGCGGTTGAGGAACCAGACTCTGCCATCCCCGCCCGTCGCGCTTTGCGGTCCCGTAAAGCCTGGATGCTGCGTCGTGCTCCCCAGGCCATCCTGCGCATCGAACAGGGTGCGCTTCAGCGCCGCATTGTGGTCGCCGAAGGCACGATCGAGATCGGCGGTCACGACCCGCGAGATGCTGCGACGACCTATCAGCCACGTCTCGTCCTCCGTCTGAACGAGGCTGCGCAGATCGGCCAGCCATGGAAAGCGAATCTCGCTCAATCGTTGCCATCGCCCGTCACGCATCCGGATCAGACCGCCGTCGCCGCTGAGGAACAAATCGCGGGTGCCGGCCGCGATCATCGAGCGCACGCCGATACCCGAACCCGCCAGATCGACGATGGTGAGACGGTCGCCGCGAATGATCCCCACCTTCGATCCCCTCGTACTGAACGCGGGATCGCCCCAGGGCGTGCCGATCAGGTCCCAGACCTGACCTGCCGCCGGTGCTCCGTCGGCCATCCGCCATCCGCTGGCGTCCCGACGGAGAAGCTTGCCGCTTTCCAGTGCTATCCACAGCCGGCCGAGCCGGTCTTCGGCGCAGGCCGTGATCGGCTCCTTGCTCGGGTTGGGTAGCGACAACGAGGCGCGCTCGGCTGCGACCCGCAGAATTCGCGCGGCCTCTATCACCCAGATTCCATCATTCCGCGCGGCGCAAAGCGTCGGTTCGCCCATCTTCAGATCGAGAATGCGCTCCGGGGCCTTGCCGGCCTCAGCGCGGAACAGGCTCTGCCGGGATCTGAAATAGACGCTGCCGTCCCTCGCACTCGCGATCGACAGACCATGGACCGGGTCATCGGGGATCGCCAGTTCCTGGGTCGCGCTGCCCCGGCGGAATTGGTCGATCCCGCTTTCGGTCGCGATCCAGACACTGCCTTCGCGATCTACGAACGGTTTGTAGCTGATGTCCGAGGTCAGGCCATTCGCCGCGCCGAACTGATAGACGCGGCCCGCACCACCGGGTGATGTCGCCGCGCCCGGAATGTAGAAGATTCCGACCGATGCCGTAGTCCCCCAGATCCCGCCCTGCCTATCAAATGCGGGCCAGGCAGTGCGGAGATTGGCCAGTGGCGGAAAACGGGCTGGGGAGGCGGGCGGCTTGCCCTCTCCATCCAGCAGCATCCGCGTTCCGTTGCCGTCCGAAGCCCAGAGCGCGCCACCGCTATCGAGCACGATTTTCGGCCGACCGCCAAGCCGGAACGGCATCTCCCGGAAACGGCTTGCATGCGGCGCAAGATAGGCGATGGCGCCACTCTCGCCATCCTGATGCGTGAGAGAAACCCACAGGCCGCCGGCGGACGTCGTGATCAATCCGATCACTGCGCCCGCAGGAAGGCCAAGCGGCTTGCCGACCGACTCCCACTTCTTGCCGCGCAGCCGGCGCAGCTCCTGGTCGAAACGGCCCGACGCCGCCCAGATCGTTCCGTCCGGTGCCTGCGCCATGGCTGCGATCGCTGACGGCGGGTCGGGCATGCGCATGTCGACCAGGCGTCCGCCGCGATATGCCAGGACGCCGCCCTTGTTGCTGAGGCCGACCCAGAGTTCGCCGTCGCGGCTGACCATCAGCTCGGCCGGCCAGGTCGATCGCGGCGTGCCCGCCGGCCATTCGATGCGCTCGAACGTCATGCCGTCGAACCGGAACAGGGCGTCACCGGCGAGCCAGAGATACCCGTCGGGCGTCTGGGCGATCTTGTAGGTCGTGCCCGGCGCGCCGTCATCGGCCGACCAGCGGACGTGCTTGAACGCCCCGAAACCCGGCGGCGTGACCTGCGCGCGGACAGGTTGCGCCATCACGACCGAGACCGACATCAGCATCGCAATCGGGGTCAGAAACGATCTCAACGGAGGGATCCCGCGCGAGACTCGCGACGTGCCGAATGGTGGTCTCGCGTCATTGCCGCGCACTCTGCACCTCCCTGCGATCGATGCGCATCCCCATCCGGGTATTTTCCCGCCCCCCAGGCTGGGATGGGTGGATCAACCACATTGGTCGAAAACTGTCATCGGAAATCAGGGGCGCGCCGCCCGGCGGCTGCCCGGCTCGGAGGAGATGACGATGCTACGATCCTTGTTGCTGGCGACAGCGTTGTTGGCGACCGCGCCCGCGGCCGCCCAGGTCCCGGCCTTTCCGGCTAGCTTCCAGGCGCGCGACATCGCGACCAACGGCGTTACCATACATGTCCGTGTCGGCGGGCATGGGCCAGCGGTGCTGCTGCTCCACGGCTATGGCGAGACCGGCGACATGTGGGCGCCGCTCGCCGACGCGCTGGACGATGATCATACCGTCATCGTCCCCGATCTGCGCGGCATGGGGCTGTCGTCGCATCCCGCGGGCGGGTTCGACAAGGTGAACCAGGGCCGCGACATGCAGGGCGTCCTCGCGGCGCTGAAAGTGGAGCGCTACGATCTGGTCACCCACGATATCGGCAACATGGTCGGCTTCGCGCTTGCCACCCAGCAGCCCGATCGGATCGACCATTTCGTCCTGATCGACGCACCAGTCCCGGGCGTCGGTCCGTGGGAGGAGATCCTGAAGAATCCCCTGCTCTGGCATTTCCGCTTCGGCGGGCCCGATATGGAGCGCCTCGTCGCCGGCCGCGAACGCATCTATCTCGACCGCTTCTGGAACGAGTTCTCGGCCAACCCGGCGCGTTTCGACGAAGCGTCGCGCCAGCATTATGCCGCTCTCTACGCGCGCCCTGGCGGCATGCATTCGGGCTTTGCGCAATTCGCCGCCTTCGATCAGGACGCCATCGACAACCGCGCCTGGCTTGGCGCCGGCGGCCGGCTGACCATGCCCATTCTGGCACTGGGCGGCGAGAAATCGTTCGGCACGATGATGGCGGCAGTGATCCGACCGGCGGCGACCAACGTCACCGGCGGCATCGTTCCGGATTCCGGCCACTGGATCATGGAGGAAAATCCCAAGGCGGTGATCGCCCTGGTCGCGCCGTTCCTGGACAACGGCAAGTGAACGCCCGGGCGATCGCCGTTGCACTGGCTGCCCTCCTGTCGAGCAGCCCCGATCTCGCGCAATCGAGCGAGGTGCGACTGACGCCTGCCGAGATCGACGCGCTGGCCAAGGGCGGCGCTGGGCCGGGGACCTCGGGCGTCGCGGGCATCCAGACGACAACCCTGTATGGCGACCCTTCCAGGGCCGGACCCTATACGATCGAAATCCGCGTGCCGCCGAACACGCGCATCGCGGCCCATGACCATCGCGATACGCGCACCGCGACGGTCGTCCGCGGCACCTGGTACTTCGGATATGGATCCGTCGCTGACGAAGCCCGGGTAAAGGCGCTGCCGCCGGGCAGCTTCTACACCGAGCCTGCCGGCGTCCCCCATTTCGCCATCACGCGGGACGAGCCGGTGGTGGTCTATATCCACGGCTGGGGCCCGACCAGCACACGCTTCACGGCCAGGCCCTGAAAGGGGGCGTCGCAGCACCCAGCCGGCCACGGCCCGACGAAAGGACATGCCATGACTTCGCCCAATACGATCCGCGACCCGATCGCGGACGAGCTTCTGACGTCCGAAAATGCCGCGCTCGTCATCATCGATTTCCAGCCCGTCCAGGTGGCGTCGATCGTCTCGATGGAGCGGCGCGAGCTTATCGCCAATGTCGTCGCCGTCGCGCAGGCGGCAAAGCTGTTCAGCCTGCCGGTGGTGCTTTCGACCGTGAACGTCGCGACCGGTCGCAACACGCCGACGATCCATCAACTGACCGAGGTGCTGGGCGACATCACGCCGATCGACCGGACCTCGATCAACGCGTGGGAGGACGAGGATTTCGTCGCGGCGGTCAAAGCCACCGGGCGCAGGAAGCTGGTCATGGTCGCGCTGTGGACCGAAGTGTGCCTGGTCTTTCCCGCGCTGGATGCGATGCGCGAGGGGTACGAGGTGTATCCCGTGGTCGATGCAGTGGGCGGCACGTCGCTGCTCGCCCACCGCGCCGGGCTCACGCGCATCGTGCAGGCCGGCGCACGACCGATCACCTGGATCCAGCTGGCCTGCGAGCTCCAGCGCGACTGGCGCCGGGAGGCCACCGCACCCGAATTCGCCAAGATCGTCTTCTCGTCGATCCATCCCTGATGACGGGTCGACGAACGGAGCCATGAGCCGCCCATACGCTGAGCTCCAGACTGGTCGTCGCGCTCGCCGCGGCCAGTGACGAGTTGCCGCGTCATCCGATACGCCCGATCGCAGGCAGGCTTGCCTGCCTGTATCCGCCGCTCGCCTGAGGACCTGTTCCCATGAAGCTCAATCCCGGGCTGATCGCTTTGTCGGTCGGCGCCTTCGGCATCGGTGTCACGGAATTCGCGCCGATGGGGCTGTTGCCGGTCATCGCAACCGATCTCGGCGTATCGATTCCTGCGGCCGGCCTGCTGATCAGCGCCTATGCGCTGGGCGTGATGGTCGGCGCGCCGCTGATGACGCTGACCACCGGCCGTGTGCCGCGCCGTGCGCTGCTGATCTCGCTGGCCGGCATCTTCACCCTTGGCAACCTGCTCGCCGCGGTGTCGGACAGCTACGGGATGCTGCTCGCAGCACGTGCGCTGACGGCGCTCAACCATGGCGCGTTCTTCGGCGTGGGTTCGGTGGTCGCCGCAACCCTCGTCGCCCCGGAGAAGCGCGCCGGCGCGGTCGCAGCGATGTTCATGGGGCTGACCATCGCCAATGTCGTCGGCGTGCCGCTTGCCACCTGGGCCGGCGAGCATCTGGGCTGGCGCGCGTCCTTCTGGGGCATCGCCGGGCTCGGCGTGGCAACGATGGTGGCGCTGCGGGCGACGTTGCCCGTCCTGCCTGCACCGGGCCGCGGCGACGCCTGGGCCGAGGTGCGCGTGCTCGCACGGCCGACGGTGTTGGGCGCGTTCGGGCTCACGGTGATCGGATCGAGCGCGATGTTCACCGTGTTCACCTACATCACGCCGATCCTGCGCGTCGCGACGCATGCGTCACTTGGGTTCGTGACCGCGATGCTGGTGATCTACGGCGTGGGCCTGACCGTCGGCAATTGGCTGGGGGGGCGATTTGCAGACCGGTCGGTGGATCGCACGCTCATGGTCACGCTTGCCGCACTCTCGGCGATCCTCATCGGCTTCGCATGGGGCATGTCCCATGCTGCGCCGAGCGTGGTGCTGATCTTCCTGTGGGGCGTGGCGAGCTTCGCGCTGGTGCCGCCATTGCAGGTGCACGTTCTGGCGGCGGCCGCGGACGCGCCGAACCTTGCTTCTTCCGTGAATATTGGCGCCTTCAACCTTGGCAATGCCTTCGGCGCGGCTTTGGGCGGCGGCATCATCGCTGCGCGGCTTGGCTATCCCGCGGTGGCACTGGCAGGCGCTGCCACCGCATTGATCGGCCTTTGCGTCACCGTTTTTGCCACGCGACATCACGGCAATGGGGCCGCATGACGGCCGCGAGATGTGAGGTGCCAGGGTACGCTTGGAGATCGCTGATCGAGCCACTGGTCCCTGTTACGCTCCCCTGACAGCGCACCGGAATTCGGGTGGCGAACGTTGCGTGTTCACCGCCGTTCTCACAGGGGCTGCCCTGGATCACGCTGGCGACGACAACGGGCGAGAGTGCTCCGTCGCTCGGCGACCGGAGCCGATACTGGTGCGGGCGATCGGCGGCTTCCACGGCGGGCCGGAGATGACATGCTCTGAAGCCAAGCCGGGATGCGCTCCGGTTCGGGCATATGCCCTGCCGACGACGACGTCGTCGCCGCGAACGGGCGAGGTGGGCGTCGCTGCCCTCTAACCTCGCCGCGGCGTGCCGCAAGCCGGGCGGCGCCCGGCTCCTCCACTATGTTCCAGCCCTTTGGCCCACCCCGTAGCGCAAGCGCGACGGGGGCCCGGAAGGGTGCGGCCCGCCTCATCCGGCGGGGCTTGCCGGTTCGCTCCTGCCGCCCACCCCGCCATTCCGGCGCGGTCGCAGTGTTTTCGAAGATGGAGGCAGGGTGATGGCTTTGGGCCTCGTGCCGGCGATGCTAACTGCTTTTCTGGACAGTGATCGCGAGTTTCAGCGTTTGCGGGCGGTGCGAACAAGCACCGGCGCGAAATCATGACTCCTGCCCAGGAGCGGCGAGGCCTTGCTAGGCTGGACGATTGCCTCGCGGTGCGGATCCCACAAGCTGCGCAGTTGCTCGGGATCGGGCGTTCCTCGGTTTACGAGCTCATCAACCGAGGCGATCTCAAGAGCATCAAACTTGGCCGATCCACGCTGATTCCGATGGATGAGCTTCGCAACCTGATCGATCGCCGCCGTTTGGAAAAATAAATTTGCGCGGCTTCAGGCGACGCCTGCGGTCCAAAATCGTCTGAATTTATCCAGTTCGGACCGCTGGAAATCGACGCTTTGCCGGAGCCTATACGGAGCCTAATTTCCAAATCATCAGCCTGCCGCAGCATGCTGCAACTTGGTAAATCGCTGATATTACTGAGGAATGTGGTGGACGCACTTGGGCTCGAACCAAGGACCCGCTGATTAAGAGTCAGCTGCTCTACCAACTGAGCTATGCGTCCATACCGGGCAGCTGAAGTGGCGCGTTGGAGAGCGCCGCCGCATCGGGGAGGGCGCCGGTTAGCATTCGTGCCGCCGGTTGCAAACCCTTTTTTCCGCGAACTGCAAAAAACCGTTCATACAACCTACCAGCGCGTAGTCTGGCGGTTCTGGCGATCGATCGACATCAGGATTCCGATGCACAGCATGATCGTCATCTGGGACGATCCCCCGAAGCTGATCAGGGGCAGGGGCACGCCGACCACCGGCGCCAAGCCCATCACCATCGCCATATTGATCGCGAAGTAGAAGAAGATCGTCGTCGCGATGCCTGCTGCCGTCAGGCGCGCGAATCGGGTCTGGGCGCGCAACGCGACCATCATGCCCCATTGGATGATGATCAGGAAGGCGAGGATCAGCAGGACTCCACCGACCAGCCCCCATTCCTCCATCATCGTCGCCAGGGCGAAATCCGTATGTCCCTCTGGCAGATAGTCGAGATGGCTCTGGGTGCCGTTGAGGAACCCCTTGCCGAAGATCCCGCCCGATCCGATCGCGATCTTCGACTGGCTGATATGATAGCCGATACCGAGCGGATCGCTCTCCGGGTCGAGGAAGACGAGGATGCGGTTACGCTGATAGCCGTGCAGCACGAAATTGACCGCAAGCGGGATCGCCGCGCCAAGCGCCAGCGCGCCGCCGATGAACAGTCGCAGGGGCACCCCGGCCAGGAACATCACGGTGATGCCGCCGACGGTAATCATCAGCGCGGTGCCGAGATCGGGCTGTTTCATCACCAGCGCGGCAGGGATCAGAATCAGCACCGCGGCCGGCCAGATCGCGCCGAACCGCCGTGTCTCGTTTGGGGGCAGCACATGATAGAAGCGTGCCACTGCGAGGACGATGAACACTTTCATCAGTTCGGAAGGCTGCAGGCGGATGATGCCGAGGTCGAGCCATCGCTGCCCGCCGCCGCGCACCGCGCCGATCAGCTCGACCAGGATGAGCATCCCGATCAGCCCGATATAGGCCGGAAAGGCTAGGCTGGCCCACATCGATTCCCGCACCCGCGACAGCACGACGGCGCCGGCGAGGAAGACGAAGAATCGGATGCCCTGGATCATCGCCCAGGGCCGCAGGCTGCCGCCCGCCGCCGAATAGAGAACGAGCAGCCCGAAACAGCCGATCGCCAGCACCAGCAGGATGATCTTCCAGGGAAGCTGCGCCAGAGGCTCGGGAACGAAGTTCAGCCCGCTCACTGGTCGCTCTCCGTGGATCCGGTCTCCGCGACGCCAGCGCCGCTTCGTGTCGCATTTGCGCTCGCCTCGGCGCGCGCGTCGGCTGCGCTGGTTGCAGCCTCGACTGCTGGCGCGTCCGTCGCTGCTGTCGCATTGAGCTCGGTCTGCGCTGCCACGACGGGTGGCGGCGCGTTGGCGGCGGTGCGATAGGCGGATGCCTGTGCCGCCATGCGCGTCTTGATATCACCACCCCAGGTCGGCTCCGCCTCGGCCAACGCAGCGCGCGCGCGATCGCGGTCGAACAGGTAGGTCATGATATCCCGGCCGATCAGCGGGGTATCCAGGTTGCGGATAATATGGCCGTTATGTTCGAGCACGACCGCCGCTGCGTAACGCGGGTTGTCGGCGGGCGCGAAGCAGACGAACAGCGCGTGGTCACGAAGCTTGAATGGTAGCGCGCCGTTCTTCAGGACTCCCGAACTGCGCTCCGCCATGGTGATCCGGCGGACCTGAGCGGTGCCGGTTTTCGCTGCAAGCGACACCCCCGGGACCTGCATGCGCGAGGCGCCGCCGGTTCCGCCTTCATTGACCACGCCGTACATCGCATTTCGAACGATCGCGAGATTGTCTGGCGATACTGCCAGGGGTTGGGCACCCCGATGGACGTGATCGGCAAGGATGCTGGGCATCAGGGCACGGCCCGATGCGATACGCGAGGCCATCACGGCGAGTTGAAGGGGATTGGCGAGCACATAGCCCTGACCGATCGATGCGTTGAGGGAATCCGCAACGGTCCAGGCTTGCTTGTACCGTCGCAGCTTCCACGCAGGATCCGGCATGGTGCCATAGCGCTGCGTGGTGAAGGGAAGGTCGAATTTCTGACCAAGCCCGACGGCGCGCGCGATCGGCGCGATCTTGTCGTACCCGAGCCGCCGCGCCATTTCATAGAAATAGATGTCGCAGCTCTGCATGACGGCATGTTTCATGTCGAGCGGGCCGTGGCCGTTTCGCTTATGACAGTGGAAAACGCCGTTCCCGACGCGCATCGCCCCGGAACAGCTTACCCGGTCGTCCGGATGAACGCCCGCCTCAAGCAGCGCCAGCGCGTTCATCGGCTTGACGGTGGAGCCGGGCGGGTAAAGCCCCTGCAGCACCTTGTTCATCAGCGGCACGTGATCGTCGTCCGACAGCATCTTCCATTCGAGATGGCTGATCCCGTCGGAGAAACTGTTGGGATCGTAGGCCGGCATCGAGACCATCGCGAGGATCTCGCCATTCTGGCAGTCGATCACCACGGCCGAGCCTGAATTAGTGCCGAGCCGGCGCGCGGCATATTCCTGAAGGCCGGCGTCGATCGTCAGACGCGCGGTCTTGCCCGGCTCGTCGGGCCGGGTCGCCAATTCGCGAACCAGCTTGCCGCGCGCCGTGACCTCGATCCGCTTGGCACCGGGCTTGCCGCGCAATTCCGGCTCGAGCGCCTTTTCCAGGCCGTCCTTGCCCAGCTTGAAGCCGGGCGTGATCATCAGTGGATCCTTGGTCTTCTGATACTGCTCGGCCGAGGCAGTCCCGACATAGCCGGTGAGATGCGCGACCGCAGCGCCCGCGGGGTAGGTGCGGGCAAAGCCGCGCGACGGCGCGACGCCCGGCAGTTCGGGCAGGTGGACGCTGACCGCGGCGAATGTGTCGAGATCGAGATTCTCGGCGACCTGGACTGGCTGGAAACCCACCGCATGCTTCAGGTCGGTCCTGATCCGATCCATCTCCTCGGGCGGCAGGCGCAGTATGTCGCGGAGCAGGCCAAGGGTGCGATCCTTGTTCTCCAGCCGGTCGGGAATGATGTCGACGCGGAAATCGGTGCGGTTGTTGGCGATGGGTACGCCATTGCGATCGACGATCCAGCCGCGCCGAGGCAAGACCGGGGTCATGTTCACGCGGTTGCTCTCGGAGAGCAGGCTGTAATGCTCGTTCTCGGCAACGGCGAGCCAGGTCATCCGGCCGGCGAGCAGCAGCCCGACCGCGGCTTGTCCGGCGCCCAGCACCAGGGCGCGGCGCGAAAAGCTGTAGGTCTGCGTCGCTTCGGTGATGACGCGAGTGGGCTGGTTCATTCGCCCCCGCGCTTGCGGTCAAGCCAGGCGCAGAATCGCGCCACCAGAGGGAAGAGCATGGTCGAGATCACGATCTGAAGTAATAGCACGGTATCGACATGTGCACCGATAGGAGCTGCGACGAGCCGTCCGACGATGAGGCAGAAACCGATCGAGCCGGATGCGATCAGCCAGTCCTGCCAGAAGTCGCGGAACACCAGCCGCTGATCGATCAGGTCGATCATGAAGAAGCACAGGGTCCAGAGCAGCATCGCATTGCCCAGCGGCTGCCCGCTGACCAGATCGTCGAAGAAGCCGAGCGGCAGCGGCGCCCAGATGCGGAACACGTCGGGCCGCCTGAGCCGCCAGCCGAGCAGCACCATCAGCCCGAGCGGGGGCAGCACGGGGAAGCTGGCGATGAACGGCCAGGTCGTGACCAGCGAGGCGACCAGCACCGACGCCGACGGCACCAGGCGCACGGCGGCGGGCGGTGGCGCGGCGTCGAAGGGGCCGCGGGTCTGTTGCCTCATGGCGCGGGTGTTGCCGTCGGCGACGTGACCGGCAGGAACCCCTCCTGAACCAAGGCGAAATCGAGCGTATCGGGTTGCGCGAAGGTGCGCGCCAGCGCGGTGTCGCGGGCGCGCTTCAGCACGCGCGCGACGGGGATGTTGGGCGAATAGATGCCACCAGTGCCGGAGGTGACGAAGATATCTCCCGGCTCGAACCCGACATTGGCGAGCGACGCCGAGCGGATGTCGAGCAGCCCGTCACCGCGCCCGGCGGCGAGCGCGGGCAGGCCGTCGCGCGTCCGCCGTACCGGCACGACGCTTTCAGGATCGGACAGCAGCAGCACGCGGGCTGTGTTGGGACCGGTTTCGAGGACACGGCCGATAAGGCCTTCGGGGCCGCGTACCGGTTGGCCCTGCTTCACGCCCTGCCAGGACCCGGCGTTGAGCACGGCGAAGCGCCGCGTGCTCGATGCCGAGGAACTGACCAGCCGCGCCGCCACCACCGGATTGGGCACGCTTTCACGGAGTTGCAGCAGCGTCTTCAACCGGCGGTTGTCATAGGACAGGGTGCGCGCGCGCATCAGCAGCGCGTGATTGTCGGCCAGCTCCTTGCGGAGCTGCTCGTTCTGCCTGCGCACGCCGATATAGTCGGACACGGAGGCAGGGATGGAGGCGATGCCCCGGCCGATCGCGGCGATTCCTGAGGAGACCGGGGTGGTGACCTCGGCCGTGGCCGCCCGCAACGCCGCGAAGGCGGGCGGGTCCAGCGTCGCAAGCGCGAGCAGGACCGCGCCGACCAGCGCTCCCGCTACGGCGATCACGTAACTCAGGAATAGGCTATACTGCGCCCGCCGCGAAAAACCCGGGCGCCGGTTACGAGACGGCGCCATATTTCCCCTCAAGGAAGGACCGGTGCCGCCCATCGGCACCGGCGCTTCATCAGATGATTACGCGCTGTGCAGCACACCGCGGAAAACCGGATCCTCGAGCGCGCGCCCGGTACCGAGCGCAACGCAGGTGAGGGGATCGTCGGCGATCGTCACGGGCAGGCCGGTCTCGTCGCGCAGTACCTCGTCGATGCCTTTGAGCAACGCGCCGCCGCCGGTGAGCACGATGCCCTGATCGACGATGTCCGCCGCCAGTTCCGGCGCGGTGTTCTCGAGCGCGATGCGCACACCTTCGACGATCTGGCCGACCGGTTCGGACAGCGCCTCGGCGATCTGGCCCTGGTTGATCTGGATCTCCTTCGGCACGCCATTGACCAGGTCGCGGCCCTTGACGTGGATGGTGAGGCCGATGCCGTCTGGCGGCGGCTTCGCCACGCCGACTTCCTGCTTGATGCGCTCGGCGGTCGAATCGCCGATCAGCAGGTTATGGTTGCGGCGGACGTACGAGACGATCGCCTCGTCCATCTTGTCGCCGCCGACACGCACCGAAGTGGTGTAGGCGAGACCACGCAGCGAGAGCACGGCGACTTCGGTCGTGCCGCCGCCTATATCGACGACCATCGAGCCGATCGGCTCGGTGACGGGCATATCGGCGCCGATAGCGGCGGCCATCGGCTCCTCGATCAGCCAGACCTGCGACGCACCGGCGTTGGAGGCGGCATCGCGGATCGCGCGACGCTCGACCGACGTCGAGCCCGACGGCACGCAGATGACGATCTGCGGCCAGCGCATGAAGCGCCGCTGACCACCATGCACCTTGTGGATGAAGTGCTTGATCATCTGCTCGGCGACGTCGATGTCGGCGATAACGCCGTCACGCAAGGGGCGGATCGCCTGGATGCTGTCAGGGGTCTTGCCCATCATCAGCTTGGCGTCGTCACCGACGGCCTTGACGCGCTTGACGCCATTGATGGTTTCCACTGCGACCACTGACGGTTCGTTGAGGACGATGCCGCGTCCGCGCAGATATACCACCGTGTTCGCGGTCCCGAGGTCGATCGCCATATCGTGCGACGTGAGTCTGAAGAAACGCGAAAAGAAGCCCATTGATCGTTCCGTTCCAGGCCAGCCGCTTTACGGTCCGGCAGTTCGCACAGTCGCTTCCCAACACCTATGATGTCCCGGCCAGAGCTGGAAAATTCCACGCTCAGTTTGCCGAGTAGATGCGGGTCGCGGGATGCCGTCGCTTGGGCTAGAGCCAGATGCATGTCAATACGCCGCCTGCCCGAACATCTCGTCAATCGCATCGCCGCCGGTGAAGTGGTGGAACGCCCCGCCAGCGCGTTGAAGGAACTGGTGGAAAACGCCATCGACGCAGGCGCCCGCCGTATCGCGATTCGTCTCGTGAGCGGCGGGACCGACCTGATCGAGGTGACCGACGATGGATGCGGGATGACGCCCCCCGACATGGCGCTCGCGCTCGAGCGGCATGCGACATCCAAGCTTCCCGACGAAGCGATCGAAAACGTCGCGACGTTGGGATTTCGCGGCGAGGCGTTGCCCTCCATTGCGAGTGTCGCGCGCCTGACCCTGGAGAGCCGGCTGCGCGGCGCCGAGGGCTGGTCGCGGGTCGTCGACAATGGCGCGGTCGTCTCGGAAGGACCGGCAGCGATTCCGCCCGGCACCCGGGTCCGCGTCGAGGCACTGTTCGAGCGCGTGCCGGCACGGCGCAAGTTCCTGCGGTCTGCACGGTCCGAATATGCGGCAAGCCTCGATGTGGTGCGCCGGCTGGCGATGGCGCGGCCGGATATCGCCTTCAGCCTGGAGCATGACGGACGACGGTCGCTGTCGGTTTCGGCGGGTGAGAGCCTGCCCGACCGGGTCGCCGCGCTGACCGACCGGGCGCTGATCGACAATGGCGTGCCGATCGACCTGGAACGCGAGGGCCTCAGGCTCGGCGGGGTCGCGGGCCTGCCGACGTTCAACCGCGGCGTGGCCGATCATCAATATCTGTTCGTCAACGGACGACCCGTGAAGGACCGGCTGCTCGTGGGGGCGGTGCGCGGCGCCTATGCCGAGTTGCTTGCGCGCGACCGGCATGCGGTGGTGGCGCTCTTCCTCGACGTGCCGGCCGACATGGTCGACGTGAACGTCCATCCGGCTAAGACCGAAGTGCGCTTCCGCGAGCCGGCAATGGTGCGCGGCATGATCGTCAGCGGACTGAAGCGCGCGCTCGACGAGGCAGGGCATCGCAGCGTGCAGCGGCCGTCGGAGACGGCGCTGGCCGCCTGGCAACAGGAACCGCTCGCCTCCGCCTCGCCGCGCTTGTGGGAGGAGCCGACAAGGGAGGCGCAATGGGAAGCACCGCGTACCGAAAGCCGCCATGCCGTCTTCGAGCGCCGGCCCACCTTCATCGCTCCGCCGATGGCGCGCGCCGAGCCGGCCTATACAACGCCGCCCGAGACAATTTCCTTCCCGCTCGGCGTTGCGCGAGGGCAGGTCGCCAAGACCTATATCGTCGCCGAGGCGGAGGACGGGCTCGTCCTGGTCGATCAGCATGCGGCGCACGAACGACTGGTGCTCGAGCGCATGCGCAAGGCGATGGCAGATGGCGGCGTCGCCGCCCAGGCGCTGTTGCTGCCCGAAGTGATCGAACTCGACGAGCCTGCCTGCGACCGCCTTGAAGCGCGGGCCGCCGAGCTGACCGAGTTCGGGCTCGACCTGGAGCGGTTCGGCCCGCGCGCGATGCTGGTGCGCAGCGTGCCCGCGATGCTCGGGCAGAGCGACGTGACCGGGCTCGTCACCGATCTCGCCGACGAACTGGCGGCGTTCGACGAGGCGCTGAGCCTGAAGGAGCGGCTCGACCATGTCGCCGCGACCATGGCGTGCCATGGATCGGTGAGGGCAGGGCGCATCCTTTCCGTCACCGAGATGAACGCGCTGCTCCGCGAGATGGAGATCACACCGCATTCCGGCCAGTGCAACCATGGCCGCCCGACCTGGGTGAAGCTGGCGCATGGCGATATCGAGAAGCTGTTCGGGCGGAAGTGACGGTGTAATCGGCGATGCCTTGTCTCGAGCCCCTTTCGCAGTGAATGCCGGGAGCGGCCGCGCAGCATGCCGAAGACAAATGAAGTAATACCGGGCTGGGGATGCGAAAACCGGACAGTTAAAAGGGCTTTTTGCCAGCCCACGTCGACCCCGATTTTTAGCGCGTCTCGCCGGAAGGCGTGAGCAAAACGAAATATTCGACGGCAGTGTGTCGATTTCCCTGGAGAGAAGTTGTGCCATTTTGGCGGGCGTCGATGGATGATTATATGCCATATACTTCCCGATTTATGAGAATCGATGCTGAGCACCATCAGCCTTCTGGTCAGCGTGGGCCGGATCGGTCGAAATAGTTGGCGCCTTCCGGCAAAAGGCGTGCTGTGGTCGACGCGGGGCTGCGCGGTCAGTCCGTCGATCGGCCGCCGCGGCGGCCGGTGCGGATACGCCATGTTTCAGGGCATCGGTTGCGCAGCCAGCGCAGCGCCACTTTCGCATCGGCGTGAACGCGATAGTCATAGTCGGCGGCGACCGGATCGACGCTGTTGGCGCGGTAGATGCGTTCGGTGCGAAAGGTGTAGCCGATGGCTCGCTTGTACATGCCCGGCTTCTCCAGCCCGGCATGTTCTCCCCGTCCCATCGCGACCGCCAGGCCGAAGTCGGGATATCGGTCCAGCCAGCGATAGAGCGTGGCGTTGCTGACCGAAAAGATCCTCGCGAGATCGGCGTTGGACGTGCCGAGGCGGCAAAGCAGGCGTGCCTGCCGGGCGAAGGCAGGTTCGTAGCGGGTGGGGCGTCCTCTTTTCATGGGGCGAGGGTGGCGGAGACTGGCGTCGATTTGAATCGATGAGCCCAAAGCTGCGTGAAAGGCGCATGCGCTTCGCCTGCTCGGGCAAAAGAAACAGGCCGGTCGGGCTCGATTGACGTTATCGTGCCGACCCCGCTTCCGTTCTGGCGATCAAACGCCTACATCGCCCGTCCCATGTCGCGTCCCAAGCCCCCCGTCTTCGAGAAAACCAAGATCGTCGCCGAGAACCGGCGGGCGCGGTTCGATTATGCCATCGACACGGTCTATGAGGCGGGCATCGCGCTGACCGGCACCGAGGTGAAGTCGCTGCGTAGCGGCACCGGCTCGATCGCGGAAAGCTATGCCGAGGTGAAGGACGGGCAGGTCTGGCTGATCAATTCGAACGTGCCCGAATTCAGCCATGGCAACCGATTCAACCACGAGCCGAAGCGCGCCCGTAAACTGCTTCTTCATGAGCGCGAGATAAACAAGATGCACGGCGCGGTGGCGCGCGAGGGCATGACCCTGGTGCCGCTGATGATCTATTTCAATTCGAAGGGGCGCGCCAAAGTGGAGCTGGCCCTGGCGAAGGGGAAGAAGGATCACGACAAGCGCGCGACGATCAAGGAGCGCGACTGGAAGCGTGAGCAGGGAAGGATCATGCGTGATCGTGGCTGAGAAGCCCGGCCTTTCCACGCGCGTCGCCGACTGGTGGCAGCGCACCATGCCGACGCGCGAGAGCATGGAGGAGAACCGCCTGCTCCGGCCGGTCGCGCACCGCGTGCTTGCACCTGCCCTGTGGCGCTTCACCCGTCGATCCGTGCCGCGCGGCGTCGCGCTCGGCATGGTGACGGGCATCCTGTTTCCGGTCGCGCAGATCGCCTTTTCGGCCGTGCTCGCCTTGCCGATCCGCGCCAACATCCCGGTTGCCGCGGCGATGACCTTCATCACCAATCCCTTCACCACGCCGCCGCTGTGGGTTGCCGCCTACTGGATCGGCAAATGGGTGCTTCACCTCGATTCCCAGGTGCCCGGCGCCCCGATCGCGACCCAGGTCGCCGCCAATTCGAGCTGGCTTCACTGGTTGCTCTCGACCGCCGGCCCGGCGACGGTGGTCGGGTTGTTCATCATCACCGTGACCCTGTCTGTGGTCGGTTATGCGGTGGCGGCGCTCGGCTGGCGCTGGCGGGTCGCGCGCAAATGGCGCGCCCGGGCACACGGTCGGCCCGAATAAGGGACCTTCACGGCCGCGAAATTGACTGGCCGTGTTATCCGATTAGAACACGCTCGCATCCACTTCCTTTCCAGGATGCGACATGCGCACATCGTCCTTTGCCGTTCTTCTGCTTTCCGCCACCATGCTCGCCGGCCTCGCCGCGGCGAACCCCGCACCGCAAGGCCGGCTCCCCGCCGACGCACCGGCGGCCGCGCCCATGGCCAAACCCACCTTCGGTGATTTCGGCGTCGATGAAGCCGGCATGGACAGGGCGATCCAGCCCGGCGATGATTTTTATGGCTTCGTGAACGGAACCTGGGAGAAGAATACCCCGATCCCAGCCGACAAGGCGAATTACGGCGCGTTCGATGCGCTGCAGGACCTGTCGCGCGAGCGGACCCATGATATCCTCCAAGCGGAGAAGGCAAAGGGCTCCAAGATCGGCCAGGCCTATGCCGCCTATCTCGACACGGCAGCGATCGAGGCGAAGGGCCTGGCCCCGATCAAGCCCTGGCTCGACCGGATCAAGGGGCTGAAGTCGAAGTCGGGCTATGCCACGCTCGTGGCGGAGGCCGATATCAACGGTGTCGGCGTGCCGTTCAACGCCGGCGTCGGCCAGGATGCCAAGGACCCGGAACATTACGCGCTGCAGATGCGCCAGGGCGGCCTGGCATTGGACCGCGACTATTACCTCGCGACCGAGGGCAAGCTGGCCGAGGCGAAGGCCGCCTATCAGGCCCATATCGCCAGCATGTTCACCCTTGCCGGCGAACCGGACGCGGCCGCCCGCGCCAAGGCGATCGTCGATTTCGAGACGGCCATCGCCCAGGTGAGCTGGACCAACATCCAGAATCGCGATGCCAACAAGACCTATAACAAGATGGCCGTCGCCGACCTGAAGAAGGCCGCGCCGGGATTCGACTTCGTCGCCTATTTCAAGGGTATCGGCACCCCGGTCGATACGGTGATCGTGGCCCAGCCGGCCGCGGTCACCGGTATCGCCAGGCTGATTGCCCAGGCACCGGTCGAGGTGCTGCGCGACCAGTTGCTGATCCGCTCGCTCGACGGCTATGCGGCGGTGCTGCCGGCGGCGTTCGACAATGAGCGGTTCGCGATGTTCGGGACGGTCATCTCGGGTACGCCGCAGCAACAGGATCGCTGGAAGCGCGCCGTCGACCACACCAGCACGATCCTGACCGACGACGTCAGCAAGCTGTACGTCGCGCAATATTTCCCGCCCGAGACCAAGGCGGCGGCTGACGCGCTGGTGAAGAACATCATCGCCGCGATGAACGTGCGGATCGACAAGCTCGACTGGATGACACCGGAAACCAAGGTCAAGGCGCATGCCAAGCTGGCCGCCTTCACGCCGCGGATCGGCTATCCGAGCCAGTGGCGCGACTATTCGGCGCTGAAGATCGTGGCGGGCGACGCCTTCGGCAATGCGCTGCGCGCCAACCAATGGGCGCACGACTATAATATCCAGAAGCTCGGCAAGCCGATCTATCGCTGGGAATGGGGCATGACCCCGATGACGGTGAACGCCCAGGCCAACCCGACCCTGGTGGCGATCACCTTTCCGGCGGCGATCCTGCAGCCGCCTTTCTTCGATCCGAACGCCGACGCGGCAGTCAATTATGGCGGTATCGGCGCGGTGATCGGGCATGAGATGAGCCATCATTTCGACGATCAGGGCGCGAGCTTCGACCTGCACGGCCAGTTGACCGATTGGTGGACACCGCAGGACGTCGAGAATTTCAACAAGCGCACCGATGCGCTCGTCGCCGAATATGATGCCTATGAGCCGCTGCCGGGCACGAAGCTGAAAGGTCGCCTGACCCTGGGCGAGAATACCGCCGATCTCGCGGGGCTGAGCGCCGCCTATGACGCCTATCATGCATCGCTGAACGGCAAGCCGGCGCCGGTGATCAAAGGCTATACCGGCGACCAGCGTTTCTATCTCGGCTGGGCGCAGGTGTGGCGGCGCAGTTACCGCGAGGCGGACATGCGCAACCGGCTGCTGACCGATCCGCACGCTCCGTCGCAGCAGCGCGCCTGGATCGTCCGCAACCTCGACCCCTGGTATGACGCGTTCAAGCCGAAGCCGACCGACAAGCTCTATCTGACGCCGGAACGACGCGTCCGCATCTGGTAGTTTTTCAAAGGTTCGCGGGCTGAGTACCCCGAGTCGAGGCGAATCTCCATTTCCGTCATGCCGGACTTGTTCCGGCATCCACCGTTCCGCATATTCATCGGCTGATTGTTTTGCTGCACGGTGGACCCCGGAACAAGTCCGGGGTGACGAAGGGGTCAACCTGTTCGAATTCCACTCTGGCCCTTGACGCCTCGCCCTCGCGGCCCAAGACAAACCGGGATGGCAAGTCTTCCCGCATCTTCCGCGTCGCCGCTCTCCCCCGCACGGGGCGCGGCGCTGATCGCGAGCGCGTGCGGGCTGATTGCGGCGCTGCTGATCCTTGGCGTGGTCGGCAATCTCACCGTCGCGGCGGGGTTCCTGGCGGCTACGCTGGTGATTGCCGGTGGGCTTCTGGCATTCCGCCGGCTGTTCCCGTCCAGCCGGGGACAGGCGATCGAACCAGACTGGAGCATCGCGCGAACGCTGGCGGCCAACAGCCCGGACGCCGTCGCGATCACCGACCGTGCCGGACGGCTGGTCTGCGCCAATGACCGTTATGAGACGCTGTTCGCCGGTTTCCCGACGCCGCCGGGCCTGCCGGTGGATGAAGCGGGGATCAGCGAGCTCGGCACCGCCGGCCGCGCGGCATGGCGTGACGGCGCTGCCTCGGTCGCGCGGCTGCTCGCGCGGGGGACACCGTTGCGGGCGGAAATCGAACGGGCAGGGGCCGACGACGATCTGCTGGTGTGGCGTTTCCGCGGCGTCGAGGCGCTCGATCTCGCGGCCACGGTGGAGACGGTCATCGGCGGCCCGACCGGCGACCGCCTTGCCGCGGCCGGCATCATGGCGGCGCTGATCGCCCCGGACGGCCGGATCCGTGCGGCGAATCGCGTGTTGCGCGCCCGGGCGATGGGACATGAGGAGGGGGCGGTCGCTGGCCGCGACTTTGCACGGTTCCTGATCACCGACAGCCACGGCCTGGTCCGGTTCGAACGCGAAGGGCTGACCGGCAGTCCACTTCGCGTGTTGCAGGTGCCGTTCATTGATGGCGACGACGCCCCGATGCTGGTCGTGATGCTCGACGAGGAAGGCGGGGCGAGCGCGCCGGCGATCGGCGCCAGTGCGACGGCGCATGTCCGCAGCCTGGTGTCGCTGATGCCGTTCGGCATGGCGCTGGTCGATCGCGACGGCCGCTTCCTGCAGATGAACGATGCGTTCGCGCGCGCGGCCGAGGTCGATCCGGCCGCGCCGCCGCTCTATCCCGGCGACCTGCTGGTGCGCGAGGACAAGGGTGTCGTCGCCGACGCGATCCGGCGTTTCGCCAATGGGGCGACTCATTCGACCGATCTTGCGGTGCGCCTCAAGGATCATCCGGATGAGCCGGTCGCGCTGTCGATCGCCGGCGCGCGGGGCCTGGGCGATGCGGCGGTGCTGCTCAGCCTGAAGGATAATAGTGAAGAGACGCGACTGAAGCGCGAGGTGGCGCAGGCGACCAAGATGCAGGCGGTGGGCCAGCTTGCCGGCGGCGTCGCGCACGACTTCAACAATATCCTGACCGCGATCATCGGGCATTGCGACCTGATGCTGATGCGCCATTCGCCGGGTGACAGCGATTATGACGACATCCAGCAGATCCGCGCCAATTCGAACCGCGCGGCCAGCCTGACTCGCCAGTTGCTCGCCTTTTCGCGGCAGCAGACCCTGGTGCCGCAGGTGCTGCAACTGCCCGACGTGATCTCCGAAGTCTCGCAATTGCTGAAGCGGCTGCTCGGCGAGACGGTGACCCTTACTGTCAAGCATGGCCGCAACCTGGGGCCGGTGCGCGCCGATCCCGGTCAGCTCGAACAGGTCGTGGTCAATCTGGCGGTGAATGCGCGCGACGCGATGCTGGCCAAGGATCCGCGCGGTGGCGGCACGCTGTCGATACACACGATGGCGGTGACCGCGGCGGATGTGCGCCGGATGGGATCCGACATCCTGCCGATCGCCGATTATATCGCGCTCGAAGTGTCCGATACCGGCGGTGGCATTCCGCCCGAGATATTGCCCAAGATTTTCGAGCCCTTCTTCACCACCAAGGATGTCGGCAAGGGCACCGGGCTTGGCCTATCGACCGTCTATGGCATCGTCAAGCAGTCGGGCGGCTATATCTTCGCCGACAATAAGGGGGCGGATAACAAGGTACTGGGCGCGGTCTTCACCATCTATCTGCCCGTGCATACGGCGACTCAGCCGGCCAAGGCGGCCAGCCCAGCCAAGGGCAAAGCCAAGCCGACCGACCTGTGGGGCACCGGCACCATCCTGCTGGTGGAGGACGAGGACATGGTGCGCGCTGTGGCCGAGCGCGCGCTGGCGCGGCAGGGCTATACCGTGCTGACCGCGGAAAATGGCGAGGTTGCGCTCGACCTGCTGAGCCGGAACGAGCGGCCCGACCTGTTGATCTCCGACGTCGTCATGCCGGTGATGGACGGGCCGACCATGGTCCGCCAGGTCCGCGCGCGCTATCCCGACCTGCCGATCCTGTTCATGTCGGGCTATGCCGAGGAGCAGCTGCGCAAGTCGATCGACCTGGACAATGTCTCCTTCCTCGCGAAACCCTTCTCGGTTCAACAGCTTGCGGAGGCGGCGCGGGACGTGCTGGCCGCGAAATGACTTGGCGGCAATGGGCGCGGGATACTATGGGGCAGTGATGACTGCGCCGAGCAATATCCTCATCGTCGAGGACGAACCCCTGATCGCGATGATGTTGGAGGATTTCCTCGACGTCCTCGGCAAGACGATGGTCGGCACTGCCGATAATGTCGCCGATGCGCTCGCGCTGGTCGAGGCGGGCGGCATCGACGCGGCGATCCTCGATGTGAACCTGCGCGCCGGTGAGAAGAGCTGGCCGATCGCGGATGCGCTGAGCGCGAAGGGCATTCCCTATATCTTCGCCACTGGCGGATCGGCCGACAGCCTGGCCGAGGCGTATCGCGACCGGCCGACCTTGCCCAAGCCCTTCACGATGGACGCGGTGGCGAAGGCGCTCGATTCGCTGGCGTAACGTCGCTCTCCCGATGGGAGAGGGTTTTTCAGGCAATCCGTTCCGGCACGGCCGCCGCATCCTCGGCCAGAGACTGGGCCGGGGCGACCGCTTCCCAGGGGAAGACGAACCAGTCCTTGTCGATGCGCCGGTCGATCGTGCGCGCACGATAGTCCACCTTCTGCGCCGAGCTGACATTGTCGATCAGCGTGGCGAAGCGGATGCTGCCGGGCACCGCGCCGGCGGCGTTCAACACCTCGCGCAGATGGCCGATGGTGCGGCCCGAATCGTTGATGTCGTCGAGGAACAGCAGCCGTTCGCCGGCACGGGTGCGAGCGGCGAGCCTGGTCAGCGGCTCGTCGGCGAAATCCTTCACCTGGCTCGAATAATCGACCGACAGCATCTGCATGCCGGTCGCATGGCTGAGATAGACCGCCGGCGACAGGCCGCCGCGCCCGATGCCGATGATGAAATCGGGCTTCCAGTCATCCCCGGCCAATTGCACGGCGAGCGCGCGGACCGCCGAGACGAAGTCCTCGTGCGGGATCTCGGTGAAGACGGTCATCGGTGCGCCTCCATATAGGCGTCCAGTCTGGCGAGATGCGTGGCCACCGCATCGTCCGGCAGGAAGGAGCCGAGGAACGAGTTGCGCGCGAGCAGCGCCAGATCGTCGCGGTCGAGCCCGCGCGCCGATGCCGCCGCCCGGTAATTGTCGGCAATATAGCCGCCGAAATAGGCTGGATCGTCCGAGTTGATCGTGGCGCGCAGGCCGGCGCGGAGCATCCGGTCGATCGGATGATCGGCCATGTCGTCGACCACGCACAGCTTCAGGTTGGACAAGGGGCAGACCGTCAGGGTCATGCCGGTGCGGGCGAGGCGGGCGGTGAGGACGGGATCCTCCAGGCTGCGATTGCCATGATCGAGCCGGTCGACCCCGAGCAGGTCGAGCGCCTGATAGACATAATCGGGCGGGCCTTCCTCGCCGGCATGGGCGACGAGGCGCAGGCCCCTGGTGCGGGCCGCGGCGAACACCCGGGCGAACTTCTCGGGCGGGTGGCCGAGTTCGGACGAATCGAGGCCGACCGCGTCGATCCGGTCGAGCCAGGGTTCGGCCGCCTCCAGCGTGGCGAAGGCGGCATCCTCGTCGAGATGGCGCAGGAAGGACAGGATCAGCTTCGACGTCATGCCGTGACGCGCCTTCGCGTCGGCCATGCCGGAGAGCAGCCCTTCGATCACGGTGCCGAAGGGGATGCCGCGATCGGTATGGGTCTGGGGATCGAACATGATCTCGGCGTGAACGACCCCGTCGGCCGCGGCGCGATCGAAATAGGCGATGGCGAGATCGCGGAAATCCTGCTCGGTCTGCAGCACGTTGGCGCCGGCATAATAGATGTCGAGGAAATCCTGCAGGCGGGAGAAGCTGTAGGCGGCGCGAACCTCCTCCACGCTGGCATAGGGGATCGCGATATTGTTGCGCGTCGCCAGCGCGAACATCAGCTCCGGCTCGAGGCTGCCCTCGATATGGAGGTGGAGCTCGGTCTTGGGCAGGCCGGCGATGAAGTCCGTGGTCATGCGCGGAGCATTGCCTGCGGCGTCCGTCCCGGCAAGCCGGAACGACGATGCCCGCATAAAAGAGGCGCGGGCGGGTGATTAAAACAAAATGAGAACAAAAATGCTGTTCCGCTCTTGTTCTTGTGGAACAAACTATGTACGAAGCTTCCAACACGCATTGAATGCGTCGGCACATCGGTTTAGCGACGGAGGCTCCCAATGGCGGCATCTTTGAAGGTCATCGACAACAAAATGGCAGTCTCCAACGACAAGGCGAGCTCAGAGCGCGCCAAGGCACTCGACGCGGCGCTCGCACAGATCGACCGCGCATTCGGCAAGGGCTCGGCCATGCGGCTTGGCTCGAAGGAAACCATGCAGGTCGAGGCGATCTCGACCGGCTCGCTCGGGCTCGACATCGCGCTCGGCGTCGGTGGCCTGCCGCGCGGCCGCGTGATCGAGATCTACGGGCCGGAAAGCTCGGGCAAGACCACGCTCGCGTTGCACGTCATCGCCGAGGCGCAGAAGACCGGGGGCACCGCGGCGTTCGTCGATGCCGAGCATGCGCTCGACCCGGTCTATGCCAAGAAGCTGGGCGTCAATATCGACGAGCTGATAGTGTCGCAGCCCGACACCGGCGAGCAGGCGCTCGAAATCGTCGATACGCTCGTCCGTTCCAACGCGATCGACGTGCTGGTGGTCGACTCCGTCGCTGCGCTCGTTCCCCGCGCGGAAATCGAGGGCGAGATGGGCGACAGCCATGTCGGCCTTCAGGCGCGCCTGATGTCGCAGTCGCTGCGCAAGCTGACCGGCTCGATCAGCCGCTCGCGCTGCATGGTGATCTTCATCAACCAGCTGCGCATGAAGATCGGCGTGATGTACGGCAACCCGGAGACCACGACGGGCGGCAACGCACTGAAATTCTACGCCTCGGTCCGCCTCGACATCCGCCGCACCGGCCAGATCAAGGATCGCGAGGAAATCATCGGCAACACCACCCGGGTGAAGGTCGTCAAGAACAAGGTCGCGCCGCCGTTCAAGCAGGTCGAATTCGATATCATGTACGGCCAGGGCGTGTCCAAGATCGGCGAGATCCTCGACCTCGGCGTGAAGGCCGGGCTGGTCGAGAAATCGGGCGCCTGGTTCAGCTACGACAGCGTACGCATCGGGCAGGGCCGTGAGAATTCGAAGAATTTCCTCAAGGAGAATCCCGAAATGGCCGATCGCCTGGAAAAGGCGATACGTGCCCGTACCGACAAGGTCGCCGAAGAGATGATGGCTGGGCCCGAGCCTGAGGACGATACCGACGATCTCTGAGACCTGACTTCGCGCGGCGTTTCCCGTCGCAAAACCTGGAAAGGCCCGCCCGCGTCGGCGGGCCTTTCATATTTCGGCGTCCGGAGCCCGGCCAAGGCCTTGCCGATGGCATGCGCTGCCGCGGCGGGATAGGGCGGGGCGGACTCGCGGCTCTCCAGGTCACGGGCAGGCAGAGGGTCAAAGGCATGACGAGCGCGAACGACTGGTCCGGTCCTGTAGGCGATGTCTGAGCCGATGAGTGGCAACGGACCGATAGCTGCCTTGCCGGGCTCGCGGTCCACCTCAATGCTGCGATCCTCGACATGGCGGCTACGGGCAGTACGACGATCGTCGATATCGGCTGCGGCGCGGGCGCGACGAGCATCGCGACGGCCCGGGCGCTGCCGGACCGGCAGATCGCCGGGGTCGATATCTCGCCATCGCTGATCGGCATCGCGACCGAGCGGGCGCGTGATCTGGGCAATCTTTCCTTCCGCTGTGGTCCGGCTGAGGATCATCTCGCCGGACTGGCGCCGGTCGACCTGCTCGTCTCGCGGCACGGCGTGATGTTTTTCCCCGATCCGATTGCGGCCTTCTCCGCACTGCGGCGCGGCACCGTACCGGGTGCCGGTTTCGTTTTCTCCTGTTTCAGGAGCGCTGCGCTCAATCCATGGGCGACCGAACTGGTGTCGGCTGCCATCGGGAAGGTGCCGCCGCCTGCGACCGGCTATGCTCCAGGTCCTTTCGCCTTTGCCGACCCCGATTTCGTGCGTCCGCTACTCACCGAAGCAGGGTGGTCGCGGGTCGAGGCCAGGCCGGTCGATTTTCCCTATCGCGCCGGACACGGGATCGATCCGGTCGCTGATGCGCTGAGCTTCTTCCAGCGGATCGGTCCGGCCGCGCCCCTGCTCCGCCAGGCGCCGATCGAGGAGCGAGACGCGATGCTGGGCAGGATCGAATCGGTCATCGCCCATCATCGTTCGGACGAGTCCGTGGATTTCCCGGCGGCGGCATGGTTATGGTCGGCGCATAACGACATATAGAGAGAGGATCGCCGTGACGATCATCGTCCATCACCTCGAAAACTCCCGCTCGCAACGCATCCTGTGGATGCTCGAGGAGCTCGGCATGCCCTATGAGGTCAGGCGCTATGAGCGGAACAAGCAGACGATGCTTGCCCCGCCCGAGCTGAAAAAGGTCCATCCGCTCGGCAAGTCCCCCGTGATCGAGGACACCGACGATGGCCGGGTCATCGCCGAGACCGGCGCGATCATCGATTATCTCGTCGAAAAGGCCGACGGCCAGCTCGGCCCGCTTCCGCACCGGGATTCCGTGCTCCGCTACCGCCAGTTCCTTCACTATGCGGAAGGATCGCTGATGCCGCCGTTGCTGGTGAAGCTTGTCGTCAACCGCATCCCGTTCCTCGGCAGGAAGGTCGCGAAACGAATCCAGCCGATGATCGACGTGCATCTCGATTATGTCGAATCCGAGCTGGCCCAGCGCCCCTGGTTCGCCGGAGAGGAGATCACCGGCGCGGACATCATGATGAGCTTCCCCTTGGAAGCAGCGCGCAACCGCGCCGGGCTCGACGGCTCACGCCCGCACACCATCGCCTGGCTCGACCGGATTCATGCCCGGCCGGCCTATCAGGCGGCGTTGGCGAAAGGTGGGCCCTACGCCTACGCCTGAGCGCGGATCGGTATGGATCGATTCAAACGGACGCGGGGGCGTCGTAGAGTAGGATCGCACAGGACCCGATGAGCCTGTGCGTTCTTTCTCATCGCGATAGTGTTCGGATTTCCCTGTTCGGCGCAGGATTTTCCCTGTTACCTGACTCGAATTCCCTGTTTTCGGATAACAGGGAATTGGTTGTCATCTCGCTGATATCCATGGAGAATATCGGGGGAATCCGGGGAATTTCGACAGGGAAATTCGAAATTCCCTGTTAATTCCCTGTTCCGGGCCCAGGAACAGGGAATTCATTGCGCTACTATAGTAAGCCCTTGGACGGCGCGTGCGGCGGCTCGATGTCGATCGGCTCGACCGGGTCGAGATTGCCTTCCCATTTCGCCACGACGCTTGCGGCGATCGCGTTGCCGATCACGTTGGTGGCTGAGCGCCCCATGTCGAGGAAATGGTCGACCGCGAGGATCAGCAACAGGCCTGCCTCAGGGATCTTGAACAGCGACAGGGTCGCGGCGATCACGACAAGGCTGGCGCGCGGCACGCCGGCAATGCCCTTCGACGTGACCATCAGCACCAGCAACATCGTGATCTGCTCGCCGAGCGAGAGGTGGATGCCATAAGCCTGGGCGATGAACAGCGACGCGAACGTCATGTACATCATCGATCCGTCCAGGTTGAACGAATAGCCGAGCGGCAGCACGAAGCTGCCGATCTTGGGCGGCACGCCGAACCGGTCGAGTGCCTCCAGCGTGCGCGGATAGGCCGCCTCCGACGACGCGGTTGTGAAAGCGAGGATCAGCGGATCGCGGATATAGCGGACGAGCAGCGACGTCCTTTTGCCGATGAACAGATATCCGATGCCGATCAGCAGCAGCCAGAGTAGCAGCAGGCCGAAATAGAAGCTGAGGATGAAATAGCCAAGATCGGCCAGCACGCTCGGGCCGCGCTCGGCCAGGGTGGAGGCGACTGCGGCGAACACCGCGAACGGGGCGAAGCGCATCACATAATTGGTGATCTGCAGCATCACCGCGACCAGCCCTTCGAGAGCGCGGACCAGCGGTGCCGCCTTGTCGCCGACTGCGGTGATGGCGACGCCGACGAACACCGAGAAGACCACGATCTGGATGATCTCGTTGGTCGACATCGCCTCTATCATCGAGGCGGGTACGACGTGTGTGACGAAGTCCTTCAGGTTGAAGGCGGTCTTCACGATCCCGGCATCCGCCGTCGCGGGCGGGATCGGCAGGCCGAGGCCGACGCCCGGCTGGAGCAGGTTGACCAGGATCAGGCCCAGGGTCAGCGACAACAGGCTGGCGCAGAGGAACCAGGCGAGCGAGCGAAGGCCGACCCGGCCAAGCGCACCGGTGTCGCCCATATGCGCGATGCCGACGACCAGCGTCGAGAAGACGAGCGGCGCGATGATCATCTTGATAAGGCGCAGGAACAATGTGGTGATGATCGAGAAATAGCCCGCGATCTGCTCGAGCGATGCGGCGGAGGCCGGCGTGCCGTCGTCGATCGCGACATGCAGCGCCCAGCCGACGGCAAGGCCAAGCACCAGGCCGATCACGATGTAGAGTGTAAGGCGCTTGGCCATGTAGATTCCCCGGAAATGCCGCGGCAGGGAAGGGGATTGCAGCGGCGCGGTCAAGCGCCTTATGTCCTCGCGCAATAAACGGAAAGGGCGCGCATGTTCCTCACGAAACGCGAACTGCTCGCTGGCGCGGCGACGGGAATTTCGTTGCTCGCAATGCCGTCGATTCTTCGAGCGGCGGCGCCAGATCTCTCGGCACTGAAGGACATCACGACCGGGACGGCGCCGATCGGCGAGGGGGAGCGCCGGACACGACTCGTCCGGGCACAGGCCCTGATGAAGGCCAATGGCATCGGCGCGGTGCTGATCGAGCCCGGATCGTCGATGATCTATTTCACCGGTGTGCGCTGGGGCCGCAGCGAAAGGCTGACCGCCGCGATCCTGCCGGTCGAGGGCGATCCCTGCATCGTCACGCCCTTTTTCGAAGAACCCTCGGTGCGCCAGACACTGGGTGTGCCGGCCGAGGTGCGGGTGTGGCAGGAGGATGAGGACCCGCTGGCCGTCGTTGCCGGCTTCCTCAAGGAGCGAAAGCTCGCCGCGCGGCCGATCGGCATCGAGGAGACGTTGCGCTATTTCGCGGTGAACGGCCTCGCCCGCGCACTGCCGGGTGCGACGCTGGTCTCGGCCAACCCGGTCGTGCGCGGATGCCGCATGATCAAGACCGCGCCCGAGATCGCGCTGATGCAGACCGCGACCGACGTGACGATCGCCGCCTATCGCTGGACCCATCCGCGAATCGAGAAGGGCATGACGCCGGCCGATATCGGCGCGCTGATGGATGCTGCGACCGAGAAGTTGGGCGGCAGCCCCGAATTCTCGCTGGTGCTGGTGGGAGAGGCAGCGGCCTACCCGCATGGCAGCAAGGCGCCGCAAGTGGTCGCCGATGGGCAAGTGGTGCTGATGGACTGTGGCTGCACGGTGCAGGGCTATCAGTCGGATGTATCGCGCACCTTCGTGTTCGGCACTGCGAGCGCCGAGCAGCGCACGGTGTGGGACCATGTGCGCCAGGGCCAGGCGACCGCTTTCGCCGCCGCAAAGCTGGGCGCGCCGGCCGGCAGCGTCGACGATGCCGTGCGCCGCTATTACGAGACGCTTGGTTACGGCCCCCGCTACAAGCTGCCCGGCCTGTCGCACCGCACCGGCCACGGCATCGGGCTCGACGGGCATGAGCCGGTCAATCTCGTCCATGGCGAGGCGACGCCCCTCGCGCCGGGCATGTGCTTCTCGGACGAGCCGGGCCTGTATCTGCCGGGCAAATTCGGGGTCCGGCTGGAGGATTGTTTCCACATGACCGAGGCCGGCCCGAAGTGGTTTTCTCAGCCTCCGACGGCTATCGACGCGCCGTTCGGGTGATGTTCCTTGGCAAGGCGCGCAGTCCCGCTTAAATCGCCGCCATGACATCGACAAACGACATCCGCCGATCCTTCCTCGACTATTTCGAAGCCGAGGGTCATGCCCGCGTCGCCTCGGCGCCGCTGGTGCCGCATAACGATCCGACGCTGATGTTCGTCAACGCGGGCATGGTGCCGTTCAAGAACGTGTTCACCGGCCTGGAGACGCGGCCCTATTCGACTGCGACGTCGAGCCAGAAATGCGTTCGTGCCGGCGGCAAGCACAACGACCTGGACAATGTCGGCTATACGGCGCGGCACCACACCTTCTTCGAAATGCTCGGCAATTTCTCGTTCGGCGATTATTTCAAGGAGCGCGCGATCTCGCTCGCCTGGAATTTGATCACCAAGGAATGGGGCATATCGGGCGACCGGCTGACCGTCACCGTCTATCATACCGATGACGAGGCGTACGACCTGTGGCGCAAGATCGCCGGCCTGCCCGAGAGCCGGATCATCCGCATCGCGACGTCCGACAATTTCTGGTCGATGGGCGATACCGGCCCATGCGGGCCCTGCTCCGAAATCTTCTACGATCATGGCGACCATATTTTCGGCGGCCCTCCCGGCAGCCCGGATGAGGATGGCGACCGCTTCGTCGAGATCTGGAACCTGGTCTTCATGCAGTTCGAGCAGTCGGCCGATGGCACGCGCACCACTCTGCCGCGCCCGTCGATCGATACCGGCATGGGGCTGGAACGTGTCGCGGCGGTGCTGCAGGGCGTCCACGACAATTACGATACAGACACGTTCAAGGCGCTGATCGCCGAATCGAGCGCGCTGACTCGGACGCCGAGCACCGGCGACACCCAGGCGAGCCACCGCGTGATCGCCGACCATCTCCGTGCGTCGGGTTTCCTTGTCGCCGACGGCGTGCTGCCGGCGAATGAAGGCCGCGGTTATGTGCTGCGCCGGATCATGCGCCGCGCGATGCGGCATGCGCACCTGCTGGGCGCGAAAGAGCCGCTGATGCACCGGCTGGTGCCGTCGCTGGTGACCGAGATGGGCTCCGCCTATCCCGAGCTGCTGCGCGCCCAGGCCTCGATCGAGGCGACGCTGTTGCAGGAGGAAACCCAGTTCCGCCGCACGCTGACCAACGGCCTGCGCCTCCTCGACGAAGCGACTACCGGCATGGCGCCGGGCGCCACCCTGGCGGGCGAGACGGCGTTCAAGCTCTACGACACGTTCGGCTTCCCCTATGACCTGACCGAGGATGCGCTGCGGGCGCAGGGTTTCGGCGTCGACCGCGCCGGCTTCGATACGGCGATGGCCGAGCAGAAGCGTGCGGCGCGCGCTGCCTGGAAGGGTTCGGGCGACCGCGCCTCGGACGATATCTGGTTCGACATCGCCGAGGAAACCGGCGGGACTGAGTTTCTCGGCTATTCGGCAGAGGATGGCGAGGGTCAGGTGCTCGCGCTGGTCAAGGACGGCAAGCGCGTCGAGCGCGCCGGCCCGGGCGACACCGTCGATCTCGTGGTCAACCAGACGCCTTTCTATGGCGAGAGTGGTGGCCAGGTCGGTGACGCCGGAACCATCGCCAGCGAGAAGGGCCTGCACGGCGCGATCCAGGACACGCAGAAGCATCTCGGCCGCCTTTGGGCGCATCGGCTTTACGTGGAGGCAGGCGATATCTCGGTCGGCGACGCAGTGCGCCTGACGGTCGATCATGGCCGCCGCGGCGCGATCCGCGCCAATCACAGCGCGACGCATCTGCTGCATGAGGCGCTGCGCCAGCGGCTCGGCCTGCATGTCGCACAGAAGGGCAGTCTCGTCGCGCCCGACCGGCTGCGTTTCGACTTCTCCCAGCCGACCGCGATCGAGCCGCTGCGCATCGCCGAGGTCGAGGCCGATGTGAACCGCCATATCCGGGAAAATGGTGCGGTCTCGACCCGGTTGATGACGCCGGAAGAAGCCATCAACGAGGGCGCGATGGCGTTGTTCGGGGAAAAATATGGCGACGAGGTCCGCGTGGTCTCGATGGGCCATGAGGGTGACAAAGTATATTCGCTCGAACTTTGCGGCGGCACGCATGTGAAGCAGCTCGGCGATATCGGCCTGTTCAAGGTCGTCGGCGAGAGCGCGGTGTCGAGCGGCATCCGCCGTATCGAGGCACTGACCGGCGAGGCCGCGCGGCAATGGTTCACTGCGCGCGACGATAAACTTCGGGAGGCGGCCGCCGCGCTCAAGGCATCGCCCGACGAGGTGCCGGCGCGTGTCGTCGCACTGGTCGAGGAGCGCCGCCGGCTCGAGCGCGAACTGGCCGAGGCGAAGAAGGCGCTGGCGCTCGGCGGCGGCGGTTCGGCACAGGCTGGTCCGGAACAGATCGGTGGGGTGAACTTCGTCGGCCAGGTCGTGCAGGATTTCGACGCCAAGGGCCTGCGCGGTGCGGTCGACGAGACCAAGCAGCGGATCGGATCGGGCGTTGCGGTGATGGTCGCCGTTAATGAAGGCCGCGCGTCGATCGCGGTCGGCGTGACCGCCGATCTGGTTGCGACCCATAGCGCCGTCGATCTTCTGCGCCGCGCTGTGGCCGTGTTGGGCGGGCAGGGCGGTGGTGGCCGCCCCGACATGGCGCAGGGCGGCGGTCCGGACGGATCGAAGGGGGCGGAAGCGGTCGAGGCGATCAGGGCGGCGCTTGCGGAACAACCCGCGGTCGCCTGATCCTCAGGTCATTCGGGCCAGGAGAAGGGTAGGCTCGTCCTGCCCGTCTCGCCGCCGTCGGCTGCGAAGCGCCGCTCCATGATCATGCCGCGCCCTTGCATGTCGATCGCGAGCACGGTGCTGCACCGCGTGCCATAGACCGGGTCGAGGATGAAGATCGGCGACCGGAGCGGCTCCTGCGGCACGTCGGACGGGGTGCGCGGCTCCAGACCCATATCCGGCGGTACCTGTTCGTGCAGGCCATCGAACAGCAGTTCGGGATCGGTCGCGTCACCGGTGATCCAGTCGAGCAAGCGTGACTTGAGCCGCATCGTCTTGGGCCAGGGTTGGTCGAGCCGACCGTTCGACAGGCCGTACAGGCCGGAGGCAAGCGTGCTCCGTGTACTGTCGGGTCGGTCGACAGGAAATGGGCGCCGCGCCGGTCAGCCACGATCAGATTGACCGGGTTGAAGACCGACAGGTCGGCGGCGAGCGGATCGGCATAGACCCCGCTTCCAGCCAGATAGTCCGTCACCAGCGCACCGCGCGATGCGAGGCCGGCGACCGGAGCGCCGAAGCCGCGAAGATTCGTGACCACGGCACACCGGCCCTGTTCGGATACGCCAAGCCAGGTTCCGCCCGACTGGAGGTCGCGACCGGCGAGCAAATGGTCAGGCTCCTGCCAGCGCGCAAGCGGCTGCGCCGGCCGGGCATGAAGTTCGTCGCGGTTGCCGGCCATCAACAGCCGCCAGCGGGGATGCGCTTGCCACGCAAAGGCCAGGACACACATGAGCATATCCTAGGACGACCCACAGCGCTTGTCTCGACAGGGTTTGCGTGGAGGCGCATGATCCGGATCGAGAGCGCCGGCGCCCCGCGACCGCGCCCATAGGGGAGGGATGCGATGGACAGCCAGCAGCAGGATTCGACCTGGTTCGGACAGGCGCACCGATGGCCGCGCTGGATGCTGGCTGTGATCGGTCTGACGATGATCGTCGGCGGGGCCCTGCTCGCCAGCGCGATCCAGACATCGGGCGGCACGCGGGTGAGCGATATCCGCTTCAAGGGTGCCGACGGCACGGAGATGAGCGCGCTTCTCTACATCCCTGCGAATGCCAGCCCGGCCAGCCCAGCGCCCGGCGTCCTCGCGGTGCATGGCTACATCAATTCGCGCGAGATGCAGGATGGCTTCGCGATCGAGTTCGCGCGACGTGGCTATGTCGTGCTGGCGATGGACCAGACCGGGCATGGCTATAGCGGCGGGAAGGCGTTTTCGAACGGTTTCGGCGGGCCAGACGGGCTCGCCTATCTTCGCTCGCTGCCTTTCGTCGACAAGGACCAGATCGGACTCGAGGGGCACAGCATGGGCGGCTGGACGGTCCTCGCCGCGGCGGCAGCGATGCCCGACGCCTATCGCGCGATCGTGCTCGAAGGATCGTCCACCGGTGCGCCCTATGCGAAGGAAGGCACCCCGGCATGGCCGCGCAATCTGGGGCTGGTCTATAGCCGTTACGATGAGTTCTCGCAGCTCATGTGGGGCGCGGGGCGGGCGATGGATGTCGGGCAATCCGCCAAGCTAAAGCACCTGTTCGGCACGGCGGAGACGATCCAGGCCGGAAAGCTCTACGGGTCGATACCGGCAGGGACCGCCCGCTATCTGGTGCAGCCATCGACCACGCATCCGGGCGATCACATCTCGCCGGCGGCGATCGGCGCCGCGACCGACTGGTTCGCCCACACCCTGGCTGGCGGCCATCCGCTCCCGACTGGAGACCAGATCTGGTTCTGGAAAGAGGTCGGGACCGGCATCGGCCTGCTCGGCTTCGTGCCGCTGGTTCTCGGGGTGTTCGATCTGCTGCTGGCGTTGCCCTTCTTCGCCTCGCTACGAGGCAATGCCGCCGCCGCAGTGGCAGTCCGGGACGGGCGGTGGTGGCGCAGGGCGGTGACCGCTGCCGCGGTGCCGACGCTGACCTTCTTCCCCGTCTTCATCGCGATCTTCCTGCTGGTGCCGGCGACGGCGTTCCTGCCGCAAATGGTGACGACCCAGGTGATGGTATGGGCGCTGGTTGGCGCGGGACTCACCTGGGCATTCGGGCGGCGCGGCCTCGCTGGGCCGGATGCAGGCAGTGATTGGCTGAAGACGATCCTGCTCGCCCTGACGGCTACACTGGGCGCCTATCTGGTCTCTTCATTGGTGCAGTATGGGCTGCTGACCGATCTCCGTTTCTGGGTCGTGGCGATCAAGCCGCCCAGCGCCCGGCAATGGCTCATCGCGCTGATCTATGTCGTGCCGATCACCGTCGCCTTCCTGATGACGGGGCGGGTATTGCGGTCGCTTACGGTTGCGGGCGACCGGGGCCTGTCGCGCTATGTCTCGGCCATGCTGACAGCGTGCGGTGGGTTCGTGGTGCTGCTCGGCCTCGTCTATGGGGCCTTCTTCGCGACCGGCACGCTGGTGACGGGGTTCGATCCGCTGACGACCGTCATCGCGATCCAGTTCGTGCCCGTGCTGGCCGCCGCGGCCGCGGTGATGACCTTTGGCTGGAGCCGCACCGGCAGCCATCGGCCCGGCGCGGTGCTCGCCGGCATGCTCGTGACCCTGTATGTCGTCGCGGGGACCGCGACCCAGGGGTGAGATCGCTCCCGAGCTCAACCGGCCCCGGCGACAAGGGCAGCGATTGCCTGATCAATGGTGATCCTGCCCTTGCGCGCTTTATGCTCGGCAAAATCGATCCAGCCCTGGTTGAACCCATCGATCATCTGCATGCGCGGCAGCGGGTTCACCATGCCCTGTTCGCGGAATATCCGCTCCCAATCGAGGCGCGGTACGATATCGGCCTCGACGGGATGGCCGAGCGCACTGCCGAACGCGACGGCGAGGTCGTTCGGAGAGACTCGCGTCGGGCCTTCAAGCTCGACGATGCGATGCCCGGTCCAATTATCCTGCAGCAGTTCTGCGGCGACGCGGCCGACATCGTCGGTGGCGATCATCGCGATGCGACGGTCGAGCGGCTGGAGATAGCTATGGATTACACCCTGCTCGCGCGCCGAGGAAATATCCCAGGCGGCATTTTCCATGAACCACGCAGCGCGCAGGAAGGTGATCGGCAGATCGACGCCCGCCAGTTCCTGTTCGAGCAACCGCAGCGCATTGAGCAAGTTCGGTTGCGCGGCGTCGGCGCCGACCGTGGACAGCACGACCACCCTGGCGGGTCTGGATTGATTCAAGGCAGCGCGGATCGCGGCTAGGCGGGCTCTGGTCTCGGCAAAGTCCGGGCCGGGATCGAACACCGGCGGGAGCAGAATGAAGGCGCCTTCAACGCCCTCCAGCGCAGCGGCGAGCGGCCCGGCCGTGTCGGCATCGGCAATCGCGACGTCGCAGCCGATAGCGGCCCATGGTGCACCCTTCGACTCGTCGCGCACAACGGCGCGGACGCTGCGCCGAGCATCGAGCAAGGTGCGCGCGACCGCGCCGCCGACCTTCCCTGTGATGGCAGTGATGGCAAACATGATCTGATCCTTCCGATGCTGTCTCTCGAACGGCATTTAGGAGGCGGACCACTGTTGATCCCAATGCCGATATGTCAAAACAGTCGAGACTCGAAATCGGGAATGACGATGGCGTACGACGCGAGACTCCTTTCGGGCGTGACCGTGTTGATGGCGGTGGTCGAAGCCGGGACGATGGTGCGTGCGGCAGAGGCGCTGGGGCTGTCGGCGTCCGGTGTGGGCCGCGCGATCGCCCGGCTCGAGGCGCGGGTCGGTATCCGGCTGCTCGAACGCACGACCAGATCGATGCATCTCACCGATGAGGGGCGGCGCCTGTACGAGCGGATCGGACCGCTTCTCGATGGGATCGAGGAGGCTGCGATCGAGGCATCAGGCTCGGCCGCGGTCGTACGTGGGCGGCTGCGCGTCAATGTCGACCCGTTTTTCTCGCAGGTCGTGCTGGCCGAACAGGTGGCGATCTTCCTCGAACGTCATCCGGAACTGACGCTCGACCTCATCATGCGCGACTCGGTCGGCGATCTGGTGGCGGACGGGTTCGATCTGGCACTGCGATCGGGCGAGCCCTCGACCGGATCCTTCGTGGCGCGCAAGCTGATCGAGACCCGCGTGCTGACCGTCGCGGCACCCGGCTACCTCGATCGGCGGGGCAGGCCGGTCCATCCGTCCGAACTGGCGCAGCATGACACGATCGACTTCTGGGATGCGGCGCATGGGCGCGCTTATGACTGGGAGTTTCGCCGGGGCGCCGAGATATTGCCGGTGAAGATCAGGGCGCGGATGATGACCTCCGACAGTAGCACCATGCTTCGTGCCTGTGTGGCGGGGGTGGGTATCGCGCAGATCCTCGCGCTGGGTACCCGCGACCTGATCGAGCAGGGGCGGCTCATCGAGCTTTTCCCCGACTGGCCCGGGGAGGTCTTCCCCTATTATGCGCTCTACCCCTCGCGGCATCAGCGGGCGGCCAAGGTGCGTGCCTTCATCGATTTCGTGGTCGAGGCGCTATCGGGCCATCGGGAGTGAGGCCGGCGATCAGGTCGTCCAGCCGCCGTCGATGATGTGGACCTGCCCCGTGGTGAAGCTCGACTCGTCCGACGCGAGATACAAGGCGAGAGCGGCGATCTCTTCAGGCCGACCGAGGCGGCCCATAGGCTGGCGGGCCTCGAAATCGGCCAGAGCGGCGTCATGATCTCCGGTCGCGCGCAACCTGTCGTGCAGCGACGGGCTGTCCACCGTGCCCGGCGCGATTGCGTTGCAGCGGATGCCCTGTTTCACGAAATCGGCCGCGACTGACTTGGTCAGGCCGATCACTGCAGCCTTGCTCGCGCCGTACGCGAACCGGCCCGGCACACCGGTGACCGAGCCCGCCACCGAGGCGATGTTCACGATCGATCCACCGCCCTTCGCGATCATCGCGGGCAGGGCGCGCCTGATCAGGTGGAACATGCCGGTGACGTTGATCTCGAAGGAGGCAGCCCAGTCGCGATCGTCGCAATCGAGGATCGTGCCGCGCGCGACATACCCGGCACAGTTTAGCAGCACGTCGATCGGGCCAGCTTCCGCCAGCACCGCCTCGATGCTCGCCGGATCCGTTACGTCCAGCATCCGGCCAGTGCAACCATCCAGGCCTCCCAGCGTCGTCGCGTTGCGATCGGTAGCCCAGACGGTCGCGCCCTGGGCCGCGAACAGGGTCGCCGCCGCGCGGCCGATACCCTGGCCTGCCCCGGTGACGAGCGCGATCTTGCCGGACAATCTGCTCATCGATCAATTTCCCATTTCAGCCGACGGGGTCAGGCCTTTGCCGTTGGCATCCTGGCGCGGCGCAGCCGTGGTTCGTGCTTCATGTCGGCCGCTTCCTTGATCTCCTTGCGCAACTCGTCGCGCTTCTCGTGGATCGAGGCGATGACCGGGCCGACGGCGATGCCGAGATCGACCAGCAATGCCTCGGAAAGCTGAAGCGAGCTTTCCAGCGTTTCGGGGACCGCATCGGTCGCGCCGGCTCGGTAGAGCTCGGCGGCGTGGGCTGTATCGCGCGCGCGGGTGACGATGGTCAGGTTGGGTACCCAGCTGCGCACGCGCCGGGTGAGCTGAACCGACAGGACCGGATCGTCCATCGTCAGGATCAGCGCCTTGGCGCGCCCCAGATTGAGGCGATCGACCAGTTCCGACCGGGCAACGTCACCGAAGATGACAGGATAGCCGTCCGCGCGCGCCGCCTTGACCGCGTCGATATCGGCTTCGACCGCGATGAAGGGCTGGTCATGCACCTTCAGCATGTCCGCCACCATGCGCCCGACACGACCGAAGCCGATCACCACCGTGCCCGGCCCGTCGGCGGAGACCTCGGTATCGGGCGCGTCGCCACCGGCGCGCAATTCGATCCGGCGTGCAACCCGCTGGCCGAGCCAGGCGAGCAGAGGCGTGATCGTCAGGCCGATCGCCGTGACGGTCTGCCAGAAACTGGCGGTCGCAGGCTGGATCAGACCAGCGGCTGCGGCTGTGCCAAGCACGATCAGGGTGGTTTCCGACGGGCTGCCCATCAGAAGACCGGTTTCAGCCGCGACGCCGTTGCGAATGCCTGATAATTTCAGCAGGCCGAACGTCACCAGCGCCTTAACCGCGACCACCGCGACGATGGCAGCGGCAAGGGCCGGCCAGTTTTCCAGGATCGAGCGCAGGTCAAGGCTCATGCCGACCGTGATCAGGAACACACCGAGCGCGAGGCCCTTGAACGGGGCGGTCATCACCTCGACCTCGCTGTGATAGTCGGTCTCGGCGATCAGGACACCGGCGAGCAGTGCGCCGACGATCGGGGAAAGGCCGACGGCGGCCGTCGCGAGACTTGCGATGATCACCACGAGGAGGGAAGCGGCCAGGAACAGCTCCGGGCTCTTGGTCCGGGCCGCCTGGGCGAACAGGCGGGGAAGCAGGAAACGGCCGCCAATGAACATTGCCGCGACGGTAAGCACGCCGCCGCCGATGACGCGAACGATGGGGGCCCATCCGTCACCGGCGCCAGGGCCGAGCGCCGCCAGCACGAAGATGATCGGGACGAGCGCCAGATCCTCGAACAGCAGCATCGCAAAGGCGGAGCGTCCGACGGGGCTGCTGGTGCCGGCGATCGGGAGGACCAGCGCGGTGGAGGAGAGAGCCAGGGCGAATCCCAGGCCGATCGAGCCCGCCCAGCTCAGGCCGGTAAGATGAATCGCGGTGCCGATGATGAGGCCGGAGCCGATCAGTTCGGCGGCGCCGGTGCCGAACACGAGCGTTCGCATCGACCATAACCGCTTGAGCGACAGTTCGAGCCCGATCGAGAACAGCAGCAGAATGATGCCGAATTCGGCAAAGGGCTCTATCGAATGCGCGTCCGAGATGGTGATGTAATAGAGCCAGGGATAGTCGCCGACCAGGGTGCCGAGGCCGGAAGGACCGACAAGCAGGCCGACCAGGATGAAACCGATCACCGGGCTGATCTTCAGCCTTGCAAAAGCCGGAATAACCAGTCCGGCCGCCCCCAAGATCACCAGCGCGTCGCTGAAGCCGTTATTTTCCAATCCCATCGCCATGGGGGTACATAAACACCCGATGGCGGGTTTGTCAGCCGTTCACCGACTGGTTTTTTGGATCGTCCCGACTTTACCGCCACGGAAGAGGGGGCGCCATTTCAAGGGGCGGGCAGGGCGTCGCCGCCCCAAAACGAAAACACCGCCGCTACGGCCTTGCGGATGTAGCGACGGTGTTCGTGTCGGTACCGGGTGGCGTTATCTGGAAGCGCCCATCCGTGCCTCGAGATTGACGCGGACCTGCTCGAAGAACTGCTCGGTCGTCATCCAGGGCTGGTCGGGGCCGATCAGGATCGCGAGATCCTTGGTCATGTGACCGCTCTCGACCGTGTCGACGCAGACCTTTTCGAGCAGCTCGGCGAACTCGGTCACTTCCGGCGTGCCGTCGAACTTGCCGCGATACTTCAGGCCGCCGGTCCAGGCGAAGATCGACGCGATCGGGTTGGTCGAGGTGGCCTTGCCCTGTTCGTGCATGCGGAAGTGGCGGGTGACGGTGCCGTGCGCCGCCTCTGCCTCGACCGTCTTGCCGTCCGGCGTGAGCAGCACCGAGGTCATCAGGCCGAGCGAGCCGAAGCCCTGTGCGACCTGATCCGACTGAACGTCGCCGTCATAGTTCTTGCAGGCCCAGACGAATTCGCCGTGCCACTTCAGCGCCGAGGCGACCATGTCGTCGATCAGGCGATGCTCATAGACGATGCCGGCTTCCTTGAAGCGATCCTTGAACTCGCTCTCGAACACCTCGGCGAACAGATCCTTGAAGCGGCCGTCATAGGCCTTGAGGATGGTGTTCTTGGTCGAGAGATAGACCGGCCAGCCCAGGTTGAGGCCGTAATGCATCGAGGCGCGTGCGAAATCGCGGATCGAATCGTCGAGATTGTACATCGCCATGGCGACGCCTGAGGACGGAAACTGGAACACCTCCTCGTCGATCACGGTACCGTCGTCGCCTTCGAACACCAGGCGCAGCTTGCCGGGGCCGGGGACGCGATAATCGGTCGCGCGATACTGGTCGCCAAAGGCGTGGCGGCCGACGACGATCGGGTGAGTCCAGCCCGGGATCAGCCGGGGGACGTTCTTCATCACGATCGGCTCGCGGAACACGACGCCGCCCAGGATGTTGCGGATCGTCCCGTTGGGCGACTTCCACATCTTCTTGAGGCCGAATTCCTCGACGCGTGCCTCGTCCGGTGTGATCGTCGCACACTTCACGCCGACGCCGTATTTCTGGATCGCCTTCGCGCTGTCGACGGTGATCTTGTCGTCGGTCTCGTCACGCTTCTGGATGCCCAGATCGTAATAATCGAGATCGATATCGAGATAGGGGAGGATCAGGCGCTCGCGAATCCATTGCCAGATGATCCGCGTCATCTCGTCGCCGTCGATCTCCACGACAGGCGTCTTCACCTTGATCTTCGCCATCGATACTCGCTTTCAAGAGGGGAGGGGTTGGGGGAGCGTCTAGGAGGAAGGCCCGCCCGGATCAACATCGTCGTGCCAGGCTTTCGTCACGGATCGTCGCCGGTGCCGTTCGTACCCGACACCCATAGCATCATTGTCTTGGGGGGATGCACGGGATAGACCGTGTCGATGGTTTCACAAGACACGCCGCCGTCGGGCACGCCCGCGATCAAATGGCGCTTTCCCGACATGCACCCGGAGGGGCGCAAATATGTTCTCATCTCCGGCTCGGTCGCGCTGGTCGCGCTGTGGTGGTTCGGTTGGTTCGTCGCCTGGCCGCTGATCGGCCTGACCCTATGGGTCGCGGCGTTCTTCCGCGATCCGGTACGCGTCACGCCGCAGGGCGACGGGCTGATCATCGCGCCGGCCGACGGGCTGATCACCATGATCCAGCGCATGCCGGTACCGCGCGAACTGGCCGGCGAGAATGGGCTTGGCGATGCGCCTTTGGTGCGCGTCTCGATCTTCATGTCGGTGTTCGACGTGCACATCAACCGCACCCCGATCGCCGGCACGATCCGCCAGGTCGTCTATATATCGGGCAAATTTCTCAACGCCGACCTGGACAAGGCGAGCGAGGAGAATGAGCGCCAGCATGTCGTGGTCGAGGGCCGCGATGGGCGCCGTATCGGCTTTACCCAGATCGCCGGCCTCGTCGCGCGGCGCATCGTCGGCTTCGTGAAACCAGGCGATATGGTCGCGAGCGGCCAGCGCGTCGGCCTGATCCGGTTCGGCAGCCGGGTCGACGTCTACCTTCCCGACGATATCGCGCCGCAGGTCGCGCTCGGCCAGCGATGCGTTGCGGGCGAGACAATCCTTGGCCGGCCCGGCGTGAGCGCGGCGAGCGGTATCGCGCAGTGAGCCATCCCCTATGAGGCGCCCGCTTCCGAGGCGAACACCCCGCGGCCTGCCGCTACGCGCAGTCGCCCCCAATGCGGTCACCGCGCTAGCCTTATGCTTCGGCCTGACCGGAATCCGCTTCGCCATCTCGGCGAACTGGGAGACGGCGGTGACGATGATCATGATCGCCGGCGTCCTTGACGGGCTCGACGGCAGCGTCGCGCGGCTGGTGCGTGGCGAGAGCCGGTTCGGCGCGGAACTCGATTCGCTGTCCGACGCGATCTCCTTTGGCGTGTCCCCGGCGCTGATCCTCTATCTCTGGTCATTGCAGGAAATGCCGCGCATCGGCTGGCTGGTCGCGCTGGTCTTCGCGGTATTCTGCGCGCTCCGTCTGGCGCGGTTCAATGCCAATATCGACGTGACCGAGCAGCCACATAAATCTGCCGGTTTCCTGACCGGCATTCCCGCACCGGCAGGGGCCGGGTTGGCGATGCTGCCGCTTTATCTGTCCTTCTGGAACGACCTGCCCTGGCTGCGGTCGCCCTTTATCGTCGCACCTTGGGTCGGACTGGTGGCAACCCTGATGGTATCGAGCTTTGCGACCTATAGCTGGTCTTCGCTCAAGCTGCGCAACAATATCCGGTTCGAGGCGATCGCGATCGTGGTGCTGCTCGGTGCAGCGCTGATCTCGGCGCCCTGGCACACGCTATCGGCGATCTGTATCGCCTATCTCGCGTCGATGCCGTTCAGCGTTTCCGCATATCGCCGTGTCAGGCGGCTGCGCGGAGCACCTGCGGGCGAGCCGCAGCCACCGCTGCCCGTACCGGACGAACGCGGGCGCGAAGCCGCCGATCGCTGAGGATCAACATCGGTTCGGTGACATAGGCCGGATCAGCCTCACCGCGGAGCAGGGCTGCGATCCGGGGCAGTGCCGGAACAAGCGTGAACGCGAATACGGAAGCGGCGGCGGCAAAGGCGCCGGCGAAAACCAGGATACCAAGAACCGTCATCATCGCCCAACTCCCTGATTGCGTGGGCAGAAACCAGAATCCGAAAACCGCGAAACGCCGTGTTCCGTTCCATGTCCCTGTTGTGAACACTGTATGTTCCCTTACTGTTCCACTTGTCAACGCTTGATTTAAGTCGAGCGCTTCGCTAAGTGGCGCGCCTTCACACCGCATGGGAAGCACACATCGCCGGTGTCCGGAGCAATCCGGATTACTCGCTTCCCAGAGGCACAACCGGAAAGGAATTATCTATGGCGGCACCTGTCGTCACCATGCAGCAATTGCTCGAAACGGGCGCGCACTTCGGCCACCAGACCCACCGCTGGAACCCGAAGATGAAGCCTTACATCTTTGGCGACCGCAACGGCGTCCACATCCTCGATCTTTCGCAGACCGTGCCGCTGTTCGCGCGCGCTCTCGAATTCGTGAATGCTTCGGTCGCGGCCGGCGGCAAGGTGCTGTTCGTCGGCACCAAGCGCCAGGCGCAGGAGCCCGTCGCCGACGCCGCGCGTCGTTCGGGCCAGCATTTCGTCAACCATCGCTGGCTGGGCGGCATGCTCACCAACTGGAAGACCATCTCGAACTCGATCAAGCGCCTCAAGACGCTCGAAGAGCAGCTTTCGGGCGACACGCACGGCCTGACCAAGAAGGAAGTGCTCCAGCTCACCCGCGAGAAGGACAAGCTCGAGCTCTCGCTCGGCGGCATCCGCGACATGGGCGGCATTCCGGACGTGATGTTCGTGATCGACGCCAACAAGGAAGAGCTGGCGATCAAGGAAGCCAACACCCTGGGTATCCCGGTCGTGGCGATCCTCGATTCGAACGTCTCGCCAGACGGCATCGCCTTCCCGGTTCCCGCCAATGACGACGCAAGCCGCGCCATCCGCCTCTATTGCGAGGCGATCGCCATCGCAGCGACCCGTGGCGGCAACGAGCAGGTTGCACGTCGTGGCGTCGATGTCGGCGCGATGGAAGCACCGCCCGTCGAAGAGGCGCTGACCGTCGAAGCTGCTCCGGCAGCCGAGCCGGTCGAAGCGATCGATTTCACGGCGCCTGCGGCTGATGTGGCCGTCGCTCCCGAGGCTGCTGCCGAGGAAGAGCGTCAGCTCGACGCCTGAGCGTCGCTGAACTGAAATACGGACGGGGTAGGGCGCAGGCCTTTCCCCGTCCGCAACCATATCCGAAGCACAAGAGGACAAGAGACATGGCCGAGATCACGGCAGCCGCGGTCAAGGATCTGCGCGAAAAGAGCGGCGCAGGCATGATGGACTGCAAGAAGGCGCTCACCGAGAACAATGGCGACACGACCGCAGCAATGGATTGGCTGCGTACCAAGGGCCTCGCCGCCGCCGCGAAGAAGTCCAGCCGCACCGCGGCCGAGGGCCTGGTCGGTATCGAAGTGTCCGGTACCAAGGGCGCCGCGGTCGAAGTCAATTCCGAGACCGATTTCGTCGCCAAGAACGTGCAGTTCCAGACGTTCGTCCGCGACGTGACCTCGGTTGCGCTCGAATTGGGCGATTCGATCGACACGATCAAGGCAGCGCAACTCGGCGACAAGACCGTCGAGGAGGTGCTGACCAACAACATCGCGACGATCGGCGAGAACCAGACGATTCGCCGCGCCAAGCGCCTCGAAGTGACGTCGGGCGCGATCGTTCCTTACGTTCATAACGCGGCCGCTCCCGGCCTCGGCAAGATCGGCGTGCTCGTCGCACTCGAGAGCGAGGCTGGTGCCGATGTGCTCGAGCCGCTCGGCAAGCAGATTGCGATGCACATTGCCGCGGCGTTCCCGCTGGCGCTGAACGAATCCGATCTCGACCCCGAAATCGTCGAGCGCGAGCGCGCGATCGCGACCGAGAAGGCAGCCGAATCGGGCAAGCCCGCCGACATCGTCGCGAAGATGGTCGAAGGCTCGATCGCCAAGTACCGCAAGGAAAACGCACTGGTCAGCCAGCTGCTCGTGATGGACGGCAAGACCAAGATCTCCGACGTCGTCGCCAATGCCGCCAAGGCAGCCGGCAAGCCGATCGTGCTGAAGGACTATGTCCGCTTCCAGCTCGGCGAGGGCATCGAGAAGGAAGTCAGCGATTTCGCTGCCGAAGTCGCGGCCGCCGCTGGCGTCTGATCGCTTCGATACCGTATCAGTGGGGCGGGGTTCGGCGTTGCCGGCCTCGCCCTTCTTGTATGATACTGCGTAAGTGATTGCGATGTAACGCTTTTACGTGAATGTTGCATCGAATTTGCACGCTTCGCGGGCGGTATCATCGCTTGGCATCGCGCTGGCGCCCGACTAAGGTCCGCGCCGCCCCAGACCCTCAGCATGTTGGAACTTGTGACGATACCGCGCTTCAAACGCATTCTGCTGAAATTGTCTGGTGAGGTCCTGATGGGTCCGAACCAGTTCGGTATAGATCCGGCGACCGTCGATCGTGTCGCCGGCGAGATCAAGGCCGCCAAGGAGGCCGGGCATGAACTGTGCCTTGTGGTTGGCGGGGGCAATATCTTCCGCGGCCTGGCTGCTGCGGCCAAGGGATTCGATCGCACCAGCGCCGATTATATGGGCATGCTCGCGACGGTGATGAACGCCCTGGCGGTTCAGAACGCGCTGGAGAAGATCGGGGTCGAAACCCGGGTCCAGTCTGCGATCCCGATGGCCAGCGTGTGCGAGCCCTATATCCGCCGCCGCGCCGAGCGCCATATCGAGAAGGGGCGGATCGTGATCTTCGCGGCCGGTACCGGCAACCCGTTCTTCACCACGGACACCGCCGCCGCGCTCCGCGCCGCCGAAATGAATTGCGATGCGCTGTTCAAGGGCACCAGCGTCGACGGTGTCTATGATGCCGACCCCAAGATCGTACCGACCGCGACGCGGTATGAGAGCCTGAGCTTCGGCCGGGTACTTGCCGACAATCTCAAGGTAATGGACGCCGCTGCGGTGGCGCTGTGCCGCGAGAACGATATTCCGATCGTCGTGTTCAACATCCGTGGCGAGGGCAACCTTGCTGCTGTCCTACGGGGCGAAGGAACATCGACGATCGTCAGAAACGAAGAGGAGGAAGCCAATGGCCGCCTACGATAAGGCCGATCTCGAACGCCGCATGGCAGGCGCTGTCGAGGCCCTGAAACACGATCTGGGCGGCTTGCGCACCGGCCGTGCTTCGACCTCGCTGCTCGATCCGGTGACCGTGGAGGTCTATGGGTCGCACATGCCGCTCAACACCATCGCGACCGTTTCGGCGCCCGAGCCGCGCATGCTGTCGGTTCAGGTGTGGGACAAGTCGAACGTCGGCCCGGCCGACAAGGCGATCCGCTCGGCCGGTCTGGGCCTCAATCCGATCGTCGACGGCACCACTCTGCGCCTGCCGATCCCGGACCTGACGGAGGAGCGCCGCAAGGAGTTGGCGAAGCTCGCCGGCCAATATGCCGAAAAGGCGCGCATCGCGGCCCGCAACGTTCGCCGCGACGGTAATGACAGCCTGAAGACCGACGAGAAGAAGGGCGTCATCTCCGAGGATGAACGCAAGCGCCACGAGACCGAGGTGCAGAAGCTGACCGACAGCACCATCGCCGAGATCGACGCCGCCGCTTCGTCCAAGGAAAAGGAAATCCTGGGCAAGTGAGTTCATCGCCCGCCATGGTCCCGATCCCGGCCGGAGGCGCGACCGTGCTGCCGCGCCATATCGCGATCATCATGGACGGCAATGGCCGCTGGGCGAAGAAGCGGCATCTGCCGCGGATCGCCGGGCATCGCCAGGGCGTCGAGGCAGTCCGCCGCGTGTCCCGCGCGGCGCGGGCGATGGGGATCGAGGCACTGACGCTCTATGCCTTCTCGTCCGAGAACTGGCGCCGTCCCGAGGACGAGGTCAGTGACCTGATGGGCCTGTTGCGGCTGTTCATCCGAACCGATCTCGACGAGATGGTGCGCGAGAATGTCCGCCTGCGCGTGATCGGCGACTATCGCCGTTTCTCGCCCGACCTGGTCTCGCTGGTCGAGGAGGCGGTCGCAAGAACCTCCGGCAACACCGGCCCGATCCTGGTGATCGCGCTCAACTATGGCGCCCAGGCCGAGATCGCCGCCGCTGCGCGTCGCCTGGCCGAAAAGGTGCGTGAAGGCACGCTCGATCCATCGATGATCGACCCCGCCGCGATCGAGGCTGAACTCGACACCAGCGATTTGCCGCCGCTCGACCTGCTGATCCGCACCTCGGGCGAGATCCGCCTGTCCAATTTCCTGCTGTGGCAGGCGGCCTATGCCGAGTTGCTGTTCGTCGACACGCTATGGCCCGATTTCGATGCGACGACCCTTGCCGATGCGGTCGCTGCATTCGGCAATCGCCAACGCCGCTTCGGAGGCCTGTGACCGCACCTTCCTCGCCCAAGCGTTCTTCGGACCTTGCGATCCGTTCGGTGGTCGGCATCGGACTGGTCGCCGTCGCGCTGACGGCCTTGTGGCTGGGGGACATCGTCTTCTGGGTGCTCTGCGCTGTGCTCGGCATCTGCATGATGGGCGAATGGGCGGATCTGGACAAGGCATCGGCCAGCCAGAAGCGGCTTTCCCAGTTCGCGCTGTCGGTGCCGCTGGCGATCATGGCGCCGATCGCGGCCGGGCCGGATTTCTTCGCGCTCGGGCTCATCGCTGCCGCTGCCTTCTTCATCGTCATCGTCCAGCGGCGCCCGACCCTGGCACTGGGCGCGGTCTATGTCGGACTACCGGTCCTCGCGCTGTTGCTGATCCGCAAGCATGAAGACGGAATCGTCTTCACGCTCTGGGCGCTTGCTCTGGTGTGGGTGTGCGACATCGGCGCCTATTTCAGCGGCCGCGCGATTGGTGGCCCGAAGCTTGCCCCGGCGATCAGCCCGAACAAGACCTGGGCCGGCCTGGTTGGCGGCGTCCTGCTGGCAAGCGCGTTCGGCGCCGCGATGCATGTCTTTTACGGACTGCCCTGGCGCCTGACCTTGGCCACGCCGGCGCTTGCGGTGGTGGCGCAGGCCGGCGACCTGTTCGAAAGCTGGCTGAAGCGCCGCGCCGGGGTGAAAGACAGCGGCACCTTGTTACCCGGACATGGCGGCATCCTGGATCGCCTGGACGGGCTGGTTCCCGTCGCACCGCTGGCCGCCTTCCTCGTCATCCTGCCGAAATTCTATTCATGAAGACAGTCACTATCCTTGGCGCGACCGGATCGGTCGGCACTTCCACCCTCGACCTGATCGAGCGGGAGCCCGAACGGTTCGAGGTCGTCGCGCTGACCGCCAATTGCGATGCCGAAAAGCTCGCAAAGGCGGCGATCCGGACCAATGCCCGATTCGCGGTGGTTGCGGATGAAAGCTGCCTGCCCGATCTGCGTGCCGCGCTTGCCGGTTCGGGCATCGCCGCGGCGGGCGGGCGCGACGCCCTGTGTGAAGCCGCCGCGATGGGCGCCGACATCACGATGGGAGCGATCGTAGGTTGCGCCGGCCTCGAACCCGTCATGGCGGCGATCGGGCAGGGCGGCACGGTGATCCTTGCCAACAAGGAACCGCTGGTTTCGGCCGGCGATGTGGTGCTTGCCGCCGCCGAACAGCACGGCGCGGTCCTGTTGCCTGCCGATTCCGAACATAACGCAATCTTCCAGTGCTTCGATTTTACCCGGCCCGAGCGGGTACGGCGTATCGTCCTCACGGCGAGTGGCGGTCCGTTCCGCGACTGGCCGACCGAGAAGATGCGCGGCGTGACGCTCGAACAGGCCGTGGCGCATCCCAATTGGTCGATGGGTGCGAAGATCTCCGTCGACTCGGCCACGCTGATGAACAAGGGCCTCGAACTGATCGAGGCTGCGAGACTGTTCCCGGTCCCATCCGACCGAATCGAGATCATTCTGCATCGGCAGTCGGTGATCCATTCGATGGTCGAATATGTCGACGGATCGATGCTGGCGCAGCTCGGCCCACCGGACATGCGTACGCCGATCGCTTATTGCCTTGCATGGCCCGACCGGATGCAAACGCCGATGGCCCCGCTCGATCTGATCGCGATCGGGCGGCTCGACTTCGAGGCACCCGATCCCGTGCGCTTCCCGGCTCTGAGGCTGGCCCGGCAGGCGCTGGAGGCAGGAGGCGCGCGCCCCGCGATCCTCAATGCGGCAAACGAGATCGCCGTGGCTGCATTCCTCGATCGGCGTGTCGGCTTCCTCGAAATTGCCGCAATCGTCGCCGATACCCTCGATCGCTACGACCCGCCCGCCCCCGAGACGCTTGACGACGTCCTTATCGTGGACGCGGAAGCACGAAGGCTTGCGGGCGAGCGTGTAAAGGACTGCGTCGCTTGATCACTAGCCCTGGCCTGTTTCTGACCGTCCTTGCCTTTGCGCTCGTCATCGGGCCGCTCGTGTTCCTTCACGAGATGGGCCATTATCTTGCTGGCCGGCTGTTCGGGGTGAAGGTCGAAGCCTTCTCGATCGGTTTCGGACAAGAGATTTTCGGTATCACCGACAAGCGCGGTACGCGCTGGAAGTTCGGGTGGCTGCCGCTGGGCGGCTATGTGCGCTTCGCTGGCGACATGAACCCGGCAAGCGTGCCGGATGCCGAATGGCTGATGCTGCCGCCCGAAGAGCGCGCAAGGACCTTCCCGTCCAAGCCGGTGTGGCAGCGCGCGATCATTGTCGCGGCAGGCCCCGTCACGAATTTCGTGATTGCGATCCTGATCCTGGCCGGCTTTGCGTTGGCTTATGGTGACAGCCGCACACCAGCTGTGGCTGGCGCGATTTCCCCCAACGGAGCGGCGGCGAAAGCTGGACTGCAGCCGGGCGATCGCATCATCGCATTGGGTGGGCGGTCGGTCGAAACCTTCGACGACATGGTCCGGTATGTGCGAATCCGTGCCGGCGAGCGGGTCACCATCGATTTTGCCCGGGGCGACGCGCGGATGTCGAGCGCGGCGGTGATCGGGACGATCGAAGAGCGCGACAGGTTCGGCAATGTGTATCGGATGGGCCGACTTGGCATCGCCAATGCTCGACCGGTGCTGGTGGATGTGAGCCTGATCGAAGCGCCTGGAGTCGCGGTTCGTCAGACTGGCGAGATCGTCAGCATGATGGTGGAGACGCTGGGCCAGGTCATCACGGGGCGGCGCTCGGTGAAGGAACTGGGCGGGCCGCTCAGTATCGCGAAAGTGTCGGGCGAGCAGCTCTCGCTGGGCCTTCCGGCCTTTGTCTGGCTGATCGCACTGGTGTCGATTAATCTGGGATTCATCAACCTCTTGCCAGTTCCCATGCTGGATGGTGGTCATCTGTTCTTTTACGCAATCGAGGCGATCCGGCGTAAGCCGGTCGAGCCTCAGGTGCAGGAGTGGGCGTTCCGTGGCGGCCTTGCAGCGCTTCTTGCGCTGATGCTGCTGGTTACGTTCAACGATCTCGGGTCGTTGGGCTTGTGGAACAATTTGGCCGGCTTGATCGGCTGACGTGGTTGAGGCAGGGCAGGCTTTCAAGAGCGGCCCGCGTAATTTCTCCGACTGGGGTGGGATAGTGACAGCGATCAAGGTTTCAACAATCGGCGCCCGCGCCACCGTGCTGCTTTTGGCGGGCACGATGCTGTCAGGCGTGCCGATGGCCGCGAGTGCCCAGACCGCGGCCGGGCCTGCTGCACCGCCTGCAGCGCCGAGGCCGGCGCTGCCGGAGGCGCAGGTTGCGCCGCCAGTGACGCGGACGATCAAGTCGCTGCGCGTCGAAGGATCGCAGCGCATCGAAGCCGATACGGTGCTGTCCTATACGAAGCTGCGTGTCGGTACCGCCTTCACCAACGAGACGCTCGATCAGGCGATCAAGGATCTCTACGCCAGCGACCTGTTCGCCGACGTGTCGATCAGCGGTGCCGAATCGGGCGATATCGTGCTGCGTATCCGCGAGAATCCGGTGATCAACCGCGTACTGCTCGAGGGCAACAAGCGGTTGAAGGAAGACAAGATCAAGAAGGAGATCAAGCTCGCGCCGCGGCAGATATTCACCCGCACCGCCGTCCGCCAGGACGTCGGCCGCATCATCGAGCTGTATCGCCGCCAGGGCCGCTTCGCCGCGGTCGTCGAGCCGAAGATGGTCGCACTCGACCAGAACCGGGTCGATGTCGTGTTCGAGATCAACGAAGGCCCGAAATCGAAGGTCCGGCAGATCAACATCCTCGGCAACGAGGTGTTTTCAGACGGGAAGCTGCGCGGCGAGATGGCGACCAAGCAGGCGCGCCTCACGACGCTCCTGAGCTCGAACACGAGCTACGACCAGGATCGCATGGCGTATGACCAACAGAAGATGCGTCAGTTCTACCTGACCAACGGCTATGCCGATTTCCGCGTGACGTCTGCGGTGGCCGAGCTGACGCCGGACAAGAAGGACTTCATCATCACCTACGTGGTGGAGGAGGGGCCTCGCTACAAATTCGGCGACGTGACGGTCGACAGCGACATCCGCGACTTCGACAACAAGCGGCTTGCCGCCACCCTGCCGATGCACAAGGGAGAGTGGTACAATGCCAAGCAGGTCGAGGACGCGATCGACTCACTGAGCGAATCGACCGGGCTGTTCGGCTATGCCTTCACCGAGGTGAATCCCGAGTATAACCGCGACAAAGAAACGCTGACGATGGGGATCAATTTCCACATCGCGGCGGCACAGCGCAGCTATGTCGAGCGGATCGATATCAACGGTAACACGCAGACCCAGGACAAGGTCATCCGGCGCGAAATCCGTCTGTCCGAGGGTGACGCGTTCAACAGCTTCCAGGTCAAGCGTTCGCAGGACCGCATCAACTCGCTCGGCTTCTTCCAGGAGAAGTTCGAGATCAAGAAGACGCAGGGGTCTGCTCCCGACCGCGTCGTGCTGACCGCCGACCTACAGGAAAAATCGACCGGCGAACTGTCGCTATCGGCCGGGTATTCGAGCCTCGAGAAGTTCATCATCCAGGCTTCGATCCGCCAGCGCAACTTCCGTGGCAAGGGCCAGGAACTGCGCGCCAGCGTGAATTATTCGAGCTATTCGAAGTCGGTCGAGCTGGGTTTCACCGAACCTTATCTGTTCGACAAGAACATTGCGGTCGGCGGTGATCTCTTCCGGCGCGATTACAACGCGTTCAACTACGGCATCAACAACGAGCGCCAGACAACCTACACGCAGGTTTCGACTGGTTTCCAGCTCCGTGCAGGCCTGCCGTTGACCGAATATTGGCAGTTCGCCGCACGCTACGGCCTGTCCTACGATCAGGTCGGTCTCGACAAGAACACCTATTACACGAACGGGGTTTGCGACCGGTTGCGTGCGGGCAACTATCTCTGCGACGCGATCGGCAATCGCTGGACCTCCTCGGTCGGTTTCTCGCTGATCAACGACAGCCTGAACAGCCGCCTGCGGCCGAGTGCCGGCAAGCGCATGGTCCTCAGTGCGGATTTCGCCGGCCTTGGCGGCGACGTGAAATATGTTCGTACCCGTTTCGAGGGCGCCAAATATTGGGGCCTGGGCAGCGGGTTCATTCTCTCGGTCAATGGCGAGGGCGGTTATATCAAATCGCTCGAGGGCAGCCGCGGGGCTGGCATCGACAAGGTGCGTATCACCGATCGCTTCTATCTGGGCGAGCCTGATTTCCGCGGCTTCGACATCCGCGGCGTGGGCCCGCGTGTGCAGCGCATCGGCTATACCACCGACGCAAGCGGCAATCAGACGTTGAATACCGACCGAACCCAGTTCATCGACGACGCGCTGGGCGGCCGGGCTTATTATCTGGGTCGGCTCGAAATGGAGATTCCGCTGGGCGCAGGTGCGCGCGAGATGGGCCTGCGGCCGTCGATCTATATTCAGGCTGGCGCTCTGTTCGGGATCACGCGGCCGCTGCCGACCGTGACCTTCCCGGTCAAGATCGATCCGGTCACCGGCCGGAAGACCGTCCTTCCGCTCGAAACCCAGGTGTTCGACGGCAACGGCCATCTGCTGTATCAGGTGCCGGGAACCGACGCGGATCATGGCGGCACGGTTACCACCTGCGCCGTCGGCTTTTCCTCGACGCTCGGCGGCACGGATTGCGCCGGCACGTCGATCAACACGGCTGTTACCAATACGACAGATCCGTTCTTCGAACGTTTTGGCGGTGATTCCGCCAAACCCAGGCTTTCGGTTGGTGCCGGGGTCAACTGGAACTCGCCGTTCGGGCCGCTTCGCATCGACGTAGCGTACGCCCTGCTCAAGAACCCGACCGACGACACCAAACTGGTTACATTCAACGTAGGGACACAATTCTGATGAAGACGTACAAGAAGGTTCTGCTGGCCACGGCGCTCGTCGCGCCGGGCCTGATGGTCGCCGCGGCGGGTGCCCAGGCACAGACCGTCGCCATGCTCGATCCGGATGCTGCCATGCAGAATTCGAAGGTCTGGACGACGACCTGGACCACCATCGACACCACCTACAAGGCGCAGCTCGATCAGGCGAAGACCCGTAACGAGGCGATCAATCGCGAGATCCAGCCGCTGCTGAAGGCGCTGGACGCTAATGGCGACGGCCAGCTTTCGCAGGAAGAGATCCAGCGTGCGCGCGACGCCAAGCGTCCCGAACTCGCCCAGATTGAGCAGAAGCAGGCTGCCGGCCAGGCCGAGCTCGGCACGATGCTTCAGCCGGTGACCCGCGCGCGGCTGTACCTGCAGGAGCAGGTCGGCTCAAAGGTCCCCGATGCGGTGACCAGCGTCGTCAAGACGCGCAAGGTCGGCCTGATCGTGAAGCCGGAAGCAGTGCTGATGCTGGGTGATGCGACCGCCGACATCACGCCGGCCGTGAGCGCCGAGATCGACCGCACTCTGACCAGCGTCGCGGTGCCACCGCCGGCCGCATGGCAGCCCAAGGCGCAGGGCCAGCAAGGTCAGCAGGCGGCGCCTGCACCGGCCGCACCTGGAGCCGCAGCTCCTGCCGCTGGCGGCCGCCCCGCGACGAGGCCGCAGGGCCGGTGACCGACGCGGTGACGACGGGAACGCTGGGCCCGCTCGATATCGGGCGGGTCATGGCGGCGCTCCCCCATCGTTACCCGATGCTACTGGTCGACCGTGTCGAGGAGATTGTCCTCGACCGGTCGATCGTGGCGATCAAGGCGGTGACGATCAACGAGGGCTTCTTCCAGGGACATTTCCCCGGCCGCCCGATCATGCCCGGCGTGCTGATCGTCGAGGCGATGGCGCAGGCCGCGGGCATCCTCGCGGTCGAGTCGCTCGGCCTCGCCGGTTCGGGCAAGCTCGTCTATTTCATGTCGATCGACGAGGTGAAGTTCCGCAAGCCGGTGGAGCCGGGTGTGTTGCTGCACCTCGAGGTCGAGATCGTGCAGAAGAGCGCCCGCGCCACCAAGTTCGCGGGGCGCGCGCTCGTCGACGGCAAGCTTGCCGCCGAGGCCAAGTTCATGGCGATGATCACCGATCCGCCAAAGGCCTGACGCGAATATACCCACAGGTTGCGCTAACGGGGCGGCTCTGTTAGGGGCCGCGCCTTCGCTGCTGGTCGGAAACCAGCGGCTTTTCGGAGATTTGCACGTGAAGAAAAACACCCATCCCGATTATCACACCATCAAGGTGCAGATGACCGACGGTACCCAGTTCGAGACCCGCTCGACCTGGGGCAAGGAAGGCGATCTGATGACGCTGGACATCGATCCGCTCGCGCATCCGGCATGGACCGGCGGCCGTGGCACGATGCTCGATTCGGGCGGCCAGGTTGCGCGCTTCAACAAGCGCTTTGGTGGGCTGACGCTCAACAAGAAGTAAGGCGCTTCAAGGTAGTGGGCGCGCCGTCGTTAATGGCGCGTTAGCTATCGAGGACTAGGCTTTCCCTTGTCGCACCAACGCGAGAGGGAAGCCATGTTCGCTGCCGAATTCGAACCAGCCTTGAGCAATGGACGCCGGCGCAGCCCGCGGGCGCCGGTGTCTCTCGATGCGCGCCTCGGGCGTGGCGGATTCGACCGCGCGTTGTGCAAGGTGACCGACATTTCGCTTCACGGCGCGCGGATCCATACCTATTCGAGCCTGCGCAAGGGCTCGATGATCTGGCTGACATTGCCGCGTCTCGGCCAGGTCGCGGCGACGATCATGTGGGCTGACGATTTCGAGGCCGGCTGCCAGTTCCAGCGTCCGCTCGACGATGGCGCTTTCGCGACGCTCGCCGATTACGGCCTTCGTCCCCAGCCGCGCGCGGCCTGAACAGCCCCAACGCGAATGATTTGGCGGAGAGGGTGGGATTCGAACCCACGGTGAGCTTGCACCCACGGCGGTTTTCAAGACCGCTGCCTTAAACCACTCGGCCACCTCTCCGCTCGATCGGCCCTTAGAGCGCCTGCGCTCTTTTGTGCAAGGCCTGCGACTATAGGGGTTCATGTCCCGCGGGGGCTGTGCCAAAGTCCGGTGATGCGGGGTTTTCCTAAACGATTGACCAGAATGACGGGCGCGGCGCTTGCGGCTGTCCTGTGCCTGTCCGCCGGCAGCTCTGCCGCCGCGCAGGATGAAGCCGGCTTCCAGGCCTATCTCGGCACACTGCGCGGCGAGGCCCAGGCGCGTGGCGTCAGCCGTGCGACGCTCGATGCGGTGATGCCGGGCCTCACGCTCAATACCAGGGTGATCGAGCTCGACCGGGCGCAGCCCGGCAGCGCCAGCACGCCTTCGGCCGTTCCCAATTTCGCCCCCTACAAGGCGCAGCATGTCGATACGGCGCGGATCACGCGCGGGCGCCAGGCCTATCTCGCCCAGCGCAGCCGGCTGGCACGGATCGAGCGCGAGACTGGCGTGCCCGAATCGATCATGGTCGCGATCTGGGGGCATGAAACCAATTACGGCAGGGTGATGGGCGGGTTCGACCTGCCACGCGCTCTCGCCACGCTGGCCTATGAGGGGCGCCGTCGCGACCTGTTCGCCGACGAGTTTATCTCGGCGCTGCTGATGGTAGATCGCGGCGTGCCGATCTCTCAGCTCAAGGGCAGCTGGGCGGGTGCCACCGGCGGGCCGCAATTCCTGCCGTCCATCTATCTCCGCCTTGCCCGCGATGGGGACGGGGACGGTCGCGCCGACATCTGGACGAGCGAGGCCGATACGCTGGCATCGATCGGCAATTATTTCGCCAATGCCGGCTGGCGGCCGGGCCAGCCCTGGGGGCTGGCGGTGAACCTGCCGGCAAGCTTCGACCGCAACCTCGTCACCAATCGGATGATCTCGCCGCGCTGCCCGCGCGTATTCGCGCGGCACAGCGGCTGGAAGACGATGGCGGAGTGGCGCGCGATGGGCCTGGTGCCGCAGACTCGCGGCTGGGCCGCCGACAATGTCCTGGCAACGCTGATGGAGCCCGATGGTCCGGGCAAGACCGCCTATCTGCTGACCGGCAACTACCGGGTGATCCTCGACTACAACTGCTCCAATTTCTATGCGCTTTCCGTGGGGTTGCTCGCCGATGCCGTTGAACAATAGCGGCAAGGTCGCGCTGGTACTCCTCATCGCGGGCAGCGGAGGGGTGAGCTACGGCCAGCGCGTGATGCCGCCGCCGCAATATGATCCGCCGCGCGCCAATGTGCCGGTCTCGACGCTCGACCAGCCAGCGCCTGCCGACCTGCCCCAGGGGCCAGGGCCGCGCGGCACATCCGGGCAGGAGCAGCGCTACGATATGGTCGGCTATGCCGGCGCGTTCGATGGCGGTGCCCCGCAATATTCGACCGCTACGGTCAGCGTCGGCCATTCGGGCTTGCCCGTCGGCTCCTATGTGGAACTGACCGCGCTCGATACGGGACGGACGATCGTTGCGCTGGTCGCAGGACCGGGTGGCAGTGGCAGAAGCATCGTCGACCTGTCGCCGGCGGCCGCGCAGCAACTCGGGATAGAGGTGGGCGCTCGGGTGCGCGTAAGGCTGGTGGCGCCGTCGCCGCAGGACCAGATGGCGCTCAGGTCGGGCCGGACGGCTGCGGCGCGGATGGACGCGCCACAATCGCTCCTGGTCGCGCTCCGCCACAAGCTGCCGGGCCGGAGCAGCCCTGCGTCCGTGCGACCCTCTGTGCGCACCGCCGCGCCGCCCCCAGGTGCACGCTATGCGCCGCCGGGGTCAGCGCCGCGACCTGCGCCACCGCTGCGTCCTGCACCACCGCAGGCTGCACCCGCCCGCTCGGGCTATCTTGTCCAGGTTGCCGCCTTCTCGACCCGGGAACGGGCCCAGACCGCTGCCGGGCAGGTGGGCGGGCGGATCACGCCTGCCGGCAATCTGTTCCGCGTTCAGGTTGGGCCCTTTGCCGATGCCGCGAGCGCCAAGCGCGCACGTGACGAGGCCGCCCGGCACGGCTATGCCGATGCCCGCATACTGCATATCGAGTAACCCCCTAGCGTCACGGACCTGTTGTCATGAAGAAACTGCTCGCCGCCTCCGCCCTCGCGATCGTGATGGCATGCCCCGGCGTCGCCGCCGCGCCCGATTTCCCGACTCCAGCGCCCGTCGCCTTCCTGACCGACCTTTCGACCGGTGCCATCCTGTACGCGAAGGACCCGGATCGCCGCATGCCCCCGGCGTCGATGGCGAAGATGATGACCGTTTATGTCGCGTTCGACCTGATCAAACGTGGCGAGCTGAAGCTCGACCAGCAGATCGAGGTCAGCCCTGACACCTGGAAGAAATGGCATGGGCCTGCAGCGGGTTCGACCATGTTCCTCTCGCCCGGTGAGAAGGTCAGCGTCGAGAATCTGCTGAAAGGCATCGTGACCCTGTCGGGCAATGACGCCTGTGTGGTGCTGGCCGAGGGCGTTTCGGGGACCGAGGAAGCCTTTGCCAACCTGATGAACCAGCGTGCGGCGAAGCTTGGCCTCACCAACAGCCATTTCGGCAATTCGAACGGCTGGCCGGACAATGGCGTGACCTATGTCACCGCGCGCGACCTGGCCAAGCTGGCCGCGGCGACGATCCAGGATCATCCGCAACTCTACAAGAAGTTCTACTCCCTGCCGAACTTCACCTGGGGCAAGACCCTGGGCGCCGGCGCGGACATCACCCAGGCGAACCGCGATCCGCTGCTCGGGCGCGTCGCCGGCGCCGACGGCCTGAAGACCGGCCATACCGAAGAGGCCGGCTACGGTTTTACCGGATCTGCCCAGCAGAATGGCCGCCGCCTGGTGATGGTGATGGCCGGGCTGACCAGCTCGAACCAGCGGATCGAGGAATCGGTCAAGTTCATGAACTGGGGCTTCCGCGCCTGGCAGGCCAAGCCGATCGTGGCCAAGGGCCGCAAGGTCGAGACCGCGGAGGTGCAGCTGGGCAACGCACGCACCGTCGGTCTCGTCGCGGCGACCAACCTGACCGCCACGCTGCCCGCGGGCGTCTCGCCCGACATCCAGCTCAAGGTCGTTTATGACGGGCCGATCAAGGCGCCGATCAAGGCCGGCCAGCACATTGCCGACCTGATCGTGACGACCCCGGACATGCAACCGCAGAAACTGCCGCTGGTCGCCGAGACCGATGTGGACGAGGCGGGCTTTTTCGGTCGTGCCTGGGCAGGTTTCAAAGGCCTGTTCGGCGGGTGACCACGGGTCGCTTCATCTCGCTCGAGGGAGGGGAGGGGGCCGGCAAATCGACTCAGGCGAAGCGGCTGGCGGAAGCGCTGGCCGCGCGCGGCATCGAGACGCTGGTGACGCGCGAGCCCGGCGGCAGCGAGGGCGCAGAGGCGATTCGCGGCCTGCTGATGCAGGGCGATGTCAGGCGCTGGAGCCCGCATAGCGAGGCGCTTCTGTTCGCTGCGGCGCGGGCGGATCATGTCGAGAAGATGATCCGCCCCGCGGTCGGTGCCGGGACCTGGGTGATCTGCGACCGGTTCATCGACAGCTCGCGCGCCTATCAGGGTGTGGCGGGCGGGATCGATGACGCCGCAGTGCTGGCGCTGCACGCTTTCGGATCGCGCGGCCTGCTGCCCGATCGCACCTTTGTGCTAGAAGTGCCGCCCGAACAGGGGCGCGCCCGGGCCGAGGTGCGCGACGGCGTGGGCGCCGATCGTTTCGCGGCACGGGGCGACGCCTTCCATGCCGATGTCGCCGCGGCGTTCCGGCGGTTTGCCGAGCGTGAGCCCGATCGCGTGCGGCGGATCGATGCGTCGGGCACGCCCGACATGGTGACCGAGGCGCTTCTTGCCAGCCTGGCGGATCTGCTGCCGTGACCTTGCCGGTTGGGAACGATGCGGCGCACGCAGCCTTCGCAGCGGCCGTGGAGAGCGGTGCGCTGCACCATGCCTGGCTGTTCGCTGGGCCTGAGGGCGTAGGCAAGGCGAGCTTCGCCCGGGCGGCCGCGTTGCGGCTGCTGGCTGAGGGCGCCTCGCCGGGGACGTTGCCGCCCGGTTTCGACGTGCCCGAGGGAGACCGCACCCGATCGCTGATTGCGGCCGGATCGCACCCGGATTATCGCGAGATGGCACGACTGCCCAAGGATGCCGACAAGCCGGGACAGGATCTCGCGCGGAGCATCTCCATCGCTCAGGTCCGCTCGCTCCAGCCGCTGTTCGCGACCACGCCGTCCATGTCGTCACGCCGCGTTGTGTTGATCGACGCGATCGACGATCTCGAGCGGGGCGGGGCGAACGCGCTGCTCAAGAACCTGGAGGAGCCGCCGGCCGGCACGATCTTCCTGCTGATCAGCCATGCGCCGGGCCGGTTGCTGCCGACGATCCGCTCGCGGTGCCGGCTCCTGCGCTTCGATCCGCTCGACGACAGGCTGATGGCCGGCGTGCTGCGCGCCCAACTGCCCCAGTGCGACGACGCCGAGATCGCCGCGCTGGTAAAGGCCGGGCACGGCGCGCCGGGCAGGGCGCTCGGTTTTGCCGGCCTCGAACTGGCCAAGCTTGATGACGCCATGGCCGCCATCGCGCGCGATGGCGATCCAGGCAATGCGCGTCGGACGAGGCTCGCCAAGTTGCTTGCTCCCAAGGCAGCGCAGCCGCGCTACGAGGCGTTCCTCGATCGGGCGCCTGCCTTCATTGCCTCGGCGGCGCCATCGCGGCAAGGGCGTCGATTGCAAACCGCACTCGACAGCTATGACGCGGCACGGGCGCTGGCGGCGAGTGCCCGAGGTCTGTCGCTGGATTCGCAGGCCACGGTCTACGAGATGGCCGGACTGGTAGCGAAGCTCGGCGAGGCCTGAACGGTTTCTCGACCACTTCGCCGATAGTCGGCACTTCCTTTTTCTCCGCTGTTATGTTGGATTTCATTCGCGAAATCCGCGGGTGACTCCAAACTGTTACGACCGCTTTCCGCTGTTTGCATAACAGGGGAAAATGCAGCTGCTTTTACCGCTGTAAGGACGAAAAATCGTCCAACATTCTGAACAATAGAAGGAGCCGGTCGGAGGCTGGAATTGCCCCGCCCGGCCGGAATCTGCGGCGGCGAACGGCTATATTGAATCAGAAACGTCGCCCTCCCGGGTCATGCGGCAGTTCCGTGGGGAGGCATGCGAAATGAGGGGGGCCGAGGTTCTCAAACGTCCGGGGAACCTGATCGCCCAAGACGGGTGAGATGGGCGGTTGAGATCGGGCCCACAAAGGATAAGGGGGAGCCGTCACCGACTTCCCATTGAGGGCCGAAAACAATGCGACTTCTGGTCGTGGAGGATGATCCGCGCGCGGCGAAACAGCTTGTCGCCGACCTGGCGGAACTGGGCCACGATACAGTGGTGGCGCCCGATGGGAGGGCAGCGCTCGCCATCGTCACCGACGGCAAGTTCGAGGCGGTGCTGCTCGACGTCATGCTGCCTTATGTCGATGGCGTGGGCGTGGCCAAGCTGCTGCGCGAACGCGGCATCGACGTGCCTATCATCATGCTGACCGCTCTGGCCGATCTCGACCAGAGGCTGATCGGACTGGACGCCGGCGCCGACGATTATCTGATCAAGCCCGCCGCCCCGGCCGAGATCGATGCCCGGTTGCGGGCGATCATCCGTCGCTCGGCGCGATCGACCGAATCCGGCATCATGCGGATCGGCGATATCGAGGTGAACGAGGTGAAGTACCGCGCGACGCGGGCCGGTCGTCAGCTCGTCTTGCCGAAACTCGAGTTCCAGGTGCTGTGCGAGCTGGTCCGCAACGCGAACAGCATCGTCACGCGCCAGATGTTCTACCAGAATGTCTGGAAATATGATTTCGAGCCGACGACCAACATCATCGAATCCTATATCCGCCATCTGCGGCTTCACCTGAACCGGCCGGGCGAACCCGACCCGATCGTCACCGTGCGCGGCGTCGGATACATGATCACCGACAAGAGCTGATGCGGCCCCGGTCCCTCCGCGCGATCATGACGATCTATGTGGTCGTCTTCCTGATCGCGTTGGTGGCGATCCGCACCGTCAGCTACACCCTCGACAGCGACGCGTTGCGCCGGCAGGTCGACCGCCGCCTGGCGAGCGAGGCGAGCGCGATCAGCGGCGCCGGGATTTCCCGGGCGGCGATGATCGAGCGGATCGAAGCGGCGCAGAATAGTCACGATACCGCCGACCTGTTCTACATGCTGGTGGACAAGCATGGCCGGCGGATCGCAGGCGAGCTGCGGCTGAAGCACCTGCCCCGGGTGGGCTATTCCGATTTCGGCGACGACGCCAATATCGAGGGCGTCGCCCATGGCCGTGCCCTGGCGCGCAAGGTCGGCGATGGCGATACCCTGGTGGTCGTTTCCGACAATGACGTTGTCGACGATTTCGACCGGATGCTGTTCCGGGTCCAGCTCATCGGGCTGGGCATCACCGCGCTGATCCTGATCGGCGGCGCCATCGGCATCATGATGGTGATCGGCGGACGGATGCGCGCGATGCAGCGCACGGTCGATGCCGTCATGGAAGGCGACCTGAGAAGCCGGGTACCGCTCGACGGGTCGCGTAGCGAGTTCGACCAGCAGGCGGCTGCGTTCAATCGCATGCTCGACCGGATCGATGAGCTGATGGCGAACATCAAACATGCCGCCAAGGATGTGACCCATGAGCTGAAGAGTCCGCTGGCAAGGCTGCGTGCACGGGTGGCGGCGATCGCCCGGCGTTCCGAGAGCGATCCGATCGGCGCCGATATCGCCGATATACTGGAACAGACCGACCAGATCATCGATCTGTTCGGCAGCCTGTTGCGGCTATGGGAGATCGAAGGCGGCCATCGCCGCGAGCGCTTTGCCGATGTCGATATGAGCGACCTGGTACATGAAGCGGGAGAGACGCTCCAGCATGTCTCCGAGGACGAGGGGCGGCCGCTGCATCTCGATATCGTCGACGGGCTGACCGTGCGCGGCGACCCCAATTTGCTGCGTCAGATGCTGGTCAATCTGGTCGAAAATGCCATCCGGCATACGCCGCCCGGCACGCGGATCGTGATGAGCACGGAACGGCGGGGGAATTCGGTCGTGGTTAGCGTGGCAGATAACGGGCCCGGGATACCGGATGAGGCGCATGACACCGTGATCCGCCGCTTCGGGCGACTGGAGGCCGAAGGGAAGCCGGCCGGGCAGGGGCTCGGGCTGACCCTCGTCGATGCTATCGCCCGGCTGCATGACGGCAGGCTGGTGCTGGAGGATGCGGCGCCGGGGTTGCGCGCGGTGGTGACGTTGCCGTTGCATCGCTGAACGGAAGCATTTGGCGGCTTCGCCGGGCCGGTATCCAGTTGGAAGGCCTCCGAGCGACATCCCCTTCAACGGAACAATAGCGTCTCGGGCTGCCAATCAAGCGAAGCACCTTCGATAACAGTGCCATCGTCCCGGATGACCACCGGCCCGTGGCCGATCAATCGACCTTCGGAGTTGCCAGTTTCGAGGTAGGCGCGCGACTGGTAGTAGAACGCCCAACCGGCAGACAAACGTTAGGTCACGGTCCGTCGCGATTTTAGATTCGTAGGTTAGTTCGCGCGCGCTTTCCTCGGGCACATGGAAAAGAAGCACGGAAACGGATCGCCCCGGACCGACGCGATGGTCGGCCCGGGGCGATTGTCTTTGGTCGTGCCGGACACCATGAGGGTGCCCGGGACGGGGATCAGAAGTTGACGCTCACTTCGCCGCCGAAGGTCCGCGGCGTGTTGAAGTTCGCATAGCTGCCGAGCACCGCGTCATTTGCGCCGGAGCGGCGATAGATGTGCTGCTCGTCGAGCAGATTGCGTGCCCAGATCGAGAACGTAGCCTTGTTGGCATCGCCGATCTGAATACCAGCCAGCGCCAGTCGGCCATTCACGATAAAGCTGGAGTCAGTCTTCACGTTCTCAGACTGGAAGCTGTAGTTCGCATCCGCGTAATTGGCATCAAGATGTAAGCGAAGCTTCGCATCGCTGCTGCCAACCGGCACTTCATAATCGATATAGCCGGAAGCGGCGTTTGGCGGGGTGTAGACCACAAACACCTGTGTCGGCACGCCGAACGTCGGCCCTGGGTTCGGGTTCGGCGTCAACGGCACCTTGGTGTAGGTGTAGGTGTAGGACGCACCGAGCGTCAGATGCTCGATCGGGCGCACGGTGATATCCGCCTCGACGCCCCGGATTTTCGAGATGCCCGGCGCATTGGCGGTATTCTCGGTGTGGAGGTTGAAGTTCGGGTTGAGCGTCGTGGTGCCGGGCAGGAACTGGTTCGTATCGACATTGTCGAAGTCGATCTGAGTCCCGGACCGATCCATGATGTACCCTGCCAGGTTCAGGCGAACCTTGCGATCGAACAGATCCATCTTTGCGCCAAGTTCGTACGATTTCACCGATTCCGGCCCGAACGCCGAGAAGTTCGACGAGCGGTCGTTCGCGCCGCCGGCGCGGAAGCCGGTCGAATATTTGGCGTAGAGATTGAGGTCCGGTGTCGCGTCGAACGCCAGCGTGACCATCGGATCGAACCGGCCACGATCGTAATGAAGCTGATAGTTGGTTGGCACGCCCGAGACGAGGTAGAGGACGCCATCGCGCTTGTCCTTGGTGTAGCGACCGCCGACCGTCAGGTGCAGCATGGTGGCGAAGTCAGGCGTGTAGGTTGCCTGGCCATAGGCAGCATAGCTGCGCGTACGGTTGACGCTGGCGCGTTGCAGGAAACGCGAATTGTAATCCCAGCCCTGATTGCTGGAGGTGATTGGTCCGAATACCTGCGAGGGAAGGATGGTATAGGCGGTGCCGTCTGCGTTCCACTGGATCGAAGACGGTGTCGCTGCCGATTCCCGGGCCTGTTCGTTGAAATAATAGAGTCCCGCCACGTAATCGAGCTGCGAGATGCTGCCAACTGCCTGGAATTCCTGGCTGAACTGGTTCTGATAGAGGTCAGAGAGGCTGTAGCGGCTGGTCTTGCCGTTGGGCACGAACTGAACCCGCTCCGGGCCACCGGAATTGTCCCACTGATTGGTAGAAACCTTCCGCCATGCCGTGATCGAGCGCAGTTCGAGTGCTGGCGAAATCTTGTAGGAAAGCTTTGCGCTTTCACCGCTGGTTTCGTCGACGCTATATTGCTGTGGCACACCGACATCGGCGACGTCCTGGCGATCCGGATGAACGCCGACCAGCGGCGACAGTGGCGCAATGCAGCCGCCGGTGCAGGTGCCTCCGGCGGGCGCGCCGAGCGCGGTGCCAGTATACACGCCGACGGTATGGCCCTTCGGATTATAGTTGATCAACTGGCTGTAGAATGGGGTGTTCTCGTCCTTGGCCTTGTCGAACGAGAAGTCCGCGGTGAAGCCGTCGAACGGCTGCCACCGCGCCGAGATGCGGCCGCCAACGCGGTTATAGGCATTCCAGCCGATCGAGCCGGCCAGCGGATCCTTCGTCGTCGGATCCTGGTGCTGGATCACGCCGTCGAGCTTGACCGCGAAATTATGGAAAGCGGGGAGGTCGAGATGGACCTGGCCGTCATACTGCCCGTAATTGCCGACGCCGGCCGAGACGCGGCCGTCGAATTGGCCGGTCGGCGCCTTGGTGACGATGCTTAGCGCGCCACCTTCGGTATTGCGGCCGAACAGCGTGCCCTGTGGGCCACGCAGCACCTCGATACGCTCGACGTCGAACAGGGCTGCGTTGAGGCCCTGCTGGCGGCCAAGATAGACGCCGTCGACATAGACGCCGACACCCTGGTCGCGCGCCGTCTGGTTCGCATCGAACGGCACGATGCCGCGGATACCGACGGTCAGCGCCGACTGGCGAGCCTCGAAGGTGGCGATACGCAGCGACGGCACGGCGCCGTCGGCCAGATCCATCAGGCTCTGCACGTGACGGTCAGCGATGACCTCGGGCGAGACCACGGAGATGGCGATCGGGGTCTTCTGGAGATTGGTCTCGCGCTTCAGCGCGGTCACGACGATATCGGCGATCTGGCCGCTATCGGCTTCGGGCGCGTCAGCGGGCTTTGCCTCGTCAGCGGCGGGCGCTGGCGCGGGTGCGGTTTCGGCGACAGCCGGCACCGCCATGGTGGCCAGCAGAGCGCCGCCCAGCAACAGCTGAAGCCGGAAGGCTTTGCGATCATGCATGTGTAGATTTCCCTTTAAGCGGGACATCCCGTCCCGGTTTCTGGGCCGCTACAGATGGTGGGGGTCAGAAATGTTACAATCAGTGTAACACAATCAATACAACCTTGTCATTTTCGCATCATTTTTATCTAATGCAGATATGTGTTATTGTGCAACTACAGTAAAGTGCTCGATATTTTGAGAATGATGGCGGTATTTTATCAATCAATGGCTGAATAGGGCGACCCAATTAATATCTATTCTTCCTGAAGTACATAAAGCGCGTTCGAGCGACTTGCCACCCAGGTCGAGGCGCAGAAGGGGTCGAGGGGGCAGAAGGGGCTGCGGGGCGGGCCGATTGACATGCATCGGAAAAGCTCGGCTCCGGGTGGTTCTAATCGCACCGCAACCGCGCTAGGAGGCCCGGCATGGGCCAGCCTTATTACATCACCACCGCGATCAGCTATCCGAACGGACGGCCGCATATCGGCCATGCCTATGAGGCGATCGCGACCGACGCGATCGCGCGTTATCAGCGCCAGGCGGGGCGCGACGTGCGTTTCCAGACCGGCACCGACGAGCATGGCCTGAAGATGGTCCAGACGGCGCGCGACCGGGGCGTCGAGACACGCGCGCTTGCCGACGAGATGTCGGGATATTTCAAGGCGATGGATGATCGCCTGAACATCTCCTACGATCGTTTTATCCGTACCGTGGAGCCTGGACATCACGCCGCCAGCCAGGCGATCTGGTTGGCGATGGAGGCCGCCGGCGACCTGTATATGGACAAATATGAGGGCTGGTACTCGGTCCGCGACGAGGCATTCTACGACGAAAAGGAACTGGTCCCCGACGAAAATGGGGGGGAAGGGGCCAAGCTCTCGCCCCAGGGTACGCCGGTGGAATGGACGGTCGAGGAGACCTGGTTCTTCCGCCTGTCGAAATATCAGCAGCCCTTGCTGGACCTGTACGAATCCAGCCCCGACTTCATCCGGCCCGAGGCGCGGCGCAACGAGGTGATGCGCTTCGTCGAAGGCGGGCTTTCCGACCTGTCGGTGTCGCGTACCAGCTTCGACTGGGGCGTGAAGGTGCCCGGCAGCCCAGGACATGTCATGTATGTCTGGGTCGACGCGCTGACCAATTACCTGACCGGGGCGGGCTATCCCGACAATGAGGCCGATCTGGCGCGCTATTGGCCGGCCGACCTGCACGTGATCGGCAAGGATATCGTGCGGTTCCACGCGGTGTACTGGCCGGCCTTCCTGATGTCGGCGAAGCTTGCGCTGCCGAAACAAGTGTTCGGGCATGGCTTCCTGCTCAACCGCGGCGAGAAGATGTCGAAGTCGCTCGGCAACGTCACCGATCCGATGGAACTGGTCGAGCGGTTCGGCGTCGACGCGTTGCGTTATTTCCTGCTGCGCGAAGTGAGTTTCGGCCAGGACGGCAGCTATTCGGAAGACGCGATCGTCACGCGTTGCAACGCCGATCTCGCGAACAATCTCGGCAATCTGGCGCAGCGATGCCTGTCGATCGTCGCCAAGAATTGCGGTGGCATCGTGCCGGTGGCGGGTCCGCAGACCGATGCCGATTCGGCGTTGCTGGCAAGCGTCCACGCCGCCGAAGCCGGCATGCATGCGGCGATGAAAGATCTCGCGATCCACAATGCGCTCGAGGCAATATGGTCGGCAGCGCGCGACGCGAACCAGTATTTCGCCGATGAGGCGCCGTGGAGCGTTCGCAAGACCGATCCGGAACGCGCCGACACGATTCTGCACCTGACGATCGAGGCTATCCGGCGAATCGCGATCATGGCGCGCTGGGCGATTCCCGACGGGGCCGACCGGTTGCTCGATCTGCTCGGCCAGGAGGTCGGCGCGCGCAATTTCGACTCGCTTGGTGTGCCCGTGGTCGCTGGGACCGTTCTGCCGGCGCCGAGCGGCGTGTTTCCGCGGCTGGAGCTTGCGGAGGCCTGATGTTCGCTGACAGCCATTGCCACCTGAATTACAAGGGATTGTACGAGCAGCAGCCGGAGATACTGGCCCGCGCCAGAGCCCGTGGCGTGTCCGCCATGCTCAACATCTCGACGCGCGAGAGCGAATGGGATGCGGTGATCGCCACGGCCGAGCGCGAGCCGGATGTCTGGGCGACCGTCGGCATCCATCCGCACGAGGCCGACCAGCATCCCGATATCGGCACGGCACGGCTGATCGAGCGGGCGGCGCATCCTCGCGTCGTCGGCATCGGCGAGAGCGGGCTCGATTATTATTACGATCATAGCGACCGCGACCGGCAGCGCGCGAGCTTCCGCGCGCATATCGCCGCGGCGCGCGAGACCGGTCTGCCGATCGTCGTGCACACGCGTGACGCCGAGGAGGACACGGCGGAGATACTGCGCGAGGAGATGGGGAAGGGTGCCTATCCGGGCGTGATCCATTGTTTCACCGCGAGCGGAGCTTTTGCCGATATCGCGCTGGAATTGGGTCTTTATATCTCCATATCCGGCATCGTGACCTTCAAGAATGCCAAGGATCTGCAAGAGACGGCGGCGCGGCTGCCGGTCGAGCGGCTGTTGATCGAAACCGACGCACCGTTCCTGGCGCCGGTGCCGCATCGCGGGAAAACCGGCGAACCGGCGTTCGTGGCCGATACCGCCGAGTTCCTGGCAACGCTGCGCGGCGAAGATGTGTCGGTGCTGGCGGAGAAGACGGCGGCGAACTTCCACGCCTTGTTTGCCAAGACGGCCGCGTGAGAGCGCAGGCGTGAAAGTCCGCATCCTCGGATCGGGCACCTCGTCGGGCGTGCCACGGATCGGCAATGACTGGGGTGATTGCGATCCGGCCGAGCCGCGCAACCGCCGGCTGCGGGCCTCGATCCTGGTCGAAACCGGGACGACCCGCATCCTGGTCGATACCAGCCCGGACATGCGCGAGCAGTTGCTGGCGGCCGATGTCTCGACGATCGATGCAGTGATCTGGACGCATGACCATGCCGACCACTGCCATGGGATCGACGATCTGCGGCAAGTCTATCATGCGATGGGCCATCCGGTGCGTGGGCTGGCGCGCGCGATGACGCGCGACGCGCTGGTCGAGCGTTTCGCTTATGCCTTTCTCGGGCGCGATGGCTATCCATCGACCGTGGCGATGGAGACGCTGCCCGATGCGATTACCATCGGCGACATCGCGATCCGTGCCGTAGACCAGCCACATGGCAACATCCTGTCGGCGGGATTGCGCTTCGACACGCCGGCCGGCTCGATCGGATATGCTACGGATTTCAATATCCTGACCGATGACATGCGCGCGCTGTATCGGGATCTGGACGTGTGGATCGTCGACGCGCTGCGCTATCGGCCACATCCGACCCATCCTGATGTGCCGACGGTGCTTCGATGGATCGAAGAGCTTCGGCCGCGTCGCACTGCCTTCATCCATATGGACCAGTCGATGGACTATGCCACGGTGCGCGCCGCGCTTCCGGCCGGGGTTGAACCCGGTTATGACGGCATGGAGGTGACGCCATGAACGATCAGTCCTTCGATATCGTCTTTTACGCCTTGCTGCTGATCCTGCCGGTATCTGCGCTGATGGCGCGCCGGTTGCCGATCAAGGACGTGTTCAAGATGGCACTGGCCTGGATCGCGGTGTTTGGCGTCCTGTTCATCCTGGTGGTGCTCTGGCAGCAATCGTTCGGGACCGGCGCGGCGCTCAGAGGAGCGATTGGTTCGTGAAGGCCGCGAGGGGGCTGCTTTGATACTATCTGAATTTAACATAATGTGTATTATCGAACTGGCGGATATGGCCGGGGCAGGACTCCCCCGGCTGTGACTGGTCCCTCCGAGAGCAATATCGAGCGCCTGGTCGCGATCATGGCGCGGTTGCGCGATCCGGAGCGCGGTTGCGACTGGGATGTCGCGCAGGATTTCTCGACGATCGCACCGTACACGATCGAGGAAGCTTATGAGGTCGCCGATGCGATCGCCCGTGGCGACATGGCGGATCTTCAGGACGAGCTTGGCGATCTGCTGTTCCAGGTCGTGTTCCATAGCCGCATCGCCGAAGAAGCCGGCCTGTTCGCCTTGCGTGACGTCGTGGCGTCGATCAGCGACAAGATGGAGCGCCGGCACCCCCATGTTTTCGGCGGCAGCGACGGTGGCCATGCGCAACATTGGGAACGGCTGAAGGCGATCGAGCGCCAGGCCAAGGGCGATGCCGGCGCGCTGGACGGCGTTGCGGCCGGCCTGCCCGCGCTGCTGCGGGCCGAGAAGCTGCAGAAGCGCGCGGCGCGTACCGGGTTCGACTGGCCCGATCCGTCGGGCGCCCGCGCCAAGATCGACGAGGAGATCGCCGAGATCGAGGCGGCCTCGCCCGCCGAGCGCGAGGAAGAGATTGGCGACCTGCTGTTCGCGGTGGTGAACTGGTCGCGGCACCTCGGCGTCGATCCCGAGGCGGCTTTGCGCTTGGCGAATGCGAAATTCGAGCGGCGATTCAAGGCGATGGAGGCTGAGGCCGGCGATGGGTTTGTGGGACTGGAGCTGGAGGCCAAGGAAGCGCTTTGGGTTTCAGCGAAGCGGGCGGAGAAACGCCGGCCAAGCTAACATTGCCGCAGACTGTCTGCTCAGACCAAAAAGGAAAAGCAGTCCTTCGACTAGCTCAGGACGAACGGTGGGGAATCGCGGTGCTCAATCGGTGCGCTGGTTGAACCGCTCATAATCACGTTCGGCCATGCGGACTTCGTAGACCGCGCTGTCGTCTTCGATTTCCTGCGAGATCACTTCGCCATGCTGGTGCAGCCAAGCGGCGCCAGCGCCGTCGGATGCCGCGAGCTCGATGCGAAACCGGCGATGGGCTTGAGTCAGCAGCGCGGCTACCTTGTCGATCAGGGTATCGACCCCTTCCCCGGTCATTGCCGAGAGCGCGACTACGTCGGGGCGGTGCTCCGCCTCCCCCACCCGTTCTGTGCGGTCGTCTTCGTCTAGCAGGTCGAGCTTGTTCCAGGCCTCGATCCGCGGCGTGGTGATGGCGACGCCGATCTCGGTCAGCACGGCCTCTACATCGGCCTTTTGCGCGGCGCTGTCGGGATGTGCGATGTCGCGGACATGGATCAGCAGGTCGGCCGAGATGACTTCCTCGAGCGTCGCCTTGAACGCGGCGACCAGTTGGGTCGGCAGTTCGGAGACGAACCCCACCGTGTCGGAGAGGATCGCCTTGTCGATGCCGGGCAGCGAAATCTGTCGCAGGGTCGGGTCGAGCGTGGCGAAGAGCAGGTCTTCCGCCATGACGTCAGCACCAGTCAGGCGATTGAAAAGCGTCGATTTTCCGGCATTGGTATAGCCGACCAGCGCAATAACCGGCCACGGCGCGCGTTGGCGCCGGTCGCGATGCAGGCCGCGCGTGCGCGTGACCTGGTCGAGCTCCTTGCGCAGCCGCGCCATGCGGTCGCGGATCAGGCGGCGATCCGCTTCGATCTGGGTTTCGCCCGGGCCGCCGAGAAAGCCGAAGCCGCCGCGCTGGCGCTCGAGATGGGTCCAGCTGCGCACGAGACGGCCGGCCTGGTAGTCGAGATGCGCGAGTTCGACCTGCAGCCGCCCTTCGGCGGTCGCGGCGCGTTCGCCGAAGATTTCGAGGATCAGGCCGGTGCGGTCGATCACCTTGGCCTCGAGCGCCTTTTCGAGGTTGCGCTGCTGGATCGGCGTGAGCGGCGCGTCGAAAACGACGAGCCCCGCCTCCTCCATCCGCACAGAGGCGGCAAGCTGTTCGACCTGACCGGAACCGATCAGGGTCGCTGGCTTGGCCTGGCGGACGCGGAACGCGACCTTTTCGGCGACGACGACGCCGATCGCCTCAGCGAGACCAGCGGTCTCTTCCAGACGAGCGGCGGCGTCGCGCGAGGAAACGCCATGTTCGGGATAGACCACGATGGCCCGCGCACCCCGCGCGAACTCATCGCGATCACGTTCGAAACCAGTGCTCAATCGTCGTCCGAACCTGCTGTTTCGTCAGCCAAATTCAGCGGATGCGCCGGCTGGATGGTCGATACGGCATGCTTGTAGACGAGCTGCGACATGCCATCGCGCTGGAGCAGCATGCAGAACAGGTCGAACGCAGCGATCTGGCCCTGGAGCATGACGCCATTGACGAGGAACATGGTGACGTTGTCGTCGGACTTGCGAACCGCATTCAGGAAAATTTCCTGAAGCAGCGGGGCCTTTTTCTGCGCTTCACCCACCGCATTGACGATAGCCGCCACATCGACCGTGGCCGAGGGCATGATCGTGGAGATGGCGTGCTTGTAGATGAGTTGCGACTGGCCGTCGCGGCGGAGCAGTACCGAGAAATTGTCGAACCAGGTCACGATGCCCTGGAGCTTCACACCCTTGACGAGGAACATCGTTACCGGCGTTTTCGAGCGCCGCAGGGCGTTGAGGAAGAGGTCTTGCAGCGAAGTCTGCTTGTCGGCCATCGGTCGATCCTTTGTTATTGGCGGGTGGTTTCCCGCGATGCGCCGGGTTCCCGGCGTCGGATGCGCGCTCCCTGAGCGCGGTAGGGCCAATCTAGGGACTAACCCTCGTTTCGTCCACTATTCGTCGCGCGTTTCGGTGATTCCGAGCAGCTTCAACTTGCGGTGCAGGGCCGAGCGTTCCATGCCGATGAAACTCGCGGTGCGCGAAATGTTGCCGGAGAAACGGCGGATCTGGATGCGCAGATATTCCCGCTCGAAGGTTTCGCGCGCCTCGCGCAGCGGCGATCCCATGATCGCATTCGCGCTCCCGCCCATTTCGCCGGGATCGCCAAGCACTTCTGCCGGCAGCAGATCGAGGTCGATCCGCCCGATGCGGTCGCCMGGCGCCATGATCACGGTACGCTCGACCACATTGCGGAGCTGGCGGACATTGCCCGGCCACTCATAGCTTTGCAGCGCGACCATGGCGTCAGGTGCGATCTCCGGCGTCGGCACGCGGCGTTCGGAGGCGTAGTGCGCGATGAAATGGCCGACCAACGGCGGGATATCCTCGCGGCGCTCGGCAAGACCGGGAATCAATACGGGCACGACGTTCAGGCGGTAATAGAGATCCTCCCGGAAGCGCCCCTCGGCAATCTCCTGAGTCAGGTCACGCGCGGTGGCGGAAACCACGCGGACATCGACCTTTACGACGCGCTGGCCACCGACACGCGTAAAGCTCTGGTCGGTGAGCACGCGCAGGATGCGCGCCTGGGTCGCGATCGGCATGTCGGCGATCTCGTCGAGGAACAGCGTGCCGCCATGGGCCTGTTCGAGCAGGCCGGAACGGACGAGTTGCCCGCCCTCCTCCACCCCGAACAATTCTTCTTCGACGCGCTCGGGCGTCATGCGGGCCGCGCTGACGATCACGAAAGGCGCACTGGCGCGCTGGCTCCAACCGTGGAGCAGGCGTGCGGCGACTTCCTTGCCGACGCCGGCCGCGCCCATTACCAGCACGCGGCTGCCGGTCGAGGCGACCCGCTTCAGCGTGGCGCGCACGCCGTTGATCGAGGCCGAATTACCGGTGAGATCATTGTTTGCGCCCACCGACGCCCGCAGTGACGCCACTTCGCGCCGAAGCCGCTCGGTCTCGGTCGCCCGACCGACCATCAGCAGCAGGCGTTCGGCCTCGAACGGCTTTTCGATGAAATCGGCGGCGCCGCGTCGGATTGCGGCCACGGCGGTGTCGAGATTGCCATGGCCCGAAATGACCAGCACCGGGATCGACGGATCGCGGCGCTTCAGCTCGTCGAGAAGTTCGAGGCCGTCGAGGCGCGATCCCTGCAGCCAGACATCGAGCAGCACAAGCGACGGACGCCGGGCGGAGATCGCCTCCAGCGCCGCGTCACTGTCGGCGGCGCCGCGCGTTTCATAACCTTCGTCTTCCAGCACACCTGCGACCAGTTCGCGGATGTCGTGCTCGTCGTCGACGATGAGGATGTCGAGTGCCATGGTTCAGGTCCGATTTCGCGTGAGTTCAGGGGTCCGGCGGTCTTCCCCCTCGTTGGTGTCGCGCCCTCCGGTATCCATCGTCGCCAGCGATGCCGTGTCGAAGATCATCATGACCACCGTGCCGCCCCCTTCGCGGTCGGTGAAGCCGATCGTGCCGCAATGCTCCTCGACGATCTTCTTCACGATCGCGAGGCCGAGGCCGGTGCCGCGGGCGCGTGTCGTCACATAAGGCTCGACCAGCCGCTCGCGCGCGGCGGGCAGGCCGACGCCGTCATCGGCGACCGTGACGATCACCGAGCTATCCTTCTGGGCGAGCGTCATGGTGATAGCGCCTTCGCTCCCCTCCCCGCGCGCATCGATCGCCTCGACGGCGTTCTTGACGATGTTGGTGAACGCCTGGCCGATCTGGCGGCGATCGCACACCAGCATCGGCCCCGGATCTTCATGGACGAGATCGAAACGGATCGCGGGATGCGCGACCTCGTGCAGAAACAGCGTCTGCCGCGCGATGTCGAGCAGCGATTCGTCGTGGAAGGTCGGTTTCGGCATGCGCGCGAAGGACGAGAATTCGTCGACCATCCGCCGAAGATCGCCGACCTGGCGCACGATCGTCTCGGTCAGGCGGGTGAAGGTGCCGTCGTCGTTGGGCAGTTGCTTGTTATAGCGGCGTTGCAGCCGCTCGGCGGCGAGCTGGATCGGGGTCAGCGGGTTCTTGATCTCGTGCGCGATGCGGCGCGCGACATCGGCCCAGGCGGCGCGGCGCTGGTCGAGCAACTGCCCGGTGATGTCGTCGAAAGTCAGGATCGGCCCCTCATCGGCGCGGGCGATCTTCACCGCCAGGGTGCGCGCCTCGCCATCGACATCCACCTCGACGATCGATTCGCGCGATTCGCCGCGGATCAATGCGTCGAGCTCGGGCGAGATCGCACCGAGGGGACGGCCGACCAGATCCTCGTCGCCCGTGTGCAGCAGCATCGCGGCGGAGCGGTTGATCAGGCGGATCCTCCCGTCGCCGGTGATCGAGATGACGCCGGCGGTGACGCCCGACATGACCGCCTCGATCAGCGCACGACGGCTTTCCAGCGCGCCGGTCTGCTCCTGCAACCGCCCGGTCATCTGGTTGAAGGCGGTGCCGAGCGTGCCGACTTCGTCATCGGTCCTGGGTGTCGGCACGCGGGCGGTGAAGTCGCCGGTCGCGACCCGGTGTGCCGCCGCGACGAGCTCGCCCACCGGGCGGACGAGACGATCGGCGACCTCCAGCGCGATCCACACGGCGATGCCGACGATCAGCAGGGAGATGAACAGCAGAGCCGCGTTGAATCTGAGCTGCAGCGAGCGGGACTTCGTCTGCAGCGTCCGATAGTCGCTCAGGATCGTCTCGCCGCGCTTCAACTGGGTGGCGAGCTGTGGGTCGAATATGCGGGCGGCGTAGAGATAGGTTTTGTTGCCATAAGGCAGCTTCACCACCGCGGCGGCGCGATCCTTGCTCGGCACGATGATGCTCGGCGCGCCGCCATCGATCGTCGCGATCATCGACGCCGTGATGACCTTGTCGAGCGGACGATCATACGGATTCACCAGCGCCAGCGCCTGCATCTGTCCGTCGGGCATGACGCGGGTAATCACCGCCTCGGACAGATTGCGGCGAAACACCTGGAAACCGAAACCCTTCGGAAACTCGTCGCTGTCGATCGAATAGGATTTCAGATAGCCGGCAAGATCGCCGCTCATCGTCAGCGTTTCCTCGCCGACGCGGTTGAGCTCGGCCTTGTAATTTTCCTGCGCGAGCGACGTCGCATTTTCCAGCATGCCGCGCGCCCGGTCCGAGAACCAGAACTGGACGCCATATTGAAACAGCAGCGACGCGAAGATGACGACGAGCAGGGTCGGTACCGCTGCGATCATCGAGAACAGCGCGACCAGCCTGACGTGCAGCCGGCCGCGCCCGCCGATCGGCGACCGGGCGGCGCGGCGCATCGCGATCCGTCGACCGAGCAGTACCAGCAGCGCCACGCCGGGCACCAGGTTGGAGACGAGCAGCAGGGCGACGAGAAGCGGCGTGAGCAGGGTCGGCGACGCTGCGCCGCTCGAAATGATGAAATAGCTGGCCGTCGCGATCGCGATCGCGCCCGCCAGAACCAATAATTCGACGAACGGGGTCACGCTGAAACGCAGAGTCAGCGGTTTCGTTCTTTTCGCGGGTACCGCGTCGGCCGTCATCGTGTCTTCAATACAACATTTTGTTGCAAGGAAAACACACAAAAGCGAACGGGTCAGCCCGTATCGCTACCGCCCGACCGCCCTGCGTCCGGATCGATGCCCAGCGTATCGAGTCTTTTGCGCAGCGTGTTGCGGTTGATGCCAAGGGCCCGGGCGGCGCGGAGCTGGTTCTGGCCGTGGCGGGCGAGCAGCGCCTCGATCAGTGGGCGTTCGACTTCGCCGATGATGCGGTCATATAGACTGCCATCGTCGAGCGCGGCCGGTTCTTCGCGTGCCAGCCGTTCGAGCCGGGCATGGACTGCTGCCTCGATACCCGGATCTCCGGGTGGGGTGGGCTGCGACGACGAGGACGCGCCGATCATCGCCCTCACCTCGTCGGCACCGATTCGTTCGTCACGGCTCAGCACGGCAATCCGGCGCATGATATTCTCGAGCTCGCGGACATTGCCGGGCCAGTCATAGCTTTCGAGCGAGGTGATGGCGGCCGGATCGAGTTGCTTGCGCGGCAGCCCGCCCTCCGCGGCGCGATCGAGGAAGTGGCGCGCCAGCAGAGCGATATCCTGCCGCCGCGCCCGGAGCGCGGGCAGACTGACCGGCACGACGTTCAGACGATAGAACAGATCCTCGCGGAACTGGCCGGTGGCGACGAGCTGGGCGAGGTCCCGATTGGTCGCGGCGACGATACGGACATCGGCGCGGATCGTGCGTGCGCCGCCAACGGTGGTGAACTCGCCCGACTGGAGCACGCGGAGCAGTCGCGTCTGCGCTTCCATCGGCATGTCGCCGATCTCGTCGAGAAAGAGCGTCCCCCCTTCCGCCTGTTCGAAACGACCGGCCGAGCGCGCCTGGGCGCCGGTAAAGGCGCCGCGTTCGTGGCCGAACAGCTCAGCCTCGATCAGCTCGCGCGGGATCGCGGCCATGTTGAGCGCGACAAAGGGCGAGCGGCGGCGCGGGCCGAGATCATGGATCGCACGGGCGACCAGTTCCTTGCCGGTGCCCGATTCGCCCGAGATCAGCACGGTCAGGTCGTTCGAGACGACGCGCGCGATGATCCGGTAGACGTCCTGCATCGCCGGCGAGCGGCCGATCAGCGGCAACGCCGAATCGACCTCGTCGGGGCGCTCTTCCGGCGCGCCGGGCCCGCGGGCGAGCGCGCCCCGCACCGCACGGGCGAGCACATCGAGGTCGAACGGTTTGGGGAGATAATCGTAAGCCCCGACTTCGGTCGCGCGAACGGCGGTGGTGAGGGTATTGCGCGCCGAGAAGACGATGACCGGCAGACCGGGATATTCCTTGGTCAGCTTCTCGACCCGGTCGAGGCCATTGCCGTCGGGCAGCACGACGTCAGTAATCAAAACGTCGGGCAGTCCTGCGGCAAGCTGCACGTCGAGCTCAGCCAGACTTGCCGCGGTCGTCACGCGGTGGCCATCACGGCGCAGTGCCTGGGCGACGACCGTGCGGATCGCCGAATCATCGTCCACGACCAGGATGCTGCCCTGGTTTCTCATATGCTGATCTTCATGCTGATCCTCGGGGCAACAGGATGCGGAACACCGACTGGGGCGGGGATCCTTCGCGGGCATATTGCACGATCCCGCCCATATCGCGCACCAGCTTGTCGACAAGGGCGAGGCCGAGCCCCTGCCCCTCCGGCTTTCCCGACACGAAGGGATCGAAGAGATGGTCGGCGATGTCTTCCGGCGCACCGGGTCCATTATCGATCACGCAGATCTCGATCGGCAGGGGCTGGCGCGGGCGGCCAGGCGACGGGCTGACCGCCATGCCGTGGCGATAGGCGGTGGCGAGCGTGATCCTCGCATCAGCCTGTTCAGCCATCGCCTCGGTCGCGTTCTTGATCAGGTTGAGCACGACCTGGAGGATCGCATCGCGATCGGCCAGCACTGGCGGGAGCGATGGGTCGAACCGCTCGTCGATCGTCACATGCCTGGCGAACCCGGCAAGCGCGACGCGCCGGGCATGATCGAGCAGCGGATAGATATTTTCGGGGTTCAGGCTCAACGGACGGGTGTCGGTGAAATCCTGCATCCGGTCGATCAGCGCGGCGATACGATCGACCTCGGTGGTAATCAGCGTGGTCAGCTCTTCGGTGCCGTCCCCATCGCCGGCGATAAGCTGCGCCGCGCCGCGGATGCCCGAGAGCGGGTTCTTGATCTCATGCGCGAGCATCGCGGCCGCGCCGATCGCGGCACGGGCGGCAGAGGCGCGATCGACCGACTGGCCCATGCGGCGCGAGGTCGCCCCGTGATGCAGTGTGACCGATCGCCAGCCGGCATGATCGGGCACCCGCGCCTCGATATAATCGACCATCACGCGGCCGCCACGCGCAATCTCGATCTCGGCGTCGAATGCCGAAAAGCCCTGATTGTCGCGGCGGCTCGGCTCGCCGGGCGGCGTCAGCACGCTGTCGAGCGGCTGGCCACGCATCGCGCGCTCGGACAGGTTGAGCAGCGCCTCGCACTCGGCATTGGCGAAGGCGATCCGTCCCTCCGGATCGATCACCATCACGGCGACCGGCAGAGCGGCAAACAGGGCGGCGAAGCTTGGCTCCGCCTTTTCCGTCATGAGGTCACGCCGCCGCGCGGCTGCGCCAGGGCGCGTAGAATTCGGCAAGCATCGCCTGGACCAATTTGGGATCCGGGATCTGGTTCACGCGGTTGCGGAACTCGGCCGAACCGTGAAGTCCCTTGGTGTACCAGCCGATATGCTTGCGGGCCATATTGACGCCGACTTCATTGCCATAATGCGAGAGCATCGCGTCATAATGCTCTGTGATCAGGTCATATTGTTGTTCGATCGTCGGGTCGGCGATCCGCCGGCCGGTAGCGAACCATTCCATCACCTGGGCAAGCAGCCAGGGGCGGCCGTAGGCGCCGCGGCCGATCATCACACCGTCAGCGCCGGATTGTTCGAGCGCCGTCTCGGCATCCTCGATCGAGCAGATATCGCCATTGGCGATGACCGGGATCGACACCGCATCCTTGACCCGGCGGATGAATGCCCAGTCGGCAGTGTCGCGGTACATCTGGTTGCGGGTGCGACCGTGAACGGTGACCATCTTCGCCCCGAGATCCTGCGCGATCTTCGCCAGGTCCGGTGCGTTGAGGCTCGAATGGTCCCAGCCCATGCGCATCTTGACCGTTACCGGGACGCTGACCGCATCGACGCACGCGCGGATGATGGCGCCGGCATTGTCGAGATCGCGCATCAGCGCAGATCCGGCATCGCCGCTGGTCACCTTGCGCACCGGGCAGCCCATATTGATGTCGATAATCGCCGCGCCGCGGTCCTCGCTCAGCTTGGCCGCTTCCCCCATCTCGTACGGGGTGCAGCCGACGAGTTGCATCGACACCGGCTCCTCGACCGGATCCCATGCCGCTTTCTGCAGCGACTGGCGGGTCTCGCGGATCGCGGCCTGGCTGGCGACCATCTCGGTCACGTTGAGGCCGGAGCCGAAGCGTCGCACGACAGTGCGGAACGGCATGTCGGTGACGCCCGTCATCGGCGCGAGAATCACGGGGCGCTCGATCCGGACGGATCCGATCTGGATGGGGGCGAGTGTCTGGGTCATGTGCCTGAAAAACGGGCAGCCTATAGGCGAGGATCGGCCCGGCGGCAAGGCTGGCGGTCACGGCGCGCTTCGGCTAGGCGAGCGCGATGACGCGAAGGGGCACCGCAGCGCTGATCGTGGCCGCCGGACAGGGTGTGCGAAGCGGGGGCAGTGTGCCCAAGCAATTCGCCATGCTCGCCGGCAAGCCGATGATTGCGCATAGTTTCGCAGCGCTGGAAGCGCATCCTGACATTTCGCGGGTGATCGTCGTGATCGGCCCGGACCAGGAAGAGGCGCTCGCCGCTGCCCTGGGCGATGTCGAGCACATCACTGGTGGCGCGACTCGACGTGCGTCCGTGCGCGCCGGGCTCGAAGCCCTGGCGGGCGACATGCCCGACCGGGTACTGATCCATGATGCAGCCCGCCCGTTCCTGAGCAGCGCGGTGATCGACCGCCTGCTCGCCGCGCTGGATACGCAGGAGGGCGCCATTCCTGCCCTGCCGGTCGCCGATACGCTGGCGCGGGGCGCCGACACCTTGGGCGAGCTCGTACCGCGCGACGGCGTGTACAGGGTGCAGACGCCGCAGGCCTTTCGTTTCGATTCAATAGTTGCCGCGCACAGGGCGTGGTCGGGCGAGGAGCCGACCGACGACGCCCAGATGCTGCGCACATCGGGCGGTATGGTAGCGCTCGTCGAAGGGGACATGATGCTGGAAAAGATCACCTATCCGGCCGATTTCGCCGCTGCCGAAGCGCGTCATGCCGCCAATATGCGCGTGCGTAGCGCAACCGGCTTCGACGTTCACCGGCTGGTCGAGGGCGAGGAACTCTGGCTCGGCGGCGTACTGATCCCGCACGACAAGGGACTTTCCGGGCATAGCGATGCCGATGTCGCGCTCCATGCCATCACCGACGCCCTGCTCGGCACCATCGGCGATGGGGATATCGGCATGCATTTCCCGCCGAGCGACCCGAAATGGCGCGGGGCGGATTCGGCACAGTTCCTCGAACATGCGGCGTCGCTCGTCGCGGCACAGGGCGGGATCATCGATTTCGTCGATCTGACGCTGATCTGCGAAGCGCCCAAAGTCGGGCCGCACCGCGAGGCGATGCGCACGCGGATCGCGGCGCTGTTGCGGCTTTCACCCGGCCAGATCAGCGTCAAGGCGACGACAACCGAACGTCTCGGCTTCGCCGGCCGCGGCGAGGGCATCGCTGCACAGGCCATCGCAACCATCAGGATACCGGGGGACAGGGCGTGATGAAGCGGAACGGAATCGCGGGAGCGCTGGCGCTGTGGGCGCTTGCAGGCGCCAGTGTCGCCCAGGCGGAGCAGGCAAAACCCTGCCTGACGCATGACGAGGCCACCGCGGTCATGTTCGTGTTGGCTCCCGAGGCGATCAGGGCAGCCGGTACCGCCTGCGAACGGACGCTGCCATCGACCGCCTTGTTGCGGCAGACCTCTGGGCCGCTCCTCGACGGTTTCCAGGTCGAAGCTGATCGGGCGTGGCCCCAGGCACGATCGGGACTGACCAAGCTCGCCGGTGACAGCACGATGGCGGCGTTGCTCGAGCCGGAGGTGATGAAGCCCCTGCTGAAGACGATGATCGCCCCCATGATAGCGAATGAAATCAAGCCGCGGGACTGCGCGGCAATCGATCATATCATGACTCAGCTCGCGCCTCTGCCGCCGGGCAATCTTGTCGAACTCGTCATCACGGTGCTCGAACTGGAGAGCGCGTCAAAGGCGAGCAAGGGCAAGAAGGATGGATTGCCGATCTGCCCGGCACTAAAGCGGTGAGCATGGACACCATCCTCCCCGCCGAACTGGTCGCCGCTGCCCAGCGTGTGGTTGATGCCAACAAGGCCATCGGACGCCACATCTCCGTCGCTGAAAGCTGCACCGGCGGACTGGTTGCCGCCGCCCTGACCGAGATCCCAGGATCGTCCGAGATCTTCGAAAGTGGATTCGTCACCTACTCCAACGATGCCAAGCTCAGCATGCTCCGGGTGAGTTCGGACGTGATCGACACCTTCGGCGCCGTCTCGATCGCGACGGCATGGAGCATGGCGCAGGGCGCGCTCGAGCAGAGCGGTGCCGATGTAGCGGTGGCGATCACCGGTGTGGCAGGCCCAGGCGGAGGGACCGAGAAGAAGCCGGTCGGCACCGTCGTGTTCGCCCGGGCCGAAAAGGGCGGCGATCCGGGGCATGTCGTCGCCGATCGCAAGGATTTCGGCGATCTCGGCCGCGGCGGGATCCGGCTTCAGGCCGCCCTGTGTGCGCTCGAACTGCTGCTGCCCGAGTCCGAAGATCCGTAAAGCCTGGCAGCGCGTTCCTCGAACGCGCCGATCATCTTGCGCAACGCGGCGCCGAACACCTGCCCTGCCAGCATCTCGAACACGCGATTCTTGAACGCGAAGTCGACGCTGAAATCGATTTCGCAGCCATCGGCGTGCGGGCGGAACACCCAGTCGTTGCGCAGATATTTGAGCGGCCCGTCGAGATAGTCGACATGGATGCGATCGGGCCGGGTCTTGGCGACCTTCGAGGTGAAGGTCTCGCGCAGGCCCTTGAAGCCGACGATCAGGTCGGCGACCATCTCGGTCTCGCCGCTCGAGCGGATGCGCACGGCGGTGACCCAAGGCAGGAACTGAGCATAGCTGCCGACATCGGCGACGAGATCGAACATCTGCTCGCGCGAATAGGGAAGCCGGCGGGTTTCCGAATGGCGCGGCATCAGCCCTTTGCGAGCCCCCTCGAAAGCTGGGCCTCGCGCGCGGCCCGCATCTTCGCAAAATCATCGCCGGCGTGATAGCTCGACCGGGTCAGCGGGGAGGCCGCGACCAGCAGGAAACCCTTGGCGCGGGCGATAGCGGCATAGGCGTCGAAGGCCTGGGGCGTGACGAAATCCAGCACCTTGGCATGGCGCGGGGTTGGCTGAAGATACTGGCCCATGGTCAGGAAATCGATGTCGGCAGAGCGCATGTCGTCCATCACCTGATGGACCTCGAGGCGTTCCTCGCCGAGCCCGACCATCACGCCGGACTTGGTGAAGATGGACGGATCGTGGCGCTTGACCGATTCTAGCAGACGCAGCGACGCATAGTAACGCGCGCCCGGGCGGATCGTCGGGTAAAGCCGGGGCACGGTTTCGAGATTGTGATTATAGACGTCGGGGCGTGCCTCGACGATCGATTCGACCGCTGCCTGGGCCTTGTTGCGGAAGTCCGGAGTCAGAATTTCGATCGTCGTCTTCGGCGTAGTGCGGCGGAGCGCCTGGATCACCTTCACGAATTGCGATGCGCCGCCATCCGGCAGATCGTCGCGGTCGACCGAGGTGATGACGATATGTTCGAGGCCAAGCTCCGCGGCGGCATCGGCGGTATGCTGCGGCTCGAGCGCGTCCACGGCGCGTGGCATGCCGGTCTTCACGTTGCAGAAAGCGCAGGCGCGCGTGCAGGTGTCGCCCAGGATCATCACCGTTGCGTGCTTCTTGGTCCAGCACTCGCCGATGTTCGGACAGGCCGCTTCCTCGCACACGGTATTGAGGTTGAGACGACGCATCATCGCCTTGGTCTCGGCGAAACCGGTGCTGGTCGGCGCCTTCACCCTAATCCAGTCGGGCTTGCGCTGGCGGGGGGCTTGGCCGGGGATGGGGTTGAGCGGCGTCATCTCGTTCATGAGCGCCAGATAGCGAGTGTCAGCGCTCGTCGCTAGTGCAGCGATGGCAGGGCCAGTTGCAGTTTGCGGCGACCATTCCGAGCGGGTCGCCACGGGCTGCGCTTGCCATCCCGGCAAAACTCCGAATATGGGCGATTATGTCTACAGAAACGATGTCTACGGATACCCAGGGATTCGCCGAGCTGATCGCCGGCTATCGCCGCTTTCGCGAGACGGGTTGGTCAAGCCAGCATGGCCGCTGGGCCGAGCTTCGCGACAGTCAGCGGCCGCGGGTAATGGTGATCGCCTGTTCGGATAGCCGGGTCGATCCCGCCCAGATTTTCGATACCTCCCCCGGCGAAATCTTTGTGGTGCGCAATATCGCGAATCTCGTGCCGCCGTTCGAGCTGGGCGGCGGCCGGCATGGTGTGTCCGCCGCTCTCGAATTCGCAGTTACGCAGCTCGAGGTCGCGGAAATCGTCGTGCTGGGCCATGGTTCGTGCGGCGGCGTCGAGGCGGCGCTCTCGCAGCGCTTCGTCGGCCAACCCGCCGGAAATGGCGGCTTCATCGCGCATTGGGTGGACATGCTCGACGACGCGCGGGAGCGGATCGTTGCCGAATATGGTGACGGGCCGGAAGCGAAACGGGCGCTGGAACTCGAGACGGTTCGGGTGAGCATTGCCAATCTACGGACCTTCCCCTGCATTCCGGAGCGGGAAACCGCCGGGACGCTGAAGCTGCGCGGCGCCTATTTCGCCATCGCGGACGGCATTTTGCACCTGATGGACGAGAGCGGAGCTTTCGTACCGGCTTAGAAAGCACGGAGATTCGCGATCAACGCGCTGATCGTGTCGACCATCTGGTCGCGCACCAGCGGCATGGCGAGTGCCATGCCAAGCAGCGCGGCGGTCAGCGCGACTTCAAAAACGGTGGCGAGACCGGTTGCCGACGGGTCTTCGATCCTGCGCATGTTCTTGGTCCTTTCCTGGACTGAACATCTCGCTGAAGCGACCATGTTACAATTCAGGATTCATCCGTAAGGACTGTTTGCAGGGCCTATTTCATCCCGAGCGCCTTGCGCGCCAGTTTCTCAAGGTCGGGGTCGAGTGGTGGGGCGTCCATCGGCACCGCAGCCTCGAGCCGATCGGCGATGACGGTGAGCGCGGCGATACGGGCTGCCTTTTTATGGTTGCCGTCAATCGCATGCCAGGGCGCCCAACGTGTGTCGGTCCGGCGGAACATCTCCGCCATCGCATCGAGATAGTCGTTACGCTTGTCGCGGTTGCGATAGTCTTCCGCGCCGGTTTTCCAGCGCTTCCAGGGGTGTTCGAGCCGAGCCTTGAGGCGCTCGTCCTGCTCCTCCTGGGTCACATGGACGAACAGCTTGACGATGGTCGTGCCCGAATCACTCTGCTGCGCCTCGAACTCGTTGATCTCGTCATAGCCGCGGCGCCACTCCGCCTCTTTGGCGAAGCCTTCGACCCGCTCGACCAGGACGCGGCCATACCAGCTGCGATCGAACACGGCGATGTTGCCGTTGGCGGGGAGCTTCTTCCAGAAACGCCAGAGGAAATGGTGGCCGAGCTCGACCTCGGTCGGCGCCTTGATCGGCCATACCTGGAAGTTGCGCGGATCCCATTCGGAGGTGAGGCGCTGGACGATGCCCCCCTTCCCCGCCGCATCCCATCCTTCGAGCAGGATGAGCGCGCGGCGCTTATGGACGATATGCGCGACCTGGATATGCGCCAGCCGCTCCTGCAGCTTGGCGAGATACTGATCGTAGTCGCCCTTGTATTTGGCGCCGGCTTCATAGTCCGAGAGATTGATCGTCATTCGGCAACCCTATCCGTTCGTGTCGAGCGAAGCGAGAGAGGCTTCTCGACTGCGCTCGAAGCGAACGGACGGGAGGGTAGTTCCCGATTACTCCGGGCGAACCGCCTCGACCGTGGGCTTGGCGGTCGCGACCTCGATCGTGCGGATGTTGAGTTCGCGCAGCTGTTTTTCCGTCGCGAAGTTTGGCGCGCCCATCATCAGATCCTCGGCCTTCTGCGTCATCGGGAAGACGATGACCTCACGGATGTTCGGCTCGTCGGCGAGCAGCATTACGATGCGGTCGACGCCCGGCGCAGAGCCGCCATGCGGGGGGGCGCCGCATTTGAAGGCGTTGATCATGCCGGCGAAATTGGTGTCGACATCGGTCTGGGTATAGCCGGCGATTTCGAACGCCTTGTACATGATCTCCGGCTTGTGGTTCCGGATCGCGCCCGAGGATAGTTCCACGCCGTTGCAGACGATGTCGTACTGATAGGCGAGGATGTCGAGTGGGTCCTTCGTTTCCAGCGCCTCCATTTCGCCCTGTGGCATGGAGAAGGGGTTGTGGCTGAAATCGACCTTCTTGGCGTCCTCGTCATATTCGAACATCGGGAAGTCGACGATCCAGCAGAACTCGAAGCGGTTCTGGTCGATCAGGCCGAGCTGATCGGCGACGCGGGTGCGCGCGAGCCCGGCGAGCTTCGCAGCCTGGCCTTCCTTGCCGGCAGCGAAGAACACGCCGTCGTCCGGGCCGAGGCCGAGCGCCTCGGCGATCTTCGCCATGCCCTCTTCGCCATGGTTGTTGGCGATCGGGCCGCCGAAAACGCCGGCCTTGCGCGTGGCATAGCCGAGGCCGGCAAAGCCTTCGCTCTGCGCCCAGGCGTTCATGTCGTCGAAGAATTTGCGGCTCTTGTCGGCGGTGCCAGGCGCCGGGATGGCGCGGACGACATCGCCGCCCTCGACGATTCCGGCGAAGCGGCCGAAGCCGGAGCCCTTGAAACGCTCCGACACGTCCGAGATCAGGATCGGATTGCGGAGGTCGGGCTTGTCGTTGCCGTATTTGAGCATCGATTCGCGGTACGGGATGCGCTTGAACGGTAGCGCCGAGACGGTGCGCCCCTTGCCCTGCCAGTCGGCGAATTCCTCGAACACGCCGTGCAGTACCGGCTCGATCGCGGCGAACACGTCTTCCTGGGTGACGTAGCTCATCTCGAAATCGAGCTGGTAGAATTCGCCCGGCGAACGGTCCGCACGGGCATCCTCGTCGCGGAAGCAGGGTGCGATCTGGAAATAGCGGTCGAAGCCGGCGACCATCAGCAGCTGCTTGAACATCTGCGGCGCCTGCGGGAGCGCGTAGAACTTGCCCGGGTGGACACGGCTCGGGACGAGATAGTCGCGGGCGCCCTCAGGCGACGACGCGGTCAGGATCGGGGTCTGGAACTCGGTGAAGCCCTGTCCGATCATGCGCTGGCGCAGCGAGGTGATGACCTTGGACCGCAGCATGATGTTGGCGTGGAGCCGCTCGCGCCGCAGATCGAGGAAACGATAGCGGAGGCGGATTTCCTCGGGATATTCATTCTCGCTGGCGACCGGCATCGGCAGGTCATGGGCGACCGACTGAACCACGGCAGCGGCGGCGCGCACTTCGATCGCGCCGGTCGCGAGATTGGGGTTCACCGCTTCGGGGGCGCGGGCGACGACGGTGCCGGTGATGGTGACGACCGACTCGTTCTTCAGCGACTCGATCACGTCGAATACGGGGCCGCTGATGTCGGTGACGATCTGGGTGATGCCGTAATGGTCGCGCAGGTCGACGAATACGAGGTCGCCATGGTCGCGCTTCTTGTGGACCCAGCCCGAAACGCGGACCTCCTGCCCGACGTGGTCGGGGCGCAGTTCGGCACAATTATGGGTGCGATAGGCGTGCATGATCGTCTTCTCGTTCAAAATGTTCGGCAGAGTATGCGAAGCGCCGCGCTTCCCCGTCATACGCCGCTTTGTCAAGGCGGCGACACATGTCTATGGGGTTGCGATGCATATCCATCCGTTAATCACCGACAGCGCCACCCTCGCCAATCTGTGCACCCGACTCGGCCAGGCCGACTTCGTCTGCGTCGACACCGAGTTCATGCGCGAGAACACCTTCTGGCCGGAACTCTGCCTGATCCAGATCGCCGATGTGAACGAGGCGGCGGCGATCGACCCGATGGCGCCGGGCCTCGACATGACCCCGCTGCTCGAGCTGATGACCAACAACGAGGACGTGCTGAAGGTCTTCCATGCCGGCGGGCAGGATCTGGAGATCATCTACAATCTCACGGGCAAGACCCCGTACCCCCTGTTCGACACCCAAATCGCGGCGATGGCGCTGGGGCAAGGCGAGCAGGTCGGCTACTCCAACCTGGTCGATGCCTATCTCGGCATCCAGGTCGACAAGGGCGCGCGGTTCACCGACTGGAGCCGGCGTCCGCTCGACGCACGGCAGATCGAATATGCGATCGGCGACGTCACCCATCTCGCGAAGATCTTCCCCAAGATGCTCGAACGGCTGCGCAAGACAGGTCGCGGCGCATGGCTCGACCAGGAGATGGAGCGGCTGGGCGACCCGAAGAACTATGCCAACGATCCGGACGAGGCGTGGAAGCGCGTGCGGATCGCGGGACGCAAGCCGGACGTGCTCGGCCGGCTGAAGGCGCTGGCACGCTGGCGTGAGCTTGAGGCGCGGGGCAAGGACCTGCCGCGCGGCCGGATCGTCAAGGACGAGACGCTGGCCGATCTCGCCGGCCATGCCCCGCGCAAGCAGGCCGATCTCGCCAAGGTGCGCGGCCTTTCCGCGACCTGGGCCGGCAACGATATCGGCGCGCGGCTGATGGCGGCGCTCGAAGCGGCCGAGCCGATGAGCGCCGACGAGATGCCCGCGCGCGACGATCGCAAGCCCGGCCTTGGCAAGGACGGCGCGCTCGTCGCCGACCTGCTCAAGCTGCTGCTCAAGATCCGCTCCAAGGAAATCGACGTCGCGGCACGGTTGCTGGCGCGGAGCGAGGACCTGGAAGCGCTTGCCGCCGGACAGCGCGACGGGATTTCGATCCTGCAGGGCTGGCGATTCGATCAGTTCGGCCAGGACGCGCTCGACCTGGTCGAGGGGCGGCTCGCCTTTGCGGTGGTCAACGGCAAGCTGAAGATGACGCGGACCGAGGATGTCGACGCGTGAGGATAATGGTGCTGCTCGCCGCGCTGACGGCCTGCACGCCGGCACCGCCCGCAGAAACGCCCGCACAGACGCCGCCAGTGGCCGAGGGTAACTGCTCGGCGGAGGCTGCAGGTGATCTGGTCGGCAAGGCCTATTCGGCCGAGGCCGTCGAAAAGGCGCGACTCGCCTCGGGATCGAAGACGGTGCGGGTGATTCGTCCGGGCATGGCCGTGACGATGGACTATCGGATCGATCGGCTGAACCTCGATCTCGACGAGAAGGATGTCGTCACGCGCGTTCACTGCGGTTGACGGACGAACGGGCGGAGACGCCCCGCCCCCTTATGCGGTGACGATCGGCTTCCTGCCGAGAGCGTTGCACAGCGCCGTGTGACGGCGTTCGACCGCCTCGCCGTAGAGCGCGAGATCGTCCGGCGTTACCTGCAGCGTCACGATCTGGCCATCGTCAGTCAGGCGCGAGCGGCGTAGCGGCCCGGCAAGGCCGCCGCTGAGCCGCTGGCCAAGCCGCATCGCGAGACCCCAGGTAACGGCGCGCTTCAGGTCCTCGGTGGTCGCAAGCGATTGCAAGGGTGCCGGGATCTCGGTGCCGCCACCCAGGCTGGTGAACAATGCCTGGGCGACGAGCGCGCGGCCGCGGGCGTCGATCGCGACCCAATTGCCGTGGAGTGCGATCTCGACGCCGCGTTCGGCGCGGAACTCCGGGTTGGCGCGCCAGCCCACATCGGCGAGCAGGCAGGCTGCAAGTCGCAGGCGCGCCTGGGCGGGCGTGTCGCGGGTGAACAGCGGCGCGATCCAGTGATCGAGCAGGTCGCCATGCTCGGCGAAGCGCCCGTGGCGCTGTCCCTCATCGCGTGCCGCGACGATCAGCGGATCCTGCGCACGAACCTCTTCTTCGAGCGCGCCGTAAAGCAACCCCTCACGCAGGCCGAAGGCGGAAACGATCGTCGTCTCCGCCTGAAGATGCTTGAGCAGCACCGCCAGCAGCGCGGCAGCATCGCCAAGCGTTGCGGCCCGGCCCGAGGACAGACCCGGAATGGCGCGCAGCCAGCTTTTCGGCACATGGCTGATCGTGCGGCCCATGCGAGAGATGGCGGGCAAGGTCATCGAATATTGGTGGATTACCGGCAGCGGATAATTGTTCAGATGCATGTCGAGCCGCGCAAGCGCCCGCCACGACCCCCCGACGAGATAGAGCGGCAGCCCCGCGCCGCGCCCGAGCCAGCTGGCGGCCTTCAGCGACTTGAACACCTGGCGCTCGAGTGCCCCCTGCCCCTTGACCCGTACCGCACCGATACGGAGGACGCCTAACGGGAACGATACCCGGTCGCGTACCTTGCCGCCGGAAACACGGACCAGTTCGAGCGAGCCCCCGCCAAGATCGCCGACGATGCCATCGGCATCCGGAATCGCGGACAGGACGCCATGCCCGGCGGCGGTCGCTTCCTGTTCGCCCGACAGAAGATCGACCTTCAGCCCGAGATCCTGCGCGGTGCGGAGCAGCACGCGCCCGTTGGATGCGTCGCGTACGGCGGCGGTGGCGACGGTGCGGAGGCGCGTCACCTCCATCTCGCGCGCAACAGCGGCAAAGCGAGCAAGCGCCTCGGACGCCAGTTCAAGCCCGGTCTCGGCAATCGCCCCGGTCTCGGCCAGACCACGGCCAAGGCCTGCCATCACCTTTTCGTTGAACAGGATCGCCGGCAATCGCTCCGGCCCCTGATAGACGACGAGCCGAATCGAATTGGAGCCGATATCGATGATGCCGGTCCGCGGTTCGACAGCCGATTCGGCCTTGGGCTTACGGAAAACAAGGGTGGCCACGCCCCCTAACGCCTCCGGCTGAGCGAAAGTTTCGGCACGGCGTCACTGGCGGACAGCGCGGCGCCGCGCCCGGACAGCGACGGGTTGGTCATGAAATAGCGATGCAGGTTGAACGGCCGGTCGCCCGGTTCGGTCCGTACATAGCTGCCGTCGGCCTGAAGCTCCCAGCTCTGTTCGTTGTCGATCAGGTTGGCGACCATCACCTGGTCGAGGATCTGATCGTGCACCGTCGAATTCTCGATCGGGAGCATATATTCGACCCGGCGGTCGAAATTGCGCGGCATCCAGTCGGCCGACGAGATGAACACCTTAGCCCCGTCGTTCGGCAGGGCCTTGCCGTTGCCGAACGCCCAGATGCGGCTATGCTCCAGGAATCGGCCGATCACCGATTTCACCCGGATATTCTCGGACAGGCCCGGCACACCCGGTCGCAGGCAGCAGATGCCGCGAATGATCAGGTCGATACGCACGCCGGCCGCGCTCGCCTCGTACAGCTTCTCGATCACCGCCGGATCGACCACCGAGTTCATCTTGGCCCAGATCGCGCCGGGCTTGCCCGCCTTCGCGAACTCGATCTCGGTATCGATCAAGCCCATCAGGCGCCGCCGCAGGTCGCGTGGCGACAGGCTGACCAGCGCCATGTCCTGCGGTTCGACATAGCCGGTGACGTAGTTGAACATCTGCGCGGCATCGCGCCCGATGCGAGGATCGGCCGTGAAGAAGCTGAGATCAGTGTAGATTTTTGCCGTCACCGGGTGATAATTGCCGGTGCCGAAGTGGCAATAGGTGCGGAATTGACCCGCTTCGCGCCGGACGACCATCGAGACCTTGGCGTGGGTCTTCCACTCCATGAAGCCATAGACGACCTGCACGCCGGCACGCTCGAGCGCCGAGGCCCAGAGCAAATTCTGCTCCTCATCGAAACGCGCCTTGAGCTCTACGACCGCAGTGACCGATTTGCCGGCCTCGGCGGCAGCGATCAACGCGTTGATGACGGCCGGCTGCTTGCCGGCGCGATAAAGCGTCTGCTTGATCGCGACCACATCGGGATCGGCCGCTGCCTGTTTGAGGAAGGCCAGCACCACGTCGAAGGTCTCGTACGGGTGATGGACCACGATGTCCTTGGCGCGAATCGCCGCGAAACAGTCGCCATTGAACTCGCGGATCCGCTCCGGAAAACGTGGGCTGTAGGGCGGAAATTTCAGGTCGGGGCGGTCCTCATCGACGATCGATTCCAAGTCGCCCACGCCGAGGAACGCACCACTCTCCGTCACGAAAGCGTCGGGGCCGCCAAGCTCGTCGCGCAGCGCCTTGGAAAGGCCGTCAGGCATGCCGCTTTCGAGCTCGAGCCTGATCACCCGGCCACGGCGGCGGCGCTTGATCGCGTTGGCGAAGTAGCGGACCAGATCCTCCGCCTCTTCCTCGATCTCGATATCGCTGTCGCGCAGCACGCGGAATTCGGCGCCGCCATCGATGCGATAGCCCGGAAAGACGAGCGACGAGAAACGCTTCACCAGCGATTCGACCGCGACATAGCGCGCCCGCTCGCCCGGAAGACGGACAAAGCGCGCCATCGGCGCCGGCAGCATGACCAGCTCACGAATCGGCTCGTTGTCCGACAGGCGGACGAGATCGAACATCACCGCCAGCCCCTTGTTGGGCATGAACGGGAAAGGATGCGCCGGATCGAGCGCCTGGGGCGTCAGAATCGGGAAGATCTGCTCGCGGAAATGCGTTTCGAGCCAGACCAGTTCCTCGGCGGTGACCGCCGCGTCGATCGTCTTGGAGCCAAGCACTTCGATGCCGGTCTCGGCAAGCTCAAGACGCAGGTCGCGCCAGACCGAGCGCTGGCTTTCCACCAGTTCGTCGGCTTCCGCCACGATCGCGGCGAGTTGCTGCCGCGAGGACATGCCATCGACCGAGAGCCGATCGACGTCCTGCAGCTGCTGCCCTTTCAGGCCTGCAACGCGGACCATGAAGAACTCGTCCAGGTTCGAGCCCGAGATGGACAGGAAACGGACCCGCTCAAGCAGCGGATGTGCAGGATTGCAGGCTTCTTCCAGCACGCGCCGGTTGAAGGCCAGCCAGGAAAGTTCGCGGTTGAAATAGCGTTCGCTCCCCTCGCCGCTGACAAAGGGATCGTCGTCATCGTCCAGACGCACGATATGAGCGGGGCGTGTCATAGGTTCTCGATCGGTAATTCTGGGGCGCGACCGGCGATCAGCCCCGCTTCCGCCAATGTGGCGCGTGCGAGCGGAATCGACAAGCGTTTGTGGCGCGCGAGGACCGCCTGATCGAGGATATCGACGGTTCGCAGAAGGGCGATATGGCTGCGTTCGACACGCAGAATCAGCCACTGGATGAGATCCGGCCGGGCATCGAGGCCGCGTCGGAGGAATTGCCGCTCGAACAGCGCCTGCATCAGTGCCTCGTCGGGCGCACCGATTCGCGCAGTCGGACTTGCGGTAAGCCGGGATCGGAGGTCGGGTAGCTTGACTGCCCATTCGGGGGGCGGCGCGTCGGCGACGATGACGAGCGGATGCCTGGTCTCCTGCGCCCGATTCCAGGCGTGGAAGATCGCCGTTTCATTCTGGCGTTCGGCATCGTCGATGATCTCCCCGCCGCTCTTCGCCGCGAAGATCCGCGCGAGCAGGCTCCGCCCCGACTTGCGCGGCCCCGTCAGCACCACGGCCATCACTGGCCAGGTACTCCAACGTTCCAGCTGCTGGACGGCGCGGGCGTTCGAATCACTGACAAGAAATTCGTCGTCACGCGGATCCGGCGGCCAATCGAATGGCAGCGCGATCTGGCTCATCAGTTGGTCGCGTTTTCCGGTGGGGCCGATGGTGGCGCGGCTCCACCCTGCGACGGCGCGCCCCCTCTGCGGATACGCAAGGTCGTGCCACTGCCCTGGACCGTCCATCCGCGCGCTTCGAGCACCGCCCTCAGCGCCGCCGGATCGCCGTCGAAAGTAACCCGCATCACCGACACGCCGCCAAGCGCCAGGCTGCTGGTGAGCGCCGAGCGCACGCCCGGGATGGTCCGCAGCGCAGCCTCGGTCGCCGAGACCGATGCAGCGCCCGGTGTATCGACCTGAATGCTGATCGCGACGCTGCCGCCGGTCGCCTGCACCGCGTCAGTGGTTTCGATCGGCGCTTCGCCCGGTGCCTCTTCCTCGATCACCGGCGTCAGTTCCGGCGGGCGAGACGACAGCGTGGGATCGGTGCGCAGCGAGCCGTTGCGCAGCGCCGCCTGATAGGCGTCGTCGATTCGCTTCACGCCGGCATCGAGCAGGATCGGCAGCGCATCGCCATTGCCGACGCGAAGCGTGAAACGGGCGATGATATGATTATCGGGACCATGGCGCGCCTCGAACACGCCGATGATCGGGCCACCCGGCCATTGGCGCGAGAGCCTGACCACGGGCACGAGCACGTCTGATGCACCATATTGATCGAGAATCGACCGCCACCAGGCGCGGCCAGGCCGTCCAACCTGGCCGGCGTTGAGCAACAGCGAATCGGGGCCCGAACCGGCGGGGCGCACATAGTCGATCGCACTGTTGCCCGTGCGGAAGCGACTCCACGCCTCCTGCCACGGGGTCTTTTGCTCGAAGCCCTGCCCTGCCCCGCCCGACCATTGGATCGGAATGGTCAGCATCGGGGCGGAACGCACCGTTCGCCCGGCAACGCCGAGCAACGCACCCGCCCGCGCGCGGTTGAACAGGACGCCGAGCCGGGCGACATAGCGGTTCGGCCCGATCTGTTCATTCTCGACAACGATGCCCGAGACGATCGAGTCGAGTGTGCCGTCCGAAACCAGCCCGCCGCCCCCGCCGAGCCGCTGCGACAGCATCTGCCATCCCTTGCGCTGGGCGATACGCCAGCCGCCGGTACGAGCCGCGTCGGCGGTCTTGCCGGTCACATCGACATCGACCCCGCTGACCTCATAACTACCCGAGCCGTCGCCGGCCGAAACCGGAGGGCTGCTCTGTTCATCATCCTGCGCCGCGACGATTCCGCCGGTGACGGCGACCATCAGGGCGATCGGAAGCAGGCGGACTAGGCGACGGGATGTCATTGCGCGCCCTTTTGGCGAAGCAATCGTGGAAATCCAAGCAGGATGTGGCTAGTCGCACGCAATGAGCGAAACCGAACGGGCTGACAGCCCCTATACATATGCCCAGGCGGGCGTCTCGATTGCAGCCGGCAATGCGCTGGTGCGCGCGATCGCCCCTCTCGCGAAATCCACCCGGCGACCCGGTGCGGATGCCGATCTTGGCGGCTTTGGCGGCTTCTTCGACCTGAAGGCGGCCGGGTTCAAGGATCCGCTGCTGGTGGCAGCGAATGATGGCGTCGGCACCAAGCTGAAGCTTGCCATTGACCACAACAGCCATGATGGCGTCGGGATCGACCTGGTCGCGATGTGCGTCAACGACCTGATCGTGCAGGGCGCGGAGCCGCTGTTCTTCCTGGATTATTATGCGACCGCAAAGCTCGACGCGGCGGTAGCCGAGCGTGTCGTGGCCTCGATCGCCGAGGGCTGCAAGCAGGCCGGCTGTGCGCTGATCGGCGGCGAGACCGCCGAGATGCCGGGCATGTATGCCGATGGCGACTATGATCTGGCCGGTTTCTGCGTCGGCGCGGTCGAGCGAGACCGGGTGCTGACCGGTGCCGCGATCGCACCCGGCGACGTGATGCTGGGACTCGCCTCGTCGGGCGTGCATTCGAATGGCTTCTCGCTGGTGCGCCGGCTGGCGGCCGACAAGGGCTGGAAACTCGACCGCCCTGCCGTGTTCGACCAGGACGTGACGCTGATCGATGCGCTGATGGCGCCGACCCGCATTTACGTGAAGCCGCTGCTGCCGCTGCTTGCCGAGAAGAGGATCAAGGGGCTGGCCCATATAACGGGCGGCGGCCTGCTGGAGAATGTGCCGCGCGTGCTGCCCGAGGGCGTGCATGCGCGAATCGATGCCGATGCCTGGCCGCAACCGCGGCTGATGGCGTTCCTGCAGGGCCAGGGCGCGATCGAGCCGGAGGAAATGGCGCGGACCTTCAATTGCGGGATCGGGATGGTGGCTGTGGTGGCTGCTGGCGATGCCGATGGGGTGAAGCAGGCGCTGGAGGCGGCCGGCGAGACGGTGTTTGCGATCGGGACGATCGAGGCCGGAGCGCGTGGGTGCACGGTGTTTGGCAGCGACGAGGCGTGGAGTGCGCGGGCTGCGTGGTCGGCGACGCATGAGGCATAGTGTGGCACTGTCCCCCTCCCACTTGTGGGAGGGGTTAGGGGAGGGCCTGTCATCACATGACGCCCTCTCTTTTGGACATGCCCTCCCCCAACCCCTCCCGCAAGCGGGAGGGGAGTCGTGAGGCGCAAGGTCGGCATTCTTATCTCGGGCCGCGGCTCCAACATGATGTCGCTTGCCCAAGCGGCGCGTGACCCTGCCTGCCCGTACGAAATCGCCATCGTCGCCTCCAACAAGCCCGACGCGCCCGGCCTCGCCTGGGCACGCAATGCCGGCCTGCACAGCTTCGCCCAATCGCCCAAGGGCATGCCCAAGGCCGAGTATGAAGCGGCGATCGATGCCGCTCTCCGCGAGGCGGGTGTCGAGGTGATCGCGCTGGCCGGCTATATGCGCCTTCTCTCCGATGATTTCGTCGCGCGCTGGCGCGGTCGGATCGTCAATATCCACCCCTCGCTGCTGCCGAAGTACAAGGGCCTCGACACCCACCAGCGCGCCATCGACGCGGGCGATGCCGTCGGGGGCTGCTCGGTGCATATCGTCACCGAGGAACTGGATGGCGGCGAGGTGCTCGGCCAGGCCGAGGTGCCGATCCTGGCCGGCGATACCGCCGATACGCTGGCAACCCGCGTACTCGCCGAAGAGCATCGCCTTTACCCGAAGGTTCTGGCAGACTTCGCGATGCGATGAGTCCCGATCCCGAGCCAATCCTCGCCAAGGTCCGCGAAATCTGCATGGCCCTGCCCTGCGCCGCCGAGAAAATCTCGCACGGTGCGCCAGCCTTTTTCATCGCGAAGGGCAAGGTCTTCGCCTATTTTTCGCATAACCATCATGGCGACGATCGCACCGCGGTTCAGGTGAAGACCAGCGGGCTGGAAGAGCAGGCGATGCTCGTCGAGATGGACCCGGATCTTTATTATGTGCCAGCCTATATCGGCCATGCCGGCTGGATCGGCCTGCGGCTCGACACGGGCGAGGTCGACTGGGACCATGTCGGGGACCGGATCGCGACGAGCTGGGAATTGGTGGCGCCGCGTAAATTGCTGGAGGCTGGTGGACGATGAGTGACGAAACCCCTGTTCCCCCCGTCGTTCCACCCGTTCCAGACCCAGATCCCGTCCCGCCTCCCCCTCCTCCCGCACGCGACCCGGTGATCGAGACCGCCGCGCGACAGGCGGTGGACCGGGCCGAGGCGGCTGCGACGCGCCGCCGCTGGGTGACCCTGGCCGAACTGGTCGGTGTCGCCGGCCTGCTCATCACGGCGCTGAGCCTGTGGATAAGCTGGTCGGATCGCCGGGCCGACGAGCAGGAGAAGCGCGCCGAAAAGGCGAGCGAGTCCAAGGCGCGCACCCTGGTATTGTTGACCGCGACACCGGAGCATGGCGGCGCTCGCCTGGCGCTGAAGGATGATGCGCACCCGATCCAGAGCGTCGACCTGCGCTTTCCGACGGCGCTGGGCGTGAGCAACCAGACCAGCGTGCTCGAGCCGCATATCGACGCCGACTGGTTTTCCGGAGCGATCCTGGCGGCGACCGATGGTGGACCTGACGCACGTGAAGGCCGTCTGCCCGTACTGATCACCAGCAGTTATTGGGATGCCGACACACAGCGCACCGACAGCGCCATTTACGATGTGATCTGGGAGACCCATGGCAGGGTCATGCGGGGCCGGGCTTTCAGCCTGAAGGGTGTGATCCTGCGGGAGCGGACGTCGCAACCGGCGCGGTTGGAGGCTTTATGGGCGCGGGAGAAACCGAAGCCTGCGAAGTAACAAGCCCGTTCGCCCTGAGCTTGTCGAAGGGCTGCTCTTCCTTGAGGCGTCGGTAGAAAAAGCAGTGCTTCGACAAGCTCAGCACGAACGGAGGATGGGTATTCCCTAGATGTTCCGCGCGAGAACCAGGTCGTCGTGGAGGGTGCTGCCCACCAGGAACTGCCGCTCGCCGATCACGTCGAAGCCCTGACGTTTATAGAAGCTCTGGGCGCGGGTGTTTTTGGCGTAGACGCCGAGCAGGATCCGCTTGCGACCGAGCCGGGCGGCGTCCTCCACCGCAACGTCCATCAGCGCCGGGCCCAGACCAGAGCCGTGCATCAGCGAGAGGGTATAGATTCGTTTGAGCTCGATATCCGCCGGACCGGCCTCGACCGGCAGGTCGGGCTCAGTCAGCACGGCATAGCCGACGGGCGCATCGCCCTTGTCGGCCTCGGCAATGGTCACCGCGCCGAGCGGATCGGTCGCCCAGGCAGCGAATTTTTCGGGGAGGTTGTTCGCCGCGCAATAGGCGACGATATCCCGGCCCTCGATCAGCCCGGCATATGTTTCGAGGAAAGTGGCGGAGGCGACAAGCGACAGGGCGGCGGCATCCGCTGCACCGGCCTGTCGCACCCGCCAGCTCATCTCAGCCGACCAGTTCTTCCGGCTTGAAGAAATAGGCGATCTCGATCGCCGCATTCTCGTCCGAATCCGACCCATGGACCGAGTTTGCCTCGATCGATTCGGCCAGTTCCTTGCGGATCGTGCCGGCTTCGGCGTTTGCCGGGTTGGTCGCACCCATGATGTCGCGGTTGCGCTGAACGGCGTTCTCGCCTTCGAGCACCTGCACGACGACCGGGCCGGAGATCATGAAGGCAACGAGGTCGTTGAAGAAGGGACGCTCACGGTGAACGCCGTAAAAGCCCTCGGCCTGATCCTTGGTCATCTGGATGCGCTTGGAAGCGACGACGCGCAGGCCGGCCTCTTCCAGCATCTTGGTGACGGCGCCGGTGATGTTGCGACGGGTGGCATCGGGCTTGATGATCGAGAAGGTACGGTTCGCGGCCATGACGGTCACGGGCTCCTGTATTTGATGAGGCGGAAAAGTCGCGGTTCCCCTAGGCGGGCGCGGCTTCGGATGCAAGCATGCTCGGGTGACCGGGAGCGCCCGTCAGGCCGCCTGTTCCCACTTGCCGCCCTCATTCTGCTTCCAATAGCGGCGCTCGATACCGTCGCGATCGGCGAGCGCCTTCCAGGCGAGTCGCGCCTCGCCGATCCGGTCTCCGTCGAAGAAGTGGAAGGCGCGGTCGAAGCCAAGCGCCTCTTCGCGCCAGACACCGTCGGCCAGCGCGATGTTGCGTGCGTCATTGTCCGCCATCGGAGCACCGGCGATCAGGATCGGCTGGAGCGAATCGCCCGCCCCCCCCGCCTGGGCGTGAGGGAGGAAACTTTCGGCCGAATAGGTCCAGAGCAGCTTGTCGAGCGCGATCCGCTGGACCGCGCTCTCCGATACGACGAGCAGGCGGCCGCCCGTCTCGACCACACGCTCCGCAATGCGCGGCAGGACGCGGTCGAGCGGTTGGGCGGTCAGATGATAGAAGTCGACCTGCATTTCACTTTCCGTCATGCCGGCTTGTCCCGGCATCCACCGCTCCGCAGAATCGCGAGCCGTTGTTTTGCGGCACGGTGGACCCCGGAACAAGTCCGGGGTGTGATAGCTCAGCCCTCGAAATTGTCGGCCACGAACCGGTCGAGCAGGCGCACGCCATAGCCGGTCGCGCCCTTGTCCCAGGTTGCGCCGGGCTTTTCCGCCCAGACCATGCCGGCGATGTCGAGATGGGCCCAGCGCACGCCGGTTTCGACATAGCGCTGGATGAACTGCGCCGCGGTGATCGAGCCCGCGCCACGCGGACCGACATTCTTCATGTCGGCGATCGGCGAGTCGATCAGCTTGTTGTACGTGTCGGACAGCGGGAAGCGCCACAGCAGGTCGCCCGACGCCTTGCCGGCGGCGAGTAGCTGATCGGCCAGCGAATCGTCGTTCGCGAAGCAGCCGCCATGTTCGTTGCCGAGCGCGATGATCATCGCACCGGTCAGGGTCGCCAGGTCGACGATCGTCTTCGGGTGATGCGTGCGCTGGACCCAGGTAATGGCGTCGCACAGCACCAGCCGTCCCTCGGCGTCGGTGTTCAGTACCTCGATCGTCTGGCCGGACATCGAGGTGAGCACGTCACCGGGACGGATCGCATTGCCGTCGGGCATGTTCTCGACCAGGCCGCACACGCCGATGACGTTCGCCTTGGCCTTCCGCCCGGCGAGCGCCTTCATCGCGCCGACGACGGCGCCGGCGCCGCCCATGTCCCACTTCATGTCCTCCATGCCGGCACCCGGCTTGAGCGAGATGCCGCCGGTGTCGAAGGTCACGCCCTTGCCGACCAGCGCCAGCGCGGGATCGCCGGCCCCTGCGCCATTCCACTTCAGGGCGAGCAGGCGGGCTTCGCGCGCCGAACCCTGGCTGACGCCGAGCAGCGCGCCCATGCCGAGTTCCTTCATCTCGGCCTCGCCGAGCACGGTCACTTCGAGGCCCAGGCCCTCGGTCTCGGCCAGCACGCGGGCCACGAAGGTTTCGGGATAGATGACGTTCGGCGGCTCGGCGACGAGCGTGCGGGTCAGTTCCAGCCCCTCGGTCAGCGCCTTTTGCGGGGCCCATGCAGCCTCACTGCCTTCCGGCGCATTGAGCAGGGTGACCGAGCCGAGCGTCGGCTTCGACTTTTCGGGCAGTTTCGTGCGGTAGACGTCATGACGCCAGCTGCGTTGCGCGGCCCCGCCGGCAAAGCGTGCCGCTGCCTTCGCGGTCGCGCCGGCGCCGGCGAAATCGACGGCGACCGCCTGGACGCCCGAGGTCAGCAGACGCGCGGTCAGCGCGCCGCCGGCACGCTCATAATCGCTCTCGCTACCGCTGCCCGTGCCGATCAACAGCACGCGGCGGACGCCGTCGCCCTGCGGCACGAACGCCTCGACCACCGCCGCCGTCTCGCCTTCGAAGCGGGTGGCGCGGGCGGCGCCCGTCACGATGCGCAGCGATTCAGCATCGAGTTCCCCGGTGCTCAGCCGGTCGAGGCCATCCTTTTCCACGAGAAGCGCAAGCGCGGCGGCGGGAGGGACGGCGGAAAAGCTGATCTGCATGGGAACCTCGGTTTCGGACTTTTTGGTTTTCGATCGTGAAGATTTGGGTGTTCGGGTGTTGAGTCGCTACCCTCTAGGCCAGCCGCATCGTACTGGCAAAACACAGCCGCGATTGCAGCGGGCGGCATCGGATGCGATAGGGCGGCATCATCGCGACCGCATCCGGCGCGCTTGGAGGTGTTTTTTCCAACGTGAAGCGTTCCGATCTTCTCGCGACCTGCGCTCTTCCCCTTGCGCTTTTCCTTGGTACCGCCGCGCGTGCGCAGGACCTGCAGATCCCTGCCGTCCCCCTGCCGCCGCCCGCCGAGACCCAGACGAGCGACGACAAGGTACAGTTCAGCGCGTCGCAGCTCGAATATGTCACCGACGACGATACCGTCATCGCGACCGGCGATGTGCGCATGTATCGCGAAGGGGACAGGTTGCGGGCCGACAAGGTCACCTGGAACCGCAAGACCGGCAAGGTCTTTGCGTCCGGCAATATCGTCGTGGTCAATCCGGGCGGCGATACGGCTTATGGCGATTCGATCGAGCTGACCGATTCGCTGAAGGACGGCATGGTCGACAACATGCTGGTCGTGCTCGAGCGCGGCGGGCGGCTTGCGGCGCGGCGCGGCACCCGCGCGCTCGACGAGACGGTCACGCTGGACGATGCGGCCTATACGCCCTGCACCGTGACCACCTCTACCGGCTGCCCCAAGGAGCCGTCGTGGAAGATCACCGCGGTTCAGGTGGTGTACCGGCCCGACAAGAACCGGATCTATTACAAGGACGCGCGGATCAATCTGTTCGGGCTGCCGACGCTGCCGCTGCCGCGATTCTCCCACCCGGCCGGCGGGGAGAACGACAGCGGGCTGCTGAGCCCGACCTTCCGCTACAACGGCGTCAACGGATTCGAATTCGCCCAGCCCTATTTCCTCGCGCTCGGCCCCAACCGGGCGCTGACCGTCACCCCGCGCATCTACAGCTCGGTCCTGCCGATGGTGCAGGTGGATTACAGCGCGCTCGACCAGAAGGGCGCCTTCCATGTCGGCGGCTATGCGACGGTCAGCCGCCGCAGCGACGATCTGCTGTCGGCGACGCCGACCGATACGGAGCAGGCATTTCGCGGCTATCTCGACGGCGTCGCGCGCTATCAGCTCGACCCGAACTGGAGCGTCAGCGGATCGCTGCGCCTGACGACCGACCGGACCTTCCTGCGCCGCTACGACATCTCCAATGACGACCGGCTGCGGACGACCGCCAAGATCGAGCGGATCGACCCGAACAGCTATTTCGCGGTGACCGGCTGGTACGTGCAGACGCTGCGCATCAACGACCGGCAGGGCCTGCAGCCGATCGCCCTGCCCGAGATCGATTATCGCCGGCGGATGGACGACGGCCTGCTGGGCGGCAAGTTCGAGTTCCAGGTCAACAGCCTGGCGATCACGCGGCCCGCCGGCCAGGACACGCAGCGCGCCTTTGCCAGCGCGCGCTGGGACCTGCGCAAGCTGACGCCCTGGGGTCAGGAAGTGACCTTCACCGCCTATGCGCGCGGCGACCTTTACAACGCCAACGATACGATCGCGACGGCCGTTGCCAGCTATCGCGGCAACGAAGGGTTCCAGGCCCGTGCGATCGGCGCGCTGGCGATCGACGTCAAATATCCGCTGATCGGATCCTTCCTGGGCGGCACGCAGCGGCTCACCCCGCGAGTCCAGATCGTCGCCGCGCCCAAGACGGAGAATATGGGCATCCCCAACGAGGATGCGCGCGCCGTCGACCTGGAAGATTCCAACCTGTTCGCGCTCAACCGCTTCGCCGGATATGACCGGTTCGAGGATTCGGCCCGCGTCACCTATGGCGTCGACTGGGCCGTGGACCTGCCGGGCTTCTCGCTGGATGCGACGGTCGGGCAGAGCTATCGCCTCGACAGCCGACCCGCGATCTTCCCCCAGGGCACCGGGCTGAGCGACCGTACCTCGGACATTGTCGGGCGCACCGAGCTGCGTTTCCGCGACTTCGTGTCGATCACGCACCGGTATCGGCTGGACAAGGACAATCTTGCGGTACGCCGCAACGAGATCGACGCGACGATCGGTTCGCGCAGCACCTATGTGCTGCTCGGTTACCTGCGGCTCAACCGCAACATCGTCACGACGGAGGATTTGCAGGACCGCGAGGAAGCACGCGTCGCCGGTCGACTCCAGTTCGCACGCTTCTGGTCGGTCTTCGGATCGACCGTGATCGACCTGACCAACCGCGACGAGGATCCGCTGTCGCTGTCGGACGGATTCGATCCGATCCGCCACCGTGTCGGCGTGCAATATGAGGATGATTGCCTCAGGATCGGGCTGACCTGGCGGCGTAATTACGAAGATACGGGCGATGCGCGCAGCGGCAACAGCTTCCTGTTGTCACTGGCGTTCAAGAATCTGGGGCGCTAGACGCTGTCGTAGAAGCTGAACTTCAAGAAGATCGGGCAGCGATCTGGGCCGCTAAGCGCCGGTTCAGCAATGGTGGATGATAGCCAGGTCGCGATGGCGCGGGATGGGATTTTGAAAAACGTGATGATTTCGAAGCATAAGGCGGCCAGTCTCGGGCGCAGGATCGGCATGGCGAGCACGGGGCTGCTGGCGATCGTCGTCGCGACCAGCGGCCTGCCGGCCCAGACGGTGAACGACAACAGCACGCCGACGGTGGGGCTCAACATCCCCGAGAACATGCAGATCTTCGGCAAGCTCGATCCGAACGTCCGCAAGGCGACCGCGATCGTCAACGAAGCCGTGATCACCGGCACCGATGTCGACCAGCGCGTCAGCCTGATCGTTGCGGCGAACCAGCTGAAGCTGAGTCCGGAGGACCAGGAGCGCCTCAAGCTCCAGGTGCTGCGCAGCCTGATCGACGAGACGCTGCAAATCCAGCAGGCCAAGACCAGCGATATCCAGGTCACCAAGGACGAGATCGACCAGAGCTTTGCGCGCGTGTCGCAGCAGTTCGGCAAGTCGGTGGCCGACATGCGCACCTATTTGCGCAGCATCGGATCGTCCGATCGCTCGCTGCGCCGCCAGATCGAGGCCGACCTTGCCTGGAACCGCTACCTGCGCCGCAAGGTGGAGCCGTTCGTCAATGTCGGCGAAGACGAGGTCAAGGCCACGATCGACCGCATCAATGCGGCGAAGGGCACCAACGAATATCATCTGAAGGAGATTTATCTGGCGGCTGGTCCGGAGCGGTCCCAGCAGGTCTTCGACAATATGCGCCAGATGATTCAGGATATCGAAAAGGGTGGAAAACCCTTTGAATATTATACTCAATTCTCGGAAGCATCGACCCGCAGCACGCAGGGCGACCTCGGCTGGCTGGGCACTGGCCAGCTCACCTATCTGCCCGCGAGCCTGTCCGAGGCTGCCCAGAAGATGAACATGGGCGAGGTCGCGGGACCGATCGAGGTGCCGGGCGGCTTCTCGATCCTGTATCTCGTCGACAAGCGCCAGGTGCTCACCGCTGATCCGCGCGACGCGCAGCTCACGCTGAAACAGCTCACCGTGCACTTCCCGCCCGGCACGACTCAGGCGGCCGCCGGGACTCGCGTTTCCGAGTTGGAAAAGGCGACCCGTGCCATGCAGGGGTGCGGCAACGTGGCGAAAGTCGCCGGAGAGTTGAACGCTGAAGTGGTCGACAATGCTTCGGTAAAGGCCCGCGACCTGCCGGCACGGCTCCAGGAAATGGTGCTGAAAATGCAGGTCGGCGAAGCGACTCCGTGGTTCGGTACGCCGCAGGATGGCGTCCGTACGCTCGTCCTGTGCGGCCGCGACGACCCGCAGGTTGCCTCCGCGCCTCAGGCCGAGCAGGTGCAGGGCCAGATGGAACAGGCCCGCGTCAACCTGCGCGCCCAGGGCGTGCTGCGCGATCTTCGCCGCGATGCGGTGATCGAATATCGCTAAGGGACGGTGGCAATGATCGCGCCGCTCGCGGTCTCCATGGGCGATCCCGCCGGGGTCGGCCCCGAAGTGATCGCAAAGGCGTGGGCCGCGCGCGAGAAGGAGGGCCTCGCCCCCTTCTTCGCCGTCGGCGATGCCCGCGCGATCGGCGCGGTGTGGCCGGGCCCGGTGCAGCGGATCTTCGATCCGGCCGAGGCGAACGAGGTGTTCGCCGGGGCGCTCCCGGTGCTCAATGTCGAGGATGGGGGCGAGATCACGCCGGGCTCGCCCGATGTGGACGGCGCGCGCTGTGCGCTGCACGCGCTAGAGATCGCCGCCGGGCTTGCCCGGTCAGGCACGGCGCGGGCGCTGGTGACGGGGCCGGTTTCCAAATCGCAGCTCTACCAAATCGGTTTCACCCACCCGGGCCAGACTGAATTCGTGGCCGAGCGCTGCGGCATTGCCGGCGAGAATGCCGTGATGATGCTGGCCGGCCCGTCCCTGCGTGTCGTGCCGATCACCACCCATGTGCCGCTGGCCAAGGTGTCCGAATTGCTGTCGGTGGATCTGATCGTCGCCAAGGCGCGGGCGACCGCACGCGGGCTGATCCGCAATTTCGGCATATTGATCCCGCGCCTGGCCTTTGCCGGGTTCAACCCGCATGCCGGCGAAGGCGGCGCGATCGGCCGGGAGGAGATCGACTTCATCATTCCCGCAATCGAAATCCTGCGCGAGGAAGGCATCGACGCGACCGGCCCCTTCGCTGCCGACACCATGTTCCACGGCAGGGCGCGCGCCACCTATGATGCGGCGCTGTGCTGCTATCACGACCAGGCGCTGGTGCCGCTGAAGACGCTGCATTTCGACGAGGGCGTGAACATCACTCTCGGCCTGCCGATCGTACGGACCGCGCCCGACCATGGCACTGCCTTCGGCATCGCCGGGCAGGACCGGGCGGAGCCGGGCGCGACCATCGCCGCGATCCAGCTTGCGGCAAGCGCAGCGGAGCGCCGCGCCGCCATGGGGGCGTGACTCCTCCCCTTCCCCCGTTACGTGACGTCATCGCGCGCCACGGGCTGAACGCCAGCAAGGCGCTTGGGCAGAATTTCCTGCTCGATGCCCAGTTGCTTGCGCGGATCGCGCGAATCCCAGGAGACCTCGCCAATGCGGAGGTGCTGGAGATCGGCCCCGGGCCCGGCGGCCTGACCCGGGCGCTGCTGGCGGCAGGTGCGAAGGTGACGGCGATCGAGCGCGACCGGCGCTGCATTCCGGCGCTGGCCGAGCTTGGGGAGTTCTACCCCGGCCAGTTGCGCGTGATCGAAGGGGACGCGCTGGAGATCGACGCCACGCCCTTGTTCGAGGGCAAGCCGCACATCGCCTCCAACCTGCCCTATAATATCGGCACGGCATTGCTGGTGCGCTGGCTATCGGCCGACTGGATGCCCTGGTGGCGAAGCCTGACCCTGATGTTCCAGAAGGAAGTCGCCGAGCGGATCGTCGCGAAGACCGATGACGACCATTATGGCCGCCTTGCCGTGCTTGCCCAGTGGCGGAGCAGCGCGAAGCTGGCGATGCCGGTGCATCGCTCGGCCTTTACGCCGGCACCCAAGGTGATGTCGGCGGTCGTGCATATCACGCCCGACGAGGCGCCACCGGGCGTGGATTTCGGCGTGCTGGAACGGCTGACGGGGGCTGCCTTTGGTCAGCGGCGCAAGATGCTGCGGCAGAGCCTGAAATCGGTCCATGGCGCCATCGATGCGCTGGAGACGGTGGGGATCGAGCCGACGCGAAGGGCCGAGACGGTCAGTGTCGCCGAGTTCGTCGAGCTGGCGAGGGCGCTGAGCTAACCCTCTCTCGAGGCAGAAAGCGGCGGGGCGAGTAACGTCGCCCTCACCCTCCCACTCGGCTGCGCGGAGCGGGCCCCTCCCTCTCCCGCTGGGAAAGGGATTTCAGTGTCGATGCCTATTCCTTGCCGGCGGGCTCCGCCGCCGGCACTTCGACCGAGGCGGTTGCGATCGGCGGGCCCTTGGCGATGGTGGCGGCGAGTACGGTTGCGTCGGCACAGCCGGCCTTCCCGCAGATCGTGCGGATCTTAACGAGATTGTCCTTGGCGCGGGCGACGGCGCCCTTGGCGACGAGGGCCTCGCCCTGGCCCTTCAGGGCCGAGACGTCATTGGGTTCGAGCAGCAACGCCTCGCGATAGAGCCGGATCGCCTTGCCGGGCAGGCCGCGCGCTTCGGCGACCTGACCGAGCGTGATGAAGGCGGCGCGGTTGCGTGGATCGACCACCAGCGCGGATTCGAGCGCATCGGTTGCCCCATCGAGATTGCCGGCGACCTGGGCCGCCTTGCCCTTGGCGAGCAGCGCCATGGAGCGCGGATCGATCTGGTCGTCGGGACGCTGGCCGTGCAGGGAGGTGGAGATTGCAAGAAGCGTCAGCGCAGCAGCGGCGGCGACGGACGAATAACGCATGATCAACTCCAGTCTCGGCACGATGCTATGTGGCTAGCACGCACGTTGCAGTCGTGCGACAAAAAATCCGTCGGTCGCGTCGTGCGCCGGGGTGAGCCGAACGCCTGCACCATGAGCCCGGCCGACCGGCAAAGCGAGCGTATCGGCGGTCCAGCCCGGATGTTCGGCCAGGAACGCGGCGACCTGCCCTGCCCCTTCCTCGTCGAGCAACGAGCAGACGATATAGACCAGACTACCGCCCGGCTTCACCAGCGCAGCGCCCGTTTCCAGCACATGGCGCTGGGTGCGGGTGAGCCGCTCGATCCGTTCCGGCGTCAGCCGCCAGCGCGCCTCGGGATTGCGCCGCCAGGTGCCGGTCCCCGAACAGGGCGCGTCGATCAGCACGCAATCGGCGGTGTCGGCCCAATCGGATAGCATCTCGGCTTCATGACCGGGGTTGAGCAATCGGGTTTCGACGATGGTGGCGCCCGCCCGCGCGGCCCGCGGTGCCAGGCGCGAGAGCCTGGCACGGTCCGTATCGGTGGCGAGCAATGCGCCTTCATTGCCCATCAGCGCCGCAAGGGCGAGCGTCTTGCCGCCCGCGCCGGCGCACAGATCGACGATGCGCATGCCCGGCACTGCCTTCGAGGCAAGCGTGACGATCTGGCTACCGGCGTCCTGCACCTCGATCGCACCGTCCTGATAGGCATCCAACGTCTCGATATTGGTGCCCGACGGCAGGCGCAGGGCATCGGGCAGGCCCGGGATCGGTTCAGCCCCCTCGATCGGCGCGGGCGCATCCCTGAGCCAGTTGATCCGCACGTCGAGCGGCGCCCGGTCGATCAGCGCGGGAAGCTCCTCGCCGTCGAGGCCAGACTCGCGCAGCCTGGCGAGGATCCACTCGGGCGCCGTGCCGGGTGTTGCCGGCTGCTCGTCCGGCCCGATCGGGGCCGGGCCATGGCCGACGCCGTCGAACAGGGCCGCAATCTCCGGATCGGTCGTGGCGAGTGCGAGCATCGCCGCCCGCCCGCTAACGGGCCGTTCGCCCAGCCGGCGGATCGCCGCATAGACCAGCTCGCGCACGGCACGCCGGTCCTTGCTGCCGGCGTAACGGCGCTCGGCAAAATAGCGGGCGATCAGCGTATCCGCCGCCGCCCCGGAATCGCGGGCCGCGGCGACGATCGAATCGAGAAGATCGATCGCCGCCTGGACGCGGGCTGCTGGGGTCATGCTGTTACTCCTTGACGTCTCTATACCCGAAGAGACGATCAGCGCCCCAATTCAAGCCATTCCAGATGGGGTCAGTTGCCCGAACCCACCCATTTCGCCACATCGGCACGGACCCGGTCGGCCCCTTGCTTGCGCACAGAGATCGCCGAGAGCGCCTTGGCGGCGCCACCGCGCGCTGCCTCTGGTAGGTTCTTCTCGGCAAAGGCAGTGATCTTGCCCGGCATCGACGGATCGTTCGAGGCGGTGCCCAGGCCGACAATGAAGCCGGCACGGGTGCTCGTCTCGAGCAGGCCATTGACCAGTTCCATATTGGCGACCGCGAAGTCGAACGCCATTTCCGGATGCCGGGTCGCTACCGCACGGATCAGCCCGGCCTTTTGCGGCGCGGTGAACTCATCGGTCTTGAGCAGGCCGAGAGCGCGCTGCGCCAGGGCATCGTCGCGCGCATTGCCGAGCAGCCGGACATAGGTGTTCTTGGCCACCGGGTTCTTCTCGGCCTTGGCGATGGCGAGCAGCGCCTCCCATTCGGCCGGCGTCGCATTCGCCGCATAGACGCCCAGGATCGGCGTGCGGATCGACGGCGGGATCGCGTTGGGATCGGTCGAGAGCGCCGAGACATAGGCGCGCGCCTTGGCCGCGACATCGGGATCGCCGCTATAGCCGAGCCGGCCGACCAGCGTTTCGCGCAGATTGGTGATCAGCGGCGATTCGCCCTCCTGCGCATCGAAGCCGACACGCTTCATCACCGGCGACAGCACGGCGATGGTGCGCGCGCGCAGCGGCGTTTCGAGCGGGGTGCCCTGGAACAGATTGGTGAGCGCACCGAGATTGCCCGCGACCACCGACCAGTCGAGCGGGCTGGCATCGATCGGCACGGCCGCCTGCACCGCGAGATAGCGATCCAGCGACTGGTCGCCGCTCAGCGCCAGAGCGTAATCGTCGCCAAGCGTGCCGACCTGATCGGTCAGCGCCATCTTGCTGAAATCCCTGACGATCGCGGCGTGACTCGCATCGTCATACTGGACGCGGACATAGCTGCCCTTGTCGCGGTTGAGTACGAGCGTTCCGCAGCCTTTCACCGCCACCGTGGCCGGCGCGGCGCCATGGACGATGGCGCTGGTAACCGGGCCGCCGATCGGCCCGAGCGTCAGCGGCACATGCCAGTTCTGGGGCTTTTTCGACACCTCGTCATAGCCGAAGCGGCCCTGGGTCATGGTCGCCTGGGTCGTGCCGCCCGAACAGGTCGCACCCGTCAGTTTCACCAGCGGGACGCCGCCCTGAAGCGTGAAATCATGTGCGATGTCCAGCACCGGCTTGCCCGCGGCCGTGCCGAGCTCGGTCCAGAGCTGGTCGGTCACGGTGTTCCCATATTTGTATTTCGCCATGTAGCTGCGGATGCCCTTGCGGAACACGTCGCCACCAAGGGTCGATTCCATCATGCCAATGACGGCCTGGCCCTTTTGATAGGTGATGGTGTCGAACGCTTCGCCCAATTCGTCGACCGTCTCGACATGGCGGATGACGGGGTGCGTTGCCGAGGTGGCATCAAGGCCTAGCGCGGCTTCACGATCAAAGGCGACCGCAGAGGCCTGCGCATCCCAGGTCGGGTTCAGGTCACGGCTCGTCTTGTTCTCCATCCACGAAGCGAAACCTTCGTTGAGCCAGAGATCATCCCACCAGGACATCGTGACGAGATCGCCGAACCATTGATGCGCCATCTCGTGTGCGACGACGGTGAAGATGCGCTCACGCCCGCTCTGGGTCGCGCGCTTCGGGTCGAACAGCAGCTCGGGCTCGAAATAGAAGATGGCGCCCCAATTCTCCATCGCGCCGAAGAACTGGCTCGAGCCGGGGCCTGCGATCATGTCCATCTTGGGCAGCGGATAGGGCTGGCCGAAATAATCGTTGTAATAAGTCAGCAGGCGCTTCGCCTCGGCCAGCGCATAATCGCCCTGATCGACCACGCCGCGGCGCGTGATGATGCCGATCTCGGTCTTGCCCGACATTACCGTCTTGCGCTCGACATCCCCCATGCCGAGGAACAGCAGATAGCTCGACATGGTCGGCGACTGCTGGAACGTGTATTTCTTCGTGCCGTCGGTAAGGTTGGTCACCTTGGCGGCCGGCATGTTGGAAAAGGCCGTCTGGTTGCCCGGCGCGATGGCGCTCAGGGTGAATTTCGCCTTGAACGAGGGCTCGTCCCACATCGGCGCGAAACGACGCGCATCGGGTGCCTCGAACTGGGTTGCGAGCATGCGCGCCGCCGAACCGTCGGGGTTATTGTAATCGATCGCGAAGAAGCCGGCCGACGTCGTGTTGATCTTGCCGTCCCAGGCGAAGCTCATCCGGTGCGTGCCGACCGTAGCGGGCGCCGGCAGGGTCACGGTGAGTTGTTGTTTGGTGTCGTCGATGGCGAAGGGCACGTCCTTGCCGTCGAAGGTCACTTTGCCGAGCTTCAGCTCGGCTGCGTTCAGGACGATGGTACTCGTCGCCTGCTTGACCTGGACCGTCACCGTCTCGGTGCCGCTGAAGGTCATCGCCTTCGCGTCCGGCTTGACGGTGATGTCATAGGCGATGGGGGCGACAGTGGCGGGCAGCTGGCCGACTGCGAGGGCGGGCGTCGAAACGCCGAGAAGCAGCGACGCGATAGCGAATTTCATGGAAGAGGGACTCCGAAGGCAGATATAGTGTATCCCGGTGTATTGGCCTAATAAGGCATTAGCCGGTTAAGGCAAATCGCGGCTCGCTGGACAGTGAAATCAGTTGCGCTATGAAACGCAGATGAGCTTGCCACCCTTGTTCGATCGCCTGCGGCTGCCCGTGATCGGGTCCCCGCTGTTCATCATCTCCGGTCCCGATCTGGTGATCGCGCAGTGCAAGGCGGGGATCGTCGGATCCTTTCCGGCGCTCAACGCGCGCCCGCAAGGGCTGCTCGATGAATGGCTCCATCGAATCACCGAGGAGCTGGCGCAGCATAATCGCGACAATCCGGACCGGCCGGCGGCTCCGTTTGCGGTCAACCAGATCGTCCACCGTTCCAATGAGCGGCTGGAGGCCGACCTTGCGACCTGTGCGAAGTGGCAGGTGCCGATCGTGATCACCTCGCTCGGCGCGCGCGAGGACCTCAACCACGCGGTACATGGCTGGGGCGGGATCACGCTGCATGACGTCATCGACGACCGGTTTGCACGCAAGGCGATCGAAAAAGGCGCTGACGGCCTGATCGCCGTCGCGGCCGGTGCCGGCGGGCATGCCGGGCGCCTGTCTCCCTTCGCGATCATCCAGGAAATCAGGCAATGGTTCTCCGGGCCATTGGCGCTGTCGGGGTCGATCGCGACGGGTGATGCGGTGCTGGCGGCGCAGGCGATGGGCGCCGACCTGGCCTATATCGGATCGCCTTTCATCGCGACCGACGAGGCAAATGCGGAAGACCGCTACAAACAGGGCATCGTCGAAGGCAAGGCGGCCGACATCGTCTATTCGAACCTCTTCACCGGCGTTCACGGCAATTATCTGCGCACGTCGATCGTCGCGGCCGGCATGGACCCGGACAATCTGCCGGAGGGGGATCTGAGCACGATGAACTTTGGCGGCGGCAATGGCAGCAAGGCCAAGGCATGGAAGGACATCTGGGGATCGGGCCAGGGCATCGGCGTGGTCGACCGGGTCGAGCCCGTCGCGGTGCGGATCGACCGGCTGGAGCGGGAATATCGCGCGGCGCGGGACCGGCTTCGCATCGGCTGAGCCTTACCAGGTAACGGCCATCCCAAGCCTGGTATTGAGCGGTCGCAGTGGCGTGGTCTGGTCGCGCGCCGCGAGGCTGAAGGGATTGCCGAACGCGAAACGGTTCGCGGTCGCGCCCGTCGCGTTGGCCACGGCCAGCGAAACCTCGACATTGCGCCATTTCACCACGCCTGAGAGGTCGAGCACCGCATAGTCGGCCTGATTGGCATCGAGCGCATCGCCCGTGCCGAGCATCGATCTGCCGACATAGCCAAGCGCCCCCTGAGTGCGGAACGTGACGGTATCGGCGGTCCATTGATAAGACAGGCCCCCTCGTGCCGAGAAGGACGGCGTTTCCGGAAGCCGGCGCGGAGGACGAGTTGCAAGGTCGGCGATCGCGCCCGTGGCGCTGTAGCGGGAATAGAGGAAGGAGCCGGTGGCATTGAGCCCGGGTAACGGCGTCCAGCCGACACTCCCCTCCAGGCTGTTGATCCGCGAGTCGCCGAGATTGACGGTGTATGGCTGTCCGCGGCGATTGATCAGATCCGCCTGTGCTCCGGTCCAATGGGCGACCGAGAAGCTGCCGGAAAACGTCAGGCCCGTGGGGCCCTCATGCAGCCTGCGGATTCCGATTTCGCCGACGGTGATCGAATCCGCCTTATAATCGGCGACACGCCCGATGCCCCGGGCGACCGCAACACCGCCGGTGCGATAACCCGACTGAAAGCGGGCGAACGCGGCGGTCTGTGGCGCGATTACCCATGATATGGCCACAGTCGGGTCGATCCGTCGAGTCGAACGCCCCTTCACAAAGGCATCCGATCGCGGCTTGCTCGATGGCTCGCCATCGATGCGTGCGACGGTCGCGCGCGCGCCCAGAGTGACGGACAGGCTCGGGCGGAGCGCCATAGTTGCCTCGGCGAAGACGGACGCGGCCCGGGTGACGTTGGTCACGCCGATGATGCTTGCCTCGCTGCCCGGCGAACCGAGAAGACGCGACAGCACGTCACGGTTGCTCAGCAGGGCAAAGCCCGCCACCCATGAGCCGCCACCGTCGAGCGATCGTGACAATCGCGTTTCTTGCGTCAGCAGCAGCTTCGAGTTGCGGCTGTCGTAGATCAGCGGAACCTGGGAAGGCGGCGCGATGGCGCTCGCGTCGAATATCTCGACGGTGTCGAGCGCAGCGACACCTGAGGCCGACACGAGTTTGAGGCCGTTCGACCAATCCCTGGTGACCACCAGCCTGCCGAAGCCGAGACGGTTGTGAAAGGGCTGAGCGATCAGCGACGATCGGGCGAACTGGCCCTGGCTCAGTTCGGCATATTGGCCGTCCCGCGCGTCGATCTGCTGGCCGGCGCCGCTCATCTCGATCCGCCAGCCATCGCCCGGATCGATGCGGAGCGCGAGCCGCCCGCCCACCGTGTCGGTGCGATTGACATTGGACAGGCCGCGACCCCTGTCATCGATATAGCCGCCGTCGCGGACCCGATAGCCGACCACCCGTATGCCGATCGTGTCGGTCTTGAGCGGCGCGTTGACCATCGCCGCGATATCGAACCCCGGCGCCCCGCTTCGAGTCGCCGTGACTCCGTCCGCCATCGAGGCGTGGTAGCCGGCCAGATCGACCGGGTTCGACGTGAGCCGGATCACGCCGCCGATCGCACCGGCGCCGTAGAGCGTGCCCTGTGGGCCCTCCATCACATCGATGTTGCGCATATCGTAGAGGCGCAGGCCGGGGTCCGGCCCCGAATAATTGAGCTGGACGTCGTCGAGATAGATGCTGGCGGTGGACTGGCTGGCGCCGTTGAAGCTGCTGTCGGCGATCCCGCGAATGAAGACCTTGTTGCGGCCTGCACCAAGCTGCGTGCTCTGCAGGACCGGCGTTCCGGCGGCAACGTCGGTCATGTCGCCCGCCCCGCCCGCCGAAAGCGGCGGCGCTGCGACGATCGACGTCAGGCTGCCGGGATAGCGCAGCAGCGGCACCCGCTGCTTGCTGGCGGTGACCACGATATCGGCGGGATCGATCGCCGCAATGCGCGGCGTGGCCCGGCGACGCACCGGGACGGTCACGGCCACCGCCGCAACCGCGCGCACGACACGATAGCCACCGCCCTCGATCGGCAGCGCCCGATAGCCGGTAGGCGCCAGCAGCCGCGCGAGCGCCTCGCGAACCGACATGCTCCCTCTCAGCGGGAGCGTCCGGATCAGGCCCAGCCCGGCCTCGGTGCTGATGATCTCCGCATTCGTCTCATGGGCCAGCGTGGTCAGCGCCTTGTCGAGCGTGGTCGCCGGCACTGAAATGGCGATGTCGCGCGCTGCCACCGGCGCCGGCAGGCCGGCGGCCACGAGCAACAGCAATGGACTGAGCTTAACGGGGATGCGCCTCGTCGCCCGCCAATATCCAACGCTCTCCGTCACGTCGCCAATTTGCCCCGATCAGCTCGGCCAGATGCGGGATGTCCCGATCGGCGGCGCCTGTCAGCCGAACCATGCCGGTAAAGGGCCGTTGCGACAAGCCGCCCTCAAGCACGACCTGGGTCCCGTAGAGCCTGTGGATCGCGGAGAACACGCTTTCCAGCGGTTCGCCGTCGAAGCTCAGCCGGCCGGTTCGCCAGCCACCGACCGCCTCGGGCGATATCCTGCCCCTGGTGATCGTGCCGCTGCCTTCGCGCGCCGTCAGCGCGTCGCCAGGCGCCAGCGCGACGGATTCGCGATCCGGCTGAAACAGCACCGATCCGCTCGACACCTCGACCGACAACCGGTCGCCATCGCGTGCAAGGTTGAAGACTGTTCCGAGGTCGCGCACCGTAAGGCTGCCCGACGTCACGATGAAGGGATTGGCCGAATCATGCCTGACGTGAAGCGTCGCCTCGCCCTGCCGCAGATCGACCAGGCGGGGCCGGGCGCGGTCGAACCGCAGATGCGTGTCGCCGCTCATTTCGATGCGGGACCCGTCAGCCAGTTGCAGCGTGCGCCGCTCGCCCGCCTTCGTCGCGATGTCGTACACGGATGGCCGGGCCGGCATGGCCAGTGGCAGGACCATGGCGACGGCGGCCGCTGCCGCCGCGAGACCACCGACCACCCATGGCCAGCGCCGCACCGGCGACTGGTCGTTCGCCGCCTTGGCCGGAAAATGGTCGCGATCGATCAGACGATCCTGCGCCGCGACACGATCATAGGCGCTGGCATTGGCCGGGCTCGCTTCGAGCCAGGCCAGGAACGCTTCCCAGTCATCGTCACGCATCTCCGCCTGGCGGAGGTGCCATTCGATTGCCTGGTCGATGACGGCGGAGTCGTTACCCTGCACGGTTTTCGCCCCTTTCCCCAACTAGACGATATGGCGGCGCGATATCCACAGCAGATGGTTCGAGACGATCGTGAAGCTCGCGATAGGCGCGCTGCAGCAGCTTCTCCACGCCGCTGACGCTGATCCCCAGTTCCTGGGCGATGGCCCGTTGCGACTGACCTTCGATGCGGAACATGTTGAGCGCGATACGCATCCTTTCCGGCATCGCCGCGATCACCTCGGCGACCGTCTTCAGCTGTTCGCTGGCGATCAATGCGCGCTCGGTATCGGGCAGTTCCTCGGCGTCTGGCTGGCCGTCGAGCCAGGCGGCGTCGCGCGCGCCGCGACGCCCATGCGCGATACGGCGATCCGTCGCGAGGTTCGCGGCGATACGATAGAGGAATGCCTTGGGCTCGGCGATGGGACGGTCGGCAATCTGGTCGATGCGAAGCCACATGTCCTGCAGCGCGTCTTCGGCATCGTCGGCACCGCCGAGCCGCGCGACCAGCAGGCGCAGCAGCATCGGGCGCTGTTCGAGAAAGATGGCCCTTAGCCCACCGCCAGCCACAGTCTATTCGACCCTTTGATCAGGCCGGAAACGCCAGCCCCCGGGCCGTTGCCATGTCTGCGATCGACCAACTGCGCAAGGCCATAGCCTCACGGATCCGTGCCGTTGCGATGCCGTCACCGGCGCGCGAACCCGCTCCGGGGTGACACATAACAAGGTGAACCGGCCCGGCGGCGCGCAGGAATCGTGGAAACAGCGTCTCGTAATCGCCTGAAAAATCATAATGTCCGGCGAAGCTGTCATTGCAGCGCAGCCCGTAGCGCGCGGCATCCCGCCTCAGCCCGAGCGAATGGATCGCGCTGCCCAGCGCCTTTGCGCGAAACGGCCGGGTCATCATCGCGGGAATCGTATCGGCGCAGCAGCGGATCCAGGCCCCCGGCGCGCGCCGGGCGGTCGTTTTCAGCACGATGTCGCGAATGCCCCGCAAGGCATGGGCATGCTGATGGCCGTCGACAAAGGCGGGCGGGCGCCCCAGCCGGTCGATGAAGGCGCTGAACTGCCAGCTTACCTCCCTCGCAATCTCGTCCAGCGGCAATGTTCCGAACCGGGCGCGGCGTGCGAGATCGTTGATTGCCGGCATCCGGTCATCGCGCGCCAGGTGGGCCATCGTCGTGAGTGGACGCTCGTCGGTGAGCGTCAGGTGCAGGCCGATCTGGACGTGGTCAGGCAGGCCGCGCAGAAAACCGACGTCGTTCGGCCAGCCGGGCATCACCGCCATGCAACCGATGGCGTTGAGCTTGCCCTCCTGGGCCAGTCCGGCAATTGTCATGCTGATGTCGCGCGAGAAGGCGAAATCGTCAGAACACAGGATGAGTCGTCGCAAAAAGCGCCCCTTCGACATTCTGATATTGCCGCTCTCGAATATGGTGGCTGAGCAACCGGCGGTTCTTCAGCCGGCGCCCCAGGAAACGATAGAAGAACCAGTCGCCGGCCCATGGCGCGGCCGCCGAATAGGTTAGCCGCTCAGCCAGGGTCCAGCGGATCGACGCCCGGTCCCGTTCGCGCGGCGACGGGGCACACCATAGATCAGGTGAATATCGCATGGTGCCGAATTTCATCACGCGGTGGATGATCTCGTGATCCTCGAGCACGAAGTTCCAGCGGGCGGGATCGAACCCGCCGGCCGCGCGCAATACCACCGTGACGAAGGTCTGCCCGGCGCCGCCGGTATGGGATTGGCGTGGCAGCAGCCGCGCGGCGCCGTTGATCTGCCGCCCCTTGGCCGCAATGGCGTCCGAGTCGGACTCCTTCGCGACAAAAAAGGCCCCGGCGACCACGCACCCCTGCTTGCCCAGCACGCGTTCGGCCTCGGCAAGATAGTGCGATGGGTAGAGCGTGTCGGCGTCGCAGGTGGCGACGAAGCGCGTATGCACCCGCTCCAGCCCGGTGCGAAGTGCCGCGACCTTGCCCGGCGTGCGCTCGGTCAGCAGCAGATAATTCAGCCCGAGCCGGTCGCACTCGGCGCGCGCGATCGCGGCGCCGCCATCAGTCGAGCCATTGTCGATCAGGACCAGGCGGAACGGGCGAGTCTGGTCGGCAAGGCTGGCAATGGTGGCCGGCAGGAAATCCCGTTCGTTGAAGAACGGGACCAACACGGTCCAGGCTGGGGCCGATCGACGCACAGGCCTGACCGTGCATTCGATACGCGGTGGATAGAGATCGAGATACACGAACACCCCCAAACACGATCGGGGTGGCGAGCGACCGACGCCAGGAGCGAGGCAGACGCGACCGCCCTCCCCACGGATGCTCGCGAAACCTCAGTCCTGGCGCCGGCCGGCGCCCCCCACATCCATGACGACATGCTGGGCGGCGACCCTCACCAGGGGCGCGAAAATTGTTGGCAATATCGACGTCGCTGTCCGGCCGAGCGGCGGCGATCAGATCAGAAAGCGGCCGCCAGGCGTTCGAGCATCGAGCGGGCCGGGCTCTCGGCGGTGTCGTTGGCCGCCTGGGCCTGGTCGAGCCGGGCGACGCGGCGATAGAGTTCGGCGCTTGCCTCGATCAGCGCCTGCGCGGCGAGCGGCATCGCCTCGACCGCCGCCTGCTCGCTGATCGGTGCCGGGCCGAGCCGGCGCGACGGGTCGAGCGCCTCGCGTGGCGCCATCTCACCCGAATCGACCGCGCGCTGTGTCAGCAGCCATGCGATGACATGCATCAGCCGCGTCGTGACCTTGAGCGATTCGCAGGAGAAGGAGACCCGTGCGATCGGGTCGAGCTGGTCGCGATCGGCCTTGCCGCCCTGATCGAAATAGCTGCGCGCCTCGTCGGCCAGCACCATCGCATCGATATAGAGCGTGTCGATCAGCCGTCGATGGATGCGCGGTTCGCTCATGTTCCCCCCGGTCATGGGCTGATAGGTGCCATAATGTTCGTGTCGGCGACACAGGAATTGAAAGAACCCGGTCCGATCCCGTCCCATTAAGGACCGGCGCCCCGAGTCGCGGCGGCTCAGGCGATGATATCGGGGATCATCTGGTCCTCGAGCATCGCGATCTCATCCCGAAGGCGCAGCTTGCGCTTCTTCAGGCGGGCGAGCTGGAGCTGGTCGGTCGAGCCGGTGTCGAACAGCGCAGCGATCGCGGAATCGAGGTCGCGATGCTCGATCCGCAGGATTTCCAGACGCTTGCCGATCTGCGTGTCGTCCATGGGTTCCCCGTTCACACGACCGCCCTTAGCAAATTGCGCGACGCCCGCGACCCGGAAAAACATGCCGTCGTGCAAATAGCCTCGGCATGTCGATTATATCCGAAAATAGGGAAGACAATTAAGGATGACCGTGTTCTACTTCATACCCCGCCCAGCAATGTAGGAGGAACGCTTCCATGCAGACCGCGCATTTTTCGGCCCTCGAAGCCAAGCATGCCGTGCTTGATCGCAAAATCAGCGCCGAGTCGCAGCGCCCATCGCCCGACTCCGCCACCCTGGCGGCACTCAAGAAGAAGAAACTTCGCGTAAAAGAGGAAATGTCAGCGCTTTGAGCCGCTGATCGCCTCGCGCGGGAGCACCCGCGCGGGGCCGAAGCGCGGCTCCGCGCCCATCATCAGCGGCGGCGGAGCACCGGCTTCACATAGCCCGAGGCAGTCCCGCCGGTCCCGACCGGCTTGCGCGCCAGCATCGGATCAATCTGGCGATCGAAGGCGACGCCGATCCGCCCCGCGGCCGCCCAGGCCACCTTGCCGTGTACCCAGCCGATTCCCCGCACATCGAATTCGACCGGCGTGCCCTGGTCGAGACCATTGGGAAACTCGGCCATCAGGCCGCCGGCCGACAGGTTGCGCACGCGCACCTGGAGCAGATCGGCTGTGCCGGGCACGCGCATGTCCGCCATCAGGAACAGGCTGTCACGCGACTCGTTCCGGTTGTGTGCGCCGTCTTCGCCGGCAGCCGCGCTGTAAGAATCTTGAGAAAATTGGTCCATCGTGACGCTCGAAACGACCTCCGTTCGACAGACGATAGCCGCCCAACAGTATCCAATCGCTTAAGGAACGCGTCCGGAAATCAATCTTCGCGCGAAACCTTCTCCTGGCGTTCGTGGCGTTCCTGTGCCTCGACCGTCATCGTCGCGATCGGGCGCGCTTCCAGGCGGGCGAGCGAAATCGGCTCGCCGGTCACCTCGCAATAGCCATATTCGCCCTCCTCGATTCGCCTGAGCGCAGCGTCGATCTTGGAGATCAGCTTGCGCTGACGATCGCGCGTGCGCAGCTCGATCGACCAGTCGGTCTCGCTCGACGCTCGATCGGTAAGGTCGGCCTCACGCAGCGAATCGACCTGAAGCTGGGACAGCGTGCCCGCGGCTTCGCGCAGGATCGCTTCCTTCCACGCCTGCAGCTTGTCGCGGAAATACGCCTGCTGCCGCGGATTCATGAAGGGTTCATCGGCACTGGGCCGATAGCCATCGCCAACATCGCCCGCAGGCGGTTGAAACTTTTCGGATTCGTCCAATCGATTCAAGACCGTCGCCATCCCACTCTCCCGTCGGCGACCGATGCCTTAAGGGGCACCTCCACCGTCGTCCCATCCCGACGCGGCCTATAGCCACGCCGCTCGGGCACCACAAGCAAGGCATAGCAAAACTATCGCCATGTGTTTCTCGACCGCGCTTAGCCACCGCGACATCGCATCCAGGCGAATTTGCCCCGTGTCGCCCAGCAGCGATTCGAAAATGTTAACGACTGCTCCGGCAGGGCGGCTGGCTTAACCATGAAGCCGTACCATTGCGGCACGTTAACCATAACAGTGGCGTGGCGAACCTGCCGATTCAACCAAATGCCCGCCAAAGCTTGGTTAACGATCTTGAACTTAATGCTTTGTTCGGCACTTTGCGGAATAGCGACACATCAGAGCCTGGTGGAGCCGATCGTTGGTTCATCTTGGTATCGATAAGCGAGAGAGTGACGAAACATGTCCGTTCGGATGGCCTTGGCCAAACTATGTGCCTGCACTTGCGGTGGTGCCCTGGTCGGCGGCGGCGCAGTACATGTCGCTGAGCAGTCACAGACCCGTCAGGTCTATCAGCAGAAGCAGGCGAAGCGAGTCGTCCGCGCCAAGGTGGCTGCCCGCAAGGTGACCCGCGTGCGCCGAGTCGTGACCCAGACCAGGGCGACCTGCGCGCCACAGGTCGTCACGGTCACGAGCCAGGGCGCGCCGATTCCCCTGCCCCCCAGCTATGCCAGCGCCGAGATGCCGGTCGTGTCGGGCGGCGGTGGTGGTGGCGGTGCTGCGATCGTCGGCGGTGGCGGCGGCTTTGGCGGCGGTGGCGGTTTCTTCGCCGGTGGCTTCTTCGGCGGCGGCGGCGGATCGAGCGGCAGCAGCGGCATCATCATCTCGTCCACGTCGAGTGGCGGATCGACCAGCACAAGCGGCGGCTCCACATCCACTTCATCGGGAGGGTCGGGCGGATCGGGTGGATCGTCCACTTCGACTTCATCGGGCGGGTCGGGCGGATCGTCGACCTCAACTTCGACCGGCGGCGTGTCGAGCACCAGCACGTCATCCACCGGTGGCTCCTCGACCTCTACGTCGAGCGGCGTTTCGTCGAGCACCTCGAGCGGTGTTTCCTCCTCGACCAGCACGTCCAGCGGCGTGTCCTCCTCGTCCAGCACCTCCAGTTCGTCCAACGGATCGAGCACCAGCACGTCCAGCTCGTCCAATGGTTCGAGCACCAGCACCAGCTCGTCTACCTCCTCGTCCAGCTATGGATCGTCGAGCCATGGTTCGAGCAGCAAGGGCTGGAGCTCGAACGGCGGCTGGAGTTCGAATGGCGGCCATCACGGCAGCAGCGGTTCGAGCGGTGGTCCGCCTGCCCCGGTTCCAGCCCCGCCGATGGTTCTCCTGTTCGGCGCAGCGGCAGCGGCGCTGGTGGCACGCAAACGCTTCGCCAGGAAAGACGCCACCGCCCCGGCATGATCTCCAAAAGGCCTCGGCATCAGCCGAGGCCTTTTTTGGGTCAGGCAGCCTTGATCGCCGCTTCGATCTGCGGGATCGGGTGCTTCGTCAGGTCTTTGTCCAACTCGCCCACGATCCGGGCGCTCACCTCGCTATGATAGTGCTTGCGCATCTCGCCGAGCGTTCGCGGCGGGGCGACGATGATCAGCGATTCGAATTCGTTCGCCAGCGCACCGCGCTTCAACAGGTCGGCTGCATCAGCGGCGAAGCGATCTTCCTCCTGCTGGTGGAAATCGACCTCGTCCATGGTGCTTCGGCCGCTGCCGACACTTGAATAGGACAAGCCGGGAGCATCCGTCTTCTGGTCGCTGTCCTTCGGGTTCGCCTGTTCCTCGGCATGCTCGACCACCAGGTTAGGATAAGTCTCGTCCCCCTCGTTGCGCAGGAAGAGCATCTTGCGCCCGTCGGCGACGAGCACGGCGGCGTTATGGGGGATCTGCATGACATGGTCCTTTCGGCTGTGATGCTGGGACAACGCCCCGGCACCGCTACGGGTTGCGCGGGCGCCGGGCCGCCGCCATAGCCTGCCGCCATGCATGATATCCGCCTGATCCGCGAAAATCCCGCCGCCTTCGACGCCGCCCTTGCCCGGCGCGGGGTCGCGCCGGTGGCCGACGCGCTTGTCTCCCTGGACGAACGCCGCCGCGCGCTCATCACCGAGGCGCAGGCCGGCCAGGCCAGGCGTAACGAGGCATCGAAGGCGATCGGGGCGGCCAAGGCATCGAAGGACGAAACCACTGCCGCCACGCTGATGGCCGAGGTCGCCGCCCTCAAAGAGCGGCTGCCTGCCATCGAGGCCGAGGAAAAGGCACTGGGCGAGGAATTGCACGGCAAGCTCGCCATCCTACCCAACCTGCCCCTGGCCGATGTGGCCGACGGTGCGGACGAGGACGACAACGTCCTGGTCGCCGAGCATGGCACGCCCGGGACTTTCAGCTTCGCACCGAAGGAGCACGACTCGATCGGCCCGGCGCTCGGCCTGGATTTCGAGACCGGTGTCGAGCTTGCCGGCGCCCGCTTCACGCTGGTGCGTGGCGCAGCGGCGCGCCTTCATCGTGCGCTCGGCCAGTTCATGCTGGACCAGCTCTGCAACGACCATGGTTATGAACAGGTGATCCCGCCCCTGCTGGTCAAGGACGAGATCGTGTTCGGCACCGGCCAGTTACCCAAAGCGGCCGAGGACATGTTCCGCACCACCGACGGCCGGTGGCTGATCCCGACCGCCGAGGTGTCGCTGACCAACATCGTCCGTGAAAAGATCCTGAGCGAGGACGAGCTGCCGTTGCGCTTCGCGGCGCTCACCGCCTGCTTCCGTTCCGAGGCCGGCGCCGCAGGCCGGGACACACGCGGTTTCATCCGCCAGCACCAGTTCGAGAAGGTCGAGATGGTCTCGATCGTCACGCCCGACGCGTCGGAAGCCGAACATGAGCGGATGACGTCCTGCGCCGAGGGCATCCTGACCGCGCTGGGCCTGCCGTTCCGCCGGATGAAGCTGTGCACCGGCGACATGGGTTTCACGGCAGCGCGCACCTATGACCTCGAAGTATGGTTGCCCGGCCAGGGCCGCTACCGTGAGATTTCGAGCTGCTCGACCTGCACCGATTTCCAGGCGCGCCGTATGAACGCACGCTATCGGCCCGAGGGTGAAAAGAACACGCGCTTCGTGCACACGCTCAACGGATCCGGCCTGGCTGTCGGCCGGACGCTGGTCGCCGTGCTGGAGAATTACCAGCAGGAGGACGGGTCGGTTGCGATCCCCGATGCGCTGCAGCCCTATCTGCGCGGCCTGAACCGGCTGGAGCCGGCCTGACATCCACCACCATCCCGCCCGAGCAGGGCGGCAAGGAACTTAGATGCGCATCCTCCTGACCAATGACGACGGCTATCACGCTCCGGGTCTCAAGGTGCTCGAGGAGATCGCATCGGCCTTTTCCGACGACATCTGGATCGTCGCCCCGGCCGAGGAGCAGTCGGGCGCAGGCCATTCGCTGACCCTGACCCGGCCAATCCGGGTACGGCGATTTTCTGACCGGCGTTTCGCGGTCGCCGGGACGCCGACCGATGCGGTGATGATGGCGCTGGCACGGATCATGAAGGATTCGCCACCCGACCTGATCCTGTCGGGCGTCAATCGCGGCGCGAATCTGGCGGAGGACGTCACCTATTCTGGCACCGTCTCGGCGGCGATGGAGGGGGCGCTGGCGGGCGTGCGATCGATCGCCCTCAGCCAAGTCTATTCGCGCGAGGGCATGGGAGACACCGTCCCGTTCGAAGCGGCTGCTGCCTGGGGCGAGCGTGTGCTGCGCCCGTTGATCGATGCGCCGCTTGCGCCACGCACCTTGGTAAACGTTAATTTCCCGGCCGGCCCGGCGGATGCGGTAAAGGGCATCCGCGTCGCCAATCAGGGACTTCGCGACTACGGCCGGCTGCAGATCGTCACGAACCGGGACCCGCGCGGCTACGAATATCACTGGTTCGCGCTGGGCCCGACGGTGGAGACACCGGCGCATTCGACCGACCTGGAAGCTGTCGCCGACGGCTATGTCGCCGTCACCCCACTGCATCTCGACCTGACACATGTGGAATCACTGACTATGCTTAACGCCGCCTATAGGTAAGGGGGGCATGATGGGGGGACAATTCGAACGTTGCGCGCGCGCTGCCATGCCCGTGATTCTGCTCGCGCTGATTGGGGGCTGCATCCCCCAGACCGAACCGGCCGGCCCGCGCTATGCGCCGCCGCCGATCCCCTATGAGCGCCAGACGCCCTACGAGCGTCAGAATCCCTATGAACGCCAGCGCATCGACGACGATGTGCGCGGCCCCGCCACGGCACCGCCTGCGTGGCAGGCGCGACCGGTCAGCGCCACGGCGCAGACGATCGGCGCAAGCAACTATGTCGTTCAGACCGGCGACACGCTGCGCGGCATTGCCGACAGGACGGGTGCCGGATCGGAGGCGATCGCGCGCGCCAACGGGCTGACGCCGCCTTTCGTGGTCCGCGTGGGCCAGCGGCTCACTATTCCAGCGGGCCGCTATCACCTGGTGCGTGCCGGCGAGACCGGCATCGCCATCGCCCGCGCTTATGGTGTCGACTGGTCGCGGATCATCGCGGTAAACGCTCTGAGCGAACCCTATACGCTGCGCGTCGGCATGCGGGTGCTGATCCCCGGCGGCCCGCAGACCGTGGCCGAGCGTGCGGCTGCCTTCCGCCTCGACGTCGACGACATCGTGACGGGTGGCGAACCGGCACTGGCGACCAACCAGCGCCCGGCGAAGCCGACCAGCTCGCCTGCCCGTGTTCTCCCCTCCTCCGCTGCCCTGGCAGAGCCTGCGCGTCTGCGTGGCGCATTCGCCTGGCCACTGCGCGGCAATATCGTCGCCCGGTTCGGCCCGGGCGCCAGCGGGGAACGTTTCAACGGCATCAAGATCGCCGCGCCAATGGGCACGCCGATCCTGGCCGCGGCCGACGGCGTGGTTGCCTATGCCGGCAATGAAGTGGCCAATCTCGGCGGGCTGGTGATCCTGAAGCACGGCGATGGCTGGACCACCGTCTATGGCCATGCCAGCCAGTTGCTCGTCCAGCGCGGCCAGTCGGTGAAGAAGGGCCAGACCATCGCAACGTCAGGCGATACCGGTCTCGCCGACCGGCCCGAGCTGCATTTCGAGATCCGCAAGGGCCGGACCCCGGTCGATCCGCTGGGGCAGTTGCCGCCACGCTAGCGACGCGCGCCTAGCGATGCTAAGCGCCGCCGCATCATGACCGACTATTCTTCCGATCTGCTCCGCCTGCTCTCGACGCGCGGTTACATCCACCAGCTCACCGATGCCGCCGGCCTCGATGCGCTTGCGAACAAGCAGGTCGTGCCGGGCTATATCGGTTTCGATCCCACGGCGCCCTCGCTCCATGTCGGCAGCCTGGTCCAGATCATGCTGCTGCGCCGCCTCCAGCAGAGCGGCCACAAGCCGATCGTCCTCATGGGCGGCGGCACCGGCAAGATCGGCGACCCGAGCTTCAAGGATGAAGCGCGCAAACTGCTGAGCGTCGATGGCATCGCGAGCAACGTCGCGTCGATCCGCCGCATCTTCGAACGCTTCCTGACCTTTGGAGACGGCGCGACCGATGCGGTGATGGTCGACAATGCCGACTGGCTGGACAAGCTGGAGTACATCCCGTTCCTGCGCGACATCGGCCAGCATTTCTCGGTCAACCGCATGCTGAGCTTCGATTCGGTCAAGCTCCGGCTCGACCGCGAACAGTCGCTGAGCTTCCTCGAATTCAACTACATGATCCTCCAGGCTTATGACTTTCTCGAGCTGTCGCGCCGCGCCGGCTGCCGCCTGCAGATGGGCGGGTCGGACCAATGGGGCAATATCGTCAACGGCATCGAGCTGTCGCGCCGGGTCGATTCGACCGAGGTGTACGGCATCACCACGCCGCTGATCACCACGGCCGATGGCGGCAAGATGGGCAAGACCATGTCGGGCGCGGTCTGGCTCCATGAGGACCAGCTGGCGCATTATGATTACTGGCAGTTCTGGCGGAACACCGACGACCGCGATGTCGGCCGTTTCCTGCGCCTGTTCACCGACCTGCCGCTCGACGAGATCGCCCGGCTCGAGGCGCTTCAGGGCGCCGAGATCAACGAGGCGAAGAAGATCCTCGCCGATGCCGCTACAGCGATGTGCCGCGGTCCCGCTGCCGCCACCGAAGCGGCGGAGACGGCACGCCGCACCTTCGAGGAGGGCGCAGCCGGGGATTCCCTGCCCACCTATGCGGTCGAGGGCGGCACGATCGGCATCGTCGACGCGCTGGTGGCGCTGGGCCTGTGCGCGTCGAAAGGCGAGGCGCGGCGCCTGATCAAGGGCGGCGGCGCCCGGGTCGGCGCCGACAAGGTCACCGACGAGGCGCTGACCATCCAGGTCGGGGCGGAACCGGTGCGGATCGCTGCGGGCAAGAAGCATCACGGGCTTCTCGTCGCCGGCTAACGTAGCTGCAAACCTTCGGGTTTGTACGTAACACTCCTGCCATAAATGCTTGAAGCGCAAGAACTTCGTGCCTTTGCAAGGTGTCGTTAAACAGTTTCGTTGCGAGCGGATTTACACCTCTATCCTAGCCTTGGCGCTCCGAGGGAGTGAGCAATGCCAGCATTCGGGAGTGCGAGACCGATCGACGAGCGCGGCACGCCGCGTGACGAGGTGCATTTCCGTACACGCGCCTTCGGTCCCGATGCGCGTCCGGTGAACCTGCTCATCGTAAACATCTCGGCTCTCGGCCTGATGGCGCGGTGTGACCTGCCGTATAAGGTCGGGGACCGGCTCACGATCACGTTGCCAGTTGTCGGGGTCATCAGGGCGGAAATCCGCTGGCTGCTGGGCGGCAGGATCGGATGCGAGCTGGACCAGGCGATCGAGCTGGCCGACTATTATGATCTGCTCGCGGTGCTGCTGCGCGGACGCTGATGCCCGGTTGAACGCTGCCGGCGCAGGGAATGGCGCGGTTTCAACACCATGTTGAGCTTCGGCATCGTGGAATCCCTTAGCCCAGCGGGAACCCCGCGTTAAGCGCGTTCGGAGCAAGCCTGTCAGGGTCGGTGGCCGTGTATTTGTCGCCGTACAGAGGACAGATTAATGGGTTTGGAACGCCACTCTTTCCGCGAGAAGCGCTTCGACGATCGTATTCCCGTGTGCCACCGTACCCGCGCCGTGGACCCCGATGGGGAGCCCTTGTCGCTGGTGATCGTCGATCTGTCCGCCAACGGATTGATGGCGCGATGCGAGGCAAAGCTCGATGCGGGATCGCGCGTGCAGGTGATGCTCCCGTTGATCGGCATGTGTTTCGCCGAGATCCGGTGGTCGCTCGGCGGAAGGATCGGTTGCGAACTGGAGCATCCCATCGCGCTCGAGAGCTATTATGAAGTGCTGACGCTGCTGGCGCGAGAAACCACCGGACGCTGAGTTCAGCCCGAGCGGAGCAACGCAACCCCGGCATCACGCTCAAACAGATAAAGCGCCGTCCGCGCCGCCTGTCCGCGTATGCCTTCCAGCCCGCCATCCCGATCGATCAGCAACCGCGCATCGGCCGCTGCGGCCGGTAGCAGCGATTCGAGTATCTCAGGCGTCGCCAGCCTGAATCCGGCTTCGCCCGATTGCTTGGTCCCGAGCAGGTCACCCGCGCCGCGCAGTCGCAGGTCCTCCTCGGCGATACGGAAACCGTCATTGGTCTCGCGCATCAGCGCCAGCCGGGCGCGTGATGTCTCGCCGAGCTGATTGCCGCGGATCAGCAGGCAGATCGACCGACCACTGCCCCGCCCGACACGCCCGCGCAACTGGTGCAACTGCGCCAGCCCGAAGCGGTCGGCATGTTCGATCACGATCAGTGTCGCATTGGGCACATCGACGCCGACCTCGATCACCGTCGTCGCCACCAGCACACCGGTCCGCGCGCTGGCGAAGTCGGCCATCACCGCATCCTTCTCCGGCCCCTTCATCCGGCCATGGACCAGCCCGACCCGATCGCCGAAGCGCGCCCGCAGCGTCTCCGCTCGGTCCTCGGCCGCCGCGAGGTCGCTCTTCTCGCTCTCCTCGACCAGCGGGCAGACCCAATAGGCCTGGCCGCCATCGGACAGGTGCCGCGCCAGCGCGTCGACAACCTCGGGCAGGCGATCCTCCGAGATCACCCGCGTCTCGATCGGCTGGCGGCCGGGCGGCATTTCGTCGAGCTGACTGACGTCCATCTCGCCATAATTGGCGAGCGTCAGCGTGCGCGGGATCGGCGTCGCGGTCATCGCCAGCAGGTGCGGCGGCCGTTCGGCCTTGGCCTGCAGCATCATGCGTTGCGCCACGCCGAAGCGGTGCTGCTCATCCACCACCACCAAAGCGAGGTCCTTGTAGGTCACCGCTTCCTGGAAGATCGCGTGCGTGCCGATGAGGATATGGATCGCCCCAGAGGCCAGCCCCATCAGCGTCGCCTCCCGCACCCGGCCCTTGTCGCGCCCGGTCAGCACCGCGATCTCGACCGGCAGCCCGCCGAGCTGGCGGCGCAGCGTTTCGTAATGCTGACGCGCGAGAATTTCGGTCGGCGCCAACAACGCGCCCTGCGCGCCCGCCTCGACCGCCATCAGCAGCGCCATCGCCGCGACCAGGGTCTTGCCCGATCCGACATCACCCTGGAGCAGCCTCAGCATCGGCTGGGATTGTTGCAGGTCGCCATCGATTTCCCGCACGGTCCGGGCCTGCGCGCCGGTCAGCTGATAGGGCAGCTTGAGCGCATCGCGCAGTCGGCCGTCGCCCGCAAGCGCCCTGCCCTTTCGCGCCTTGGACGATTGCCGCACCAGCATCAGCGCGAGCTGGTTGGCGAACAGCTCGTCATAGGCCAGCCGCTCCTTAGCCTTGGCATCGGACGGATCGGCATGCACCCGCGCCAGCGCCTCATGCCAGGAGGGCCAGCCATGTTTCGCCAGCAGCCCCGGCTCGATCCATTCGGGCAGGTCGGGCGCCCGCTCGACCGCCTGAGCGGTCAGCTGCCCCATGCGCCGTGACGTGATGCCTTCCGAGAGCGGATAGATCGCCTCGCGCTCGCCCACTTCCGGCGCCTCGTCGAGCGGCAGCACATAGTCCGGATGGACCATCTGCAGTTCCTGCCCGTACATCTCAAGTCGACCGGAGACGCGGCGCGGCTCGCCCGTCGGCAGCAATTTCTTCGACCAGCCCGGATGCCCGCCGAAATAGATCAGGCTGACATAGTTGCCCTTGGCATCGACCGCGCGAACCCGTGCGGGCCCGCGTCCGTTGCCCGAACGATGCTCGACTGCGGTCAAGGTGATCGCGATCGTCCGCCCGGCATCCGCCATATCGAGCTCTTCGCGCGGCACCCTATCGATCCAGCCGGTGGGCAGGTGGAAAGCCATGTCGATCACGCGGTGCAGGCCGAGCTTGTCCAGCGGCTTGGCCAGGCCGGGGCCGACGCCTTTCAGTGCCGTGATCTCGGCGAACAATGGATTGAGGATATCGGGGCGCATGACTATCTGAGGCCTACCTAGTCCCAGCCGACGGTTGCTCCAAGCGCCGCCGGCCAATTGCCGTTGGAAATATATGGATCGCGAGACCCGCCTGAAACGCCTGCACTTCCGTGCCTGGCATCGTGGCACCAAGGAAGCCGACCTGCTGATCGGCGGTTTCTGCGATGCCGCCTCGTCGGACTGGACCGATGCGGAGATCGATCTGTTCGAGGAACTGCTCGAGGAACAGGATGTCGACATCATGGCCTGGGCCATCGGCACCGATATCTGCCCGGCGCGTTACGAAGGGCCGATCATGGAAGCGATGCGCGTGCTCACCTACGTACCGATCCAGAAATGACCTGAATTCTTCGTCACCCCGGACTTGTTCCAGGGTCCATCGATCCGCAAACCCAACCGCTGTGGTGTGCCGGGAGACATGGATGCCGGAACAAGTCCGGCATGACGAAAATTGTCGAAAGCCCTTATGCCCGACCTGAAGACGATCCTATCGGCCAAGACGCCCCTCACCCTTGCCGGCGTGCCGACGGGGTTCGAGCCGTGGCTGCTCGCCGATCTCGCCCGCGCCGCGAAGACCCGTGCCGTGTTCATCGCGCCGGACGAGGCCGCGATGCGCGCCGTCGCCGCGACCGCCGCCGTCTTCGCGCCGGAACTGGAAGTCCTTACCTTCCCTGCCTGGGATTGCCTGCCATACGACCGCGCCTCGCCGACGCTCAATGTCATGGCCGAGCGCATGGCGACGCTCCACCGCCTGCAACAGCCGGTCAAAGGGCCGCAGCTCCTCATCACCACCGCCAACGCCGCCGCCCAACGCACGCTCACCCCCTTCCGCATCCGCCAGCTCGTCGCCACGCTCGCCCCCAAGGAACGCATCGGTCGTGACCGTCTGGCGGATCAGCTCCAGGCCAACGGTTATGTCCGGGTCGAAACGGTCGCCGATTCCGGCGAATTCGCCGTGCGCGGCGGCCTGGTCGATCTTTTTCCTTCGGGCGCCGAGCAGGCGCTCCGGCTCGATTTTTTCGGCGACGAGATCGAGAGCGTCCGCACCTTCGACCCGGCCGATCAGCGCACCACCGGCCGGATCGAGGGCTTCACGTTGCTCCCCGCCTCCGAGACGCTGATCGAAGAGGACAGTATCAAGCGTTTCCGCAGCCGCTACCGTGAGCGCTTCGGCGCCACCGCGACCGGCGATCCGCTGTATCAGGCCATCAGCGATGGCCGCCGTCTCGCCGGCATGGAGCATTGGCTCCCGCTGTTCGAGGAGAAGATGGCGACGCTGTTCGACCATCTTGGCGACGGCGCCGTGCTGGTCCGCGACGCGGGCGTGCTCGGCGCGGCGGAGCAGCGGTTCGAGGCGATCACCGATTATCACGCCAACCGCGTCAAGGCGCAGTCGAGCGATCCGGGCAGCTACCGGCCGCTGCCGCCGGATGCCCTCTACCTCACCGCAAAGGATTTCGCGGAGCGGCTTGAAGGAGCACCCGCTCATCTGACCACCCAGTTCCACGAGCCCGAAAGCGCCACCGTCATCGAGTTCAACGTCGATGGCCCGCGCGATTTCGGCCCGGAGCGGTCGAGCGGCGCGAACGTCTACGAGGCGGTCGCCGAGCACGTCGCGAAGCTGCGCCGACAGGGCAAGAAGCCGATCCTCGCCAGCTATTCCGGCGGCGCACGTGAGCGCCTGTCCACCCTGCTCGCCGATCACGGCCTGAAGGGCGCGAGCAAGGCCGGAACCTGGCAGGAAGCGCTCGGCATCGCCGACAAGGGCGTGGCGCTTATCGTCCTGCCGCTCGACCACGGCTTCACCACGCCCGATGTCGCCCTGCTGACCGAGCAGGACATGCTCGGCGACCGGCTGGTCCGCCGCCAGAAGCGCAAGAAATCGGCCGATGCCTTCCTCGCCGAATTGGCGATGCTCACCCCCGGCGATCTGGTCGTCCATGTCGATCACGGTATCGGCCGGTACGAAGGGCTGACCTCGATCCCGGTCGGCCAGAGCCCGCATGACTGCGTTGCGCTGACCTATGCCGGCGGCGACAAATTGTTCGTGCCGGTCGAGAACCTCGAAGTCCTGTCGCGCTACGGCTCCGACAGCGAAGGCGCGAGCCTCGACAAGCTCGGTGGCGAGGCATGGCAGCGCCGCAAGAGCCGGATGAGGGAGCGCATCCGCGAGATCGCCGGCGAGCTGATCGCGACCGCCGCCGAACGCGCGCTCCGCCCGGCGGACGTGATCGAACCCGATCAGGGTGGCTATGCCAGCTTCGTCGATCGTTTTCCGTACGAGGAAACCGACGATCAGGACCGCGCGATCAACGACGTGCTTGCCGATCTTTCCGCGGGCACCCCGATGGACCGGCTCGTCGTCGGCGATGTCGGCTTCGGCAAGACCGAGGTCGCGCTCCGCGCCGCCTTTGCCGCCGCCATGTCCGGCCTTCAGGTCGCCGTGGTCTGCCCGACCACCCTGCTTGCCCGCCAGCACTTCCAGAACTTCACGGCACGGTTCGACGGCTTCCCGCTGAAGGTCGGCCGCCTGTCGCGTCTCGTCGGTACGAACGAAGCCAAAGCCACGCGCGAAGGGCTTGCCGACGGTACGATCGACGTGATCGTCGGCACGCACGCGATCCTGGCCAAATCGGTCGAGTTCAAACGTCTCGGCCTGGTCGTCGTCGACGAGGAGCAGCGTTTCGGCGTCACCCACAAGGAGCGGCTGAAGGCGCTCAAGACCGACGTCCACGTCCTGACCCTCACCGCCACGCCGATCCCGCGCACTCTCCAGATGGCGATGTCGGGCCTGCGCGAGCTGTCGGTGATCCAGACCCCGCCGGTCGATCGCCTCGCGGTGCGCACCTATATCATGCCCTGGGATCCGGTCGTGCTGCGTGAAGCGTTGTTGCGCGAGCATTATCGCGGCGGCCAGAGCTTCTTCGTCACGCCGCGCGTCGCCGATGTACCCGATATCGAGCAGTTCATGCGCGAGCATGTGCCGGAGGTTCGTGCGGTCACCGCGCACGGGCAAATGTCCCCGACCGAGGTCGAGGAACGCATGTCGGCCTTTTACGACAAGAAATTCGAGGTGCTGATCTCCACGACGATCGTCGAGAGCGGCCTGGACATCCCCAGCGCAAACACGATGATCATCCACCGCGCCGATCGCTTCGGGCTTGCCCAGCTCTATCAGCTGCGCGGACGGGTCGGCCGGGCGAAGACCCGGGCTTACGCCTATCTCACCACCCCGCCCGATCGCATCGTCACCGAGACGGCGGAGAAGCGGCTGAAGGTGCTGAGCGACCTCGACAGCCTCGGTGCGGGTTTCCAGCTTGCCAGCCATGACCTCGATATTCGCGGCGCCGGCAACCTGCTCGGCGACGAACAGTCCGGGCACATCAAGGAGGTGGGCTACGAACTCTACCAGTCGATGCTGGAAGAGGCGATCATGGAGGCAAAGGCCGGCGGCATGGCCCAGCGCCCACGCGATTTCTCACCGCAGATCACCGTCGACGCGCCGATCCTCATCCCGGAGGAATATGTGCCCGATCTCGACCTGCGCATGGGCCTGTATCGCCGCCTGAACGACCTGGACGAGGCCCAGGCGATCGAGGCCTTCGCCGCCGAACTGATCGACCGGTTCGGCCCGTTGCCCGACCCGACGGAGAATTTGATCCGGCTCATCGAGATCAAGCTCAACGCGAAAAAGGCGTGCGTGTCGAAGATCGATGTCGGCCCGCGTGGCGCCCTGGTCAGCTTCCACGACGACAAGCCGCCGAACATCGACGGCCTGCTCGCCTGGATCGCGAGGCTCGACGGCGTGGCCAAGCTGCGGCCGGATTCCAAGCTGGTGGTGAACCGGGTCTGGGGCGACCCGAAGGCTCGGCTCAACGGGGCGCTGCAGCTGTCCAAGGGGCTGGCCAAGGCGGCTGGTTAGGGCTGCGCCGAGCGGCGCCCCCTCCCCAGTCGCCTTGGAGGAGATATATCCACTTCGGCGGGCGGTCCCGACCGCCGCGATCGGCGCCTATTGGCGCAGTCGCCACGATATCGACGGCCGCTCGATCATATTGCTCTCGGCCCTCGCCCGCGCGCTCGGCACGGTGATCGATATGATTGAGAATGATGGATCGATGGCACCGGCGTTCCGTCGGGCAAGGTGAGCCAGGCTCGGCAAAGGGGCGAAGGGAAGCGGCTCTTTTCGACTCAGCTGCTGTGATCGGCCACGATCTTCCAAGCGCCGGCTCGGTTCTTCTCGAACAACAGCGACGTCGGCCCCGTCTGGTCGACCGCTCCCTCGATCTTCAGGCGGTAGCGGGCGACGAGCAGGGCATGGGACGTGTCGATCACGCGGAAATCGATCTCCTCGAAACTGAGCGCACCCCGTTTGGCGGCTCGGTCGCCCGAGAAGCGCGGGGCGTAACGCGCGGCGATGGCGGCCTTGCCGCGGATCACGCCGTCGCCGACGACGAATGTCGCCCCCTCAGCATAAACCGCCATGAAGCGGTCGAGATCGCCCGCCGTCCATCCGCCCGCACTCTCCGTCATCGCCGCCATGATCGCCTTTTGCGCATCCTCCCGCGGCGTCGCGGCGGCGGGTGCGGTCAGCGCCACAGCGGCGAGGGCGGCGACCATTTTCACGGGGCAATTCCCATCAGCGCCACCAGTGCATCGATCGAGATCGCCTCGGACCGGAGGAAGCCCTGGTAGATCTGGCACCCTTCCTTGGCGAGCAGATCGAGCTGCTGCTGGGTCTCGACACCCTCGGCGATGACGACCAGCCCGAGCGAGCGCGCCATGTCGATCACGCCGCGCACCACGACCCGGTCGCGCGGCGTGCCGGTGATGTCCTGTGCAAGCTTCTTGTCGATCTTGAGATAGTCGAGCGGCAGCGACTTCAGATAGGCCAGGCTTGAATACCCCGTGCCGAAATCGTCGATCGCGACCCGCACGCCAGCACTTCGCAAGGCAGCAAGGAGGGCCGCGGCGATGCCCAGATCCTCGATCAGCCCGCTCTCGACGATCTCCACCGTCAGCCGCGAGCGCGGGAAACCGCTTGAATCGACCCGGTCGAGGAACAGATCGGCAAAGCCCGGGCGGGCGATGTCGCCCGCCGTCAGGTTGATCGACAGGCGAAGGCCGCGCAGCGGCGACGGCCATGCTGCGGCGCGATCGAGCGTGATCCGCTGAATATGATCCGACAGCCCGATCTCGAGATCGGCGCGCGCGGCCGCCGCGAACAATATCTCGGCACCGATCGTGCCAAGTACCTTGTGATCCCACCGCGCCAGCGCCTCAACCCCGACGATCGCGCCGGTCGAAACGGATACCTGGGGCTGGAACAGGATATCGATCTCGCCGCGCTCCATCGCATGGCGCAGTTCCACGGCTAGGGCATCGATCGATTCCTCGCCGCCGCCAGTCTCCGCCACCCGAACCGTGGCGCTGTCGGACGCACGCGCATCGGCCAGCGCCTCGCTTGCACGGCGCAGCAGGCTGGCAGCGGTATCGCCCGGTTCGCGTCCGGCGATGCCGATGCGGCAGCCGAGCACGGCGATCGTCTCTCCGGTCACGAAAGGCCGCGCGAGTTCGCCTGCGATCCGCTCGGCCGTCAGATCGACCCGCGCCCCGACGTCCTCGATCGCGACGAGGAATTCCGATCCGCCGAGCCGCGCGACCAGCGCACCGACCGCCGCTTCCTCGATCCGCTTGAAGGCAGCACGGAGCAACGCATCCCCTGCCGCCCGGCCATAGGCCGCATTGACCATATCGAAGCGGTTGAGCGCCACTAGCATCGCGGTGAGCGGCCGTCCCTCGGGATCGGCCAGCCGCCGGTCGATCCAGCGCCGCGCGCTCCCCGCGTCGCGCGTACCGATCAGGGCATCGCGCAGGACCGACGCGGGCTCGGGCGCGCTGCCCAGGGGCTCGACGAGCGCATCGATACGCCCGGCTTTCGCGTCATAGTGCAGATGCTGTACGATCCGGCCGAGGCCCGGCAGATCGTGCGCGAACGCGGTCGTCTGGCGCGTCGCCGAAAGGCGCCTGATCGATGCCATCGCCGCGCGCCGTTCCACCGGGTCGATCCGCCGCCACAAGGCGACCGGCTTGGGATGTTCGGCAACGTCGAGCAGCCGGGCGAAGGCCGGCGTGAGCAGTAGCGCCCGCGTCGCCACATCGAGCCGCCAGCCCAGCGGCTCGAGCGGCCCGGTCGCGCGCCATTCCCCCGCCATCCGCTCGGCATGACGCGCGGCATAGCGCAGCGCCTGGAGGAATTCGCTCTCGCTGAACGGGCTTGCGAGAAAATGGGTCGCCCCCACATCGTAAAAATCGCCGATCGCCGTGGTATCGCCGCGTGAGACCAGCGCGAGCAGCGCGCCGCCATTGGCGGTGATCGCCCCGCCGATTGCCGAAGCCGCTTCCCGGCCTTCTTCCAGGGCGCCACGGGCATCGATCACCGCGACCGCCGCGCCGCTGCTCAGAAAACGCCGTTCGACTCCGGCCGCACGCCGCGCTGCCACGACCTGCCAGCCGGCACCGGTCGCCAGCTCGGCAAGCTCGTCACGCTGCCGGAACGAGAGGATGAACAGAGGCGCAGGGCCATGGTTGGGCTCGGCGTCGGTCACGGTCTCTAGCTTCTCCGTTCGTCTGCGCGCCTGTCGAGGGACCGCTTCTCCCTTCATCCAAGCTTTGGAGGCGAAGGACAAGGCTTGGAACGGGGGCTGTTCGGTCCCAGCGTCGGACAGGAAGGAGGATGAGGTGCCGAACGGGGTTGTTAGCACCCCAGCAAAGGATTAGCTCCCTCTCATGGCCTGTTCCCCCGCCCTGATCGACCGTCATGGCCGAACGATCAGCTATCTGCGGATTTCGGTGACGGATCGCTGCGATCTGCGCTGCCGCTATTGCATGGCCGAGAAGATGACCTTCCTGCCGCGCGCTGCCCTGCTCAGCCTGGAAGAGATCGCACTGATCGCAGAGCGTTTCATTGCCCGCGGCATCACCAAAATCCGGCTCACCGGCGGAGAACCGCTCGTCCGGCGCGATGTCGGCGATCTGGTGCGGCGCCTCGGCCGGCACGTCGGGGCCGGCCTGGACGAGTTGACCATGACGACCAACGGCAACCGGCTGGCCGATCATGCCGAAGAAATGGTCGCCGCCGGTATCCGGCGGATCAATGTCAGTCTGGACAGCCGCGATCCGGAAACCTTCCGCTACATCACCCGCCACGGCGACGTGGATCAGGTGATCGGCGGGATTTTCGCAGCCCGCGACGCCGGCCTGGCGGTCAAGATCAACATGGTCGCGCTGAATGGCCTCAACGATCGCGAGATTGCGCCGATGCTAAACTGGTGCGTCGAACATGGCTTCGACCTCTCGCTGATCGAGACCATGCCGCTCGGCGCGATCGACGAGGACCGCACCGACCGTTTCCTGCCGCTCACTCAGGTTTTCGACGATCTCGCCGCGCGTTTCCCACTGGCCCGCGACACGCATTGCAGCGGCGGTCCGGCGCGATACTGGCGCGTCAGCGGCACCGGTACGCGGCTCGGCCTGATCTCGCCGCTCACTGCCAATTTCTGCGACACCTGCAACCGCGTGCGCCTGACGACCGAGGGTATCCTCTATACCTGCCTTGGCCATGACGATCAGGTCGACCTGAAGGCGGCGCTCCGCGATGGCGGCGCGGACGGCCTCGATTCGGCGCTCGACCGGGCCATGGCCACCAAGCCGGCGCGCCACGATTTCGATATCRCCGCCAACGCGCCGGCGGTATCGCGGCACATGAGCGTGACCGGCGGATGAGATTGCCCCAATGACGATTCGCCGGGCGCTCGTCGCCTCCCCGACTCCCCCCGCGCAGGCCGCGGCGGCTGAACTCGCCGATGCGTATGAATGGGTGCCGGTCGAGGATGCCGAGATGATCGTTGCCCTGGGCGGCGACGGCTTCATGCTGCAGACACTCCACGCGATGCTAGAACGCCGCAAGCCGGTCGTGCCGGTGTTCGGCATGAACCTGGGCACGGTCGGCTTCCTGATGAACGAATGGCGCCGCCACGGGCTGGACGAACGCCTGTCGCGCACCAAGGAGTTCAAGGTCATCCCGCTCAGCATGACGGCCGAGACGGCGAGCGGAGAGATCTTCAAGCTGCCCGCGATCAACGAGGTGTCGCTTCTTCGCGAAACCCGCCAGACCGCCAAGCTCGAAGTGACGGTGAACGAAAGAATCGTGATCGACGAACTGGCCTGCGACGGCATCCTGGTCGCGACGCCGGCGGGATCGACCGCCTACAACCTCTCGGCGCAGGGGCCGATCCTGCCGCTCGGCTCAGCGATGCTTGCCCTGACCCCGATCAGCCCGTTCCGGCCGCGGCGCTGGCGCGGGGCGATCCTGCCCGACAAGGCAAGGATTTCGCTTCGCGTGCTCGAGCCCGGCAAACGCCCGGTCAGCGCCGTCGCCGACCAGCGCGAGATTCGCGAAGTCGCGAAGGTCGATATCGCGATTGACCGCTCGCGCGAACTCACTTTGCTGTTCGATCCCGAGCATGCTCTGGACGATCGCATAACGATGGAACAATTCATCGCCTGATGGGGTTGCATCGCCTGAATCGCAGGCTATACAGCGCGCCTCCGCACGGTGTTCCCTGATAGCTCAGCGGTAGAGCTCTCGACTGTTAATCGAGCGGCCGTAGGTTCGAATCCTACTCAGGGAGCCATTTTTCGCAGCGGGATGGGGTATAGCCTCCCGCGATTGCGCACTTGCCTGCGCTCGCAAAAACTTCATCAAGAAGCCCCTAGTTTCAGCCGACGCTCGTGGTCGCTGCATCATGTGTTTCGATGTGATTCGCGGCGAGGCCACCGGGAGCCCGGCGCGAACGATGCCCCCGCTCCCACTCGCGACACCTCCGGCGTATAATCGAGACCTGGCTTTTATTGATTTACCCAGGCCCTCGTAGTGCACAGCTTATTTGCATTCTTGGTGCTTTTTTCTGGCCCAGTCTTCGCCATCTGTAACCCAACAGAAGGAGAAAGCAGCCTGATGCGCAATTCGCACTGGGCCGCCGGCAAATGACCGGGATGACGCGTCGAGCCTTTTTGCAAGGAGCCTGATATGACCACCGACAATAGTGTTTACGACACCGTCCGGGACCAGGAGCGCGCATCGATGATGGCGTGGCGCGTGCATGAATTCGGCGCGCCGGAAACGATGGTCTTCGAGTCCATCGCCCGCCCCGTTCCCGGCCCTGGCGAAGTCCTGGTCAAGGTCCATGCGGCCGGGGTCGGCCCATGGGATGCGTGGATCAGGGCAGGAAAAAGCGCCCTGCCGCAGCCCCTGCCCCTGGCGCTCGGCTCCGACCTGTCCGGGGAAATCGAGGCTGTCGGACCCGGCGTGACCGGCTTTGGCGTCGGCGATCAGGTCTATGGCGTGACGAACCCGCAATTCACCGGAGCTTATGCCGAGCATGCGCTCGCCTCCGCGGCGATGGTCGCGCGCAAGCCGGCCTCCCTCGGCCATATCGAAGCGGCCTCGGTTCCCGTCATCGCCGTGACGGCCTGGCAGGGGCTGTTCGATCAGGCACGGCTCGTGGCCGGCCAGACGGTGCTCATCCACGGGGCGGCCGGCAATGTCGGGGCCTATGCGGTGCAGCTAGCCCGATGGGCAGGCATCAAGATCATCGCCACGGCCGCCAGCCAGGACTTCGCCTATGTGCGCGACCTCGGGGCGGACATCGTGATCGATTTTCACACCGAGCGTTTCGACGACATGGTGCGAGAGGTGGATGCCGTTCTCGATCTGGTCGGCGGCGATACGCAACGCCGTTCGTTCGGGGTCCTGAAGCACAACGGCAAACTGATTTCGGCGGTGTCCCAGCCCGACCAGACCCTCGCTGACAGCCATGGGGTCCAGGCGGCCTTCTTTCTCGTCGATGTCACGACCGAATATCTGACGAAGATCGCCGACCTGATCGGCAGCGGCGCGCTGAAGACGCGGGTGGGTGCCGTCCTCCCCCTTACGGATGCGCGAGAGGCCCATTTCATGCTCGACGGCATCCGCAATGCGCCGAAGGGGAAAATCGTCTTGTCGGTGGAGACCACCTCGTGAAGACAACCCCGCCGGATCCGGCCCTTCTCCTGTTGACCGCGTGCCAGCAACACTCGCCGTCGAACTCGACCGACGGCGGCACGTCGCCCCGAACTCACCGGCACCCGGCGATCACGATTCCGATGTCGAGCGATACTGCCGGGAAGAAGGGGAGCAGCAGCCTCAGTCGGCCAGCCTGGTCAATGCCGAGCCCTTGTGCGCGGCGATGTGATCGGTCTTGCTGCTCCTGATCTCATATTGCGGCGAGTCCGGGCTCGCCTGGTGCCAGTACCCCTTGAAGTCGAAATCGCCGGTATGGATCCGGATTATCGTGCCGCTGACCAGCCCGGCTTCAGAATTCCACTGGACCCGTTCGCCGATCTGGAAGTCTCGGGCCATCATCTCATCCTTTTCGCGGCAGGCGACCCGACCATATCAAAAGGAACTCCGGCTACCTATTTCCCCTCGGTGAACGCGATCGATCCCTTGCTAGCCGAAGTACGCGCATGCCGGGCCTGCGCCGATGTCCTGCCCTTCGGCCCGCGGCCTGTGCTCCAGGTGTCGGAGAGCGCCCGCCTGCTGATCGTGGGCCAAGCGCCGGGCAGCAAGGTGCATGCGAGCGGCATTCCCTTCACCGATGATTCCGGCGCGCGCCTGCGTGACTGGCTGGGAATGACGGCCGACGAATTTTATAACGATAGCAAGGTCGCGCTCCTGCCGATGGGCCTGTGCTACCCCGGCAGGAAGGGCGCCGGTGATGCACCACCGCGCCCCGAATGTGCGCCGCGCTGGCGGCAACGACTGCTCGCGCAGATGCCCGATATAAGGCTGACCCTGCTGGTCGGCACCTACGCGCAGGATCATGCGCTCGGCATGGGCAAGATGACCGAGCGGGTCAGGGATTTCCGGCGCCATCTGCCGAATGCTTTCCCGCTTCCGCATCCGTCATGGCGCTCCCGGCACTGGGCAGCGCAGAATCCGTGGTTCGAAGCAGAGGTGCTGCCCGAATTGCGCAGCGCCGTACGGGCCGCACTCGCATAGTGGCCGACGATCTTCCGCCTATCTACACGATCGGTCACTCGACGCGGAGCATCGCCGGGTTCGTCGAACTGCTGACGGTCGGTTCGGTCGATATGGTCGTCGATATCCGCAAGACGCCGCGGTCGCGCACCAACCCGCACTTCAACCTCGATACCTTGCCCGAAGCACTTTTGCCCTGGCAGATCGGCTGCGTCCGCATCGAGGAGCTCGGTGGCAGGCGGGCGAAATCCAGGACGATCGCGCCCGAGGTCAACGGCTTCTGGATCAACCAGAGCTTCCACAATTATGCCGATTATGCGCTGTCTGAGGACTTCCGCTCAGGCCTGTCGCAACTCGACCGGCTAAGCCAGGACCGGCGGCTGGCGATCATGTGTTCGGAGGCGGTCTGGTGGCGTTGCCATCGGCGCTTCGTTGCCGACTATCTTCTCCACCACGGGCGCGAGGTTTTCCATCTCATGGACCCGGCTCGTGCCGATGTGGCGAGCATCAATCCCGCCGCACGGGCGATCGGCGCCTCCCTTACTTATTCGTCGGCTGGGCCATCCCCGACAAAAGGCTGAAACGCCGTCCCGCTGCCTTCACTGATAGGACCGCGGATACTGTTTCAACGCCGTCCGCCCGCTCCATATCTGGCTGGCCGTTGGATCGGCCAGCCCAGTCCAACCTGGCGCCAAGACCGATTCGGGCAGATCGAGATGCGGATCGAAGACGATGATCTGTGCGGAAAGCGGTGCGGCGAAGTGCAACGCGGTCGCGGCTATTGTGTATCGCATGGCGACTTTATCCGAATCACCGCAGGTCAGGGTAGCCAGCCCGGGCGGCGTCGACCTCATAGGTCCGCAACGGGGCGTAGAGTTCGACGCTCGCGGGAACGATATCGCGCAGGAACAAGGCCTTGCGCACATCGGCCAATCCCGGGTCGGCCGCGACATCGGCAAGCGCCATGCGCAGGGCGGCGACAGTCTCGACCCCGGTATTGCGCGAGGTGACGAACGGCGGGGTGGCTGCCTCCGCTGTCGTCGCGATGATGCGGAGCGATGCGGTCAGTTCCGGCTCGGCGCCGACCACCGCTGCGTAGGTCACTGCGTCGATCGCGGCGATGTCGGCCTCCCCCATCACGATCGCGCTGATGCTTTGCCGGTGCGCGCCCGTCTCGCGCACCTCGCCGAAAAAGGGGCGTGCGTCGGCAATACCGGCGATCAGCGCACGGAACAGGTTCATACCGGTATTGGAGCCGATATCGTTGATCGCCGCGCGCCGGCCGCGATAGGCGTGGACCGTGTCGGCATCATCCTGGCGCGCCACGATGAAACTCCGGTGTGTCCCCTCGCCGCACCCCGGCGCGTCATACACCGGTAGCCCCAATATCCTGAGCGAGAACGAAGGATTGTTGATCAGCGGATAGCCGCAGATCTGCCCGAACAGCAGGTCGGGGTCGCGCCAGCTGTCCTGGACCGATCGCTGCCGCTCGAGCCGGTCCGGCACGCCGGCAACACCCCGAGCACGCAGGATGCGGGCGATCTCGGTCCAGAGCCGGTCGTTCGCGTCACGCTGACGCGCATGATCGTACATGCCGAGCGTGGCGATACCAGTTTTCACGCCCTCTCCTCGTGATAGTGCGGATGGACCAGCGTATCATGCGCCCTTGCCCAGAACTGCCGCAGGATCTGGCCATAACCGGCATAGACCACCGCCCCGTCGCCGGTCAGCCGCGCATGATGTTCGCGGTGATAGGCGGGGAGTTCGTACCAGGGGAGCCCCGGCCTTTCATGATGCGCGACGTGCAGGTTGTTGTTGAGGAACAGCAGCGCGAACACGCCGCCCCGCTCGACCGTCGCCGCATGACCAGCGGTGCCAAGCTCGGCACGATGCTCGGCGAAGGACCGCAACATGGTCAGCGCCATGCCGGGATAGACAAAGGCCAGGACGTAATAGCCGAGCCCGAGCCCGACATGGTCGAGCCACATCAGGACGAGCGCCGCGGCGGCAAGATGCGGCAACCAGTCGCGAGCGACCCGGGCAGGCTCGGAAACGACCCGGCGCAGTTCGGCCAGCAGGAATTTGGCGACCACGATCGGCGGCCCGAAGATCATGTGCCCCGGCAGGGTCGACTGCGCCAGGGCCGCCAGCCACGCGGCACTATGGCGACGCGCGACATAGCGCGATTCCGGATCCTCATGGGGGTCGGTGATCGCGCTGTCGTGATGCTCGATATGGCTGCGACGATAAAGTTCATAGGGCAACCACAGTGACAGCGGTACGAAGCCGATCGCCCGATCCAGCACCGGAATATGGGTTGGATGGCCATGGATCGTCTCGTGCTGCAACGACCCGTGCCAGGCGATGATCCAGCCGCCGATCAGCATCAGCACCGGCGCCGGGATCACGCTGTGCCAGGCGGTCGCCGCGAGCCAGCCGCCATAGATCGCGATAGCGACCAACAGCGTCCGGCCCTCCGGACGGAATTTTCTGCGCGACCCATTCTGACAGCCCATGCCTTACTCGTGCCCTTCTGAGGAACTCGAGTCTAATATCCACTAGTTTGATGGGATATCAAAGCTGGACGAGATTTGACGCGACGAAGATTTGCTTTTCCGCGACGGGGCGTTTCCCGACCTCGCCGCGGAGACGCGGTAGCGTAGCTATTCAACCAGCCTGGCGAGCTGCTCGATCACCGTGCCCCACCCATCATGGAACCCCATCTTTTCGTGCGTGTCCCTGTCGGCCCGGTTCTTGTGCATCGCATTGGCGACATATTCGGTACCGTCGGCATGGTCCCTGAAGGTGATGACCGCACTCATGAAGCCGCGCTCAGCCGGCCGCCATCCCGCCAGCAGGCAGTTGGTGAAGACGATCCTCTCCATATCGTCCACTGCCAGGAAGCACGCGTCGAGATGCGGTACGAAATCGCCGCCATCCTCGCTCATCAGCGTCGTCAGCGCGCCGCCGGGGCGCACGTCCATCGCCACGACCTTGCAGAGCATCGGTGCCGGAATCCACCACTGCGCGAACTTCACCGGATCGGTCCAGGCGTCCCACAGGGCGGACCGCGGCGCCTTGATGATGCGCGCGATCGTCAGGTCGAGGTCGGGGTTCATTGCGGTTTCTCCTGGTTCTGCGTGACGAAGTGTTCGAGCCGGTCGGTGCGCGCTTCCCAGAGCGCGCGCTGCTCGGCGAGCCAGCCATCGACCGCGACAAAGGTCGCCCTGTCGATCGCGCAAGTCCGCACCCGGCCCTGTTTGCGGGTCCTGATACACCCGCTCTCCTCGAGCAGATGGATGTGTTTCATGAAGGAGGGCAATGCCATGTCGAATGGCTGCGCCAGTTCGCTGACCCTGGCAGGTCCCTCGCCCAGCCGTCCGATCACCGCCCGCCTCGTCGGGTCGGCAAGTGCCTGGAAGACCATGTTCAGCTGTTCTTGATACTGTTCCATAAGGCTAAGTATCACTACTCACCACTTAGCTCAATGGCTAAGCGTTACGGGCTGGGACGCTTCGTCACGTCTTCAGCATGTGACGTCGGCATGTCCGGTTCGGCGTCACGGTTCAGGTTCCTGCCATCATCCTTGGATGACGATCACCTGAAGCCTTTGTCACGGACACTTGGGCTAAGTCGAACGTTCCACATTTGACGGCCGATGCAGCACGCTTTGTCGCATCGGAAACGTGCTGGAGGTAGAAATGACGAGAAGAACTTCGCGGGCCGCCCTCTTCGCAGTGCTGGGCGCCGCAACCCTGATGACAGCCGGCTGCGCGACCGAGACCGCCTATCGCCCGGCGACGGGCACAGGCTTCGCCCGTACCGGCTATAGCGACCGGATGATCGAGGCCAACCGCTACATGGTGAGCTTCGCCGGTAACACCTATACTGCGCGCGACACGGTCGAGCGCTATCTGCTCTATCGCGCCGCCGAGCTGACGGTGCAGCACGGCTATGACTATTTCATCCTGGCCGACCGCGATACCGACCGGCGTACCCGAACCTACACTACGCCCGGCGCCTTTGGCGGTGGATTCGGCGCCGGACCCTATGGCTATTGGGGCCCAAGCTGGCGCTATCGCGGCCGCGGCTTCGGCTGGCGCAGCTGGGATCCCTTCTGGGGCGATCCGTTCTGGGACCGCAGCGTCGATATCAACACGGTCGACAAATATGAGGCCAATGCCGAGATCGTGCTCGGCCGTGGGCCGAAGCCCCGCGACAATGTCCGCGCCTTCGACGCCCGTGAGGTGATGAACAACCTCGGCCCGTCGATCACGATGCCCAAATAACAGAACGCGCCAAAACTAAGGAAAAAGGCTCCCTCGCCTGGGCGGGGGAGCCTTTCTTTTACGCCACGCCGATGGCGCCGTGGCAGTGCTTGTACTTGCGGCCCGATCCGCACGGGCACGGCGCGTTGCGGCTTACCTTGCCTTCCCACTCGGCCGGGTCCTCGCCGACCTCGTCACCCATCGGGCGCGGGATCGACAGCGGCGGCAAGGTCGTGGTCAGCAGGCCGCGCGTCCCGGCATCGATATCATCGCTGTCGTCGTCCCCGGTGAACGGGTCGAAGTGAGTCGTGATGAAATCGGGCAGCTCAGGCAACTCAGGCCGCTCTTCCAGCTGGAACTGGGCGTGCGCGATGGTGCGGGTCACATCCTCGCGGATATTGCCGAGCATGCGCTCGAACAGCGAAAAGGCTTCCTGCTTATATTCGTTGATCGGCGTCTTTTGCGCATAGGCGCGCAGATGAACGACCTGGCGAAGCGCGTCGAGCGTCGCCAGATGCTCCTTCCAGTGATGGTCGAGATTCTGCAGCAGGATCGATTTCTCGACCTGTATCCACTGGTCCGGATCGAGCATCGCGGCCTTTTCGGCGACCATCGCGTCGGCGGCCTCGCGAACGCGCTCCTCGACCAGTTCGGGGTCGATCGCCTCTTCCTTCAGCCACTCGTCGATCGGCGGCTCGAGCGCCAGCATCTCGGCCAGCTTGGCCTTCATACCCTCGACATCCCATTGCTCGGGATAGCTGTTGGGCGGGCAGGCATCGCCGACGATCGAATTGACCAGCTCGGTGCGCATATCGGCGACGACGTCGCCGACCGTGTCGGCATCCATGATGTCTGCGCGCTGTTCGTAGATCACCTTGCGCTGGTCGTTCATCACGTCGTCATATTCGACGACCTGCTTGCGGATGTCGTAGTTGCGCGCTTCGACCTTCTTCTGAGCGGTCTCGATCGCCTTCGACAGCCATTTCGATCCGATCGCCTCGCCATCGCCGATGTTCGACCGCATCATGCGCGCGAACAGCGTGTCCGGGCCGAAGATGCGCAGCAGATCGTCGTCAAGGCTCAGATAGAAGCGGCTGAGACCGGGATCGCCCTGACGGCCCGAACGGCCGCGCAGCTGGTTGTCGATGCGGCGGCTCTCATGGCGCTCGGTGCCGAGGACGAACAGGCCGCCCGCGGCGAGCACTTCCGCCTTCTCGGCGGCGATCTCGGCCTTGATGGCGGCAATCGCAGCGTCGCGCTCCGGTCCTTCCGGCATTTCGGACAGCTCGTCGTTCACGCGGAACTCGAGATTGCCGCCGAGCTGAATGTCGGTGCCGCGGCCCGCCATGTTGGTCGCGATGGTGACGACGCTCTTGCGGCCGGCCTGAGCGACGATATGCGCCTCGCGCTCATGCTGACGGGCGTTCAGCACCTCATGCTTCACGCCTTCCTTGACGAGGAAGTCGGACAGCAGCTCCGACTTCTCGATCGAGACGGTGCCGACCAGCACCGGCTGGCCAAGCTCGGCATGATGCTTGATCTTCTTGGCGATCGCCTGGAACTTGTCGGCGGTGTCCTTGTAGAATTCGTCCTCTTCGTCGACGCGCTGCACCGGCACGTTGGTCGGGATGGTGACGACGTTCATCTTGTAGATGTCGTAGAATTCGGCGGCCTCGGTCGCCGCAGTGCCGGTCATGCCCGCAAGCTTCGGGTACATGCGGAAATAATTCTGGAAGGTGATCGAGGCCATAGTCTGGTTCTCGGGCTCGATCTGCACGCCCTCCTTCGCCTCGACCGCCTGGTGCAGGCCGTCAGACCAGCGCCGGCCGTCCATCATGCGCCCGGTGAACTCATCGATGATGATGACCTTGCCGTCCTTGACGATATAGTCGGTGTCGAGCTTGAACATCATGTTGGCGCGCAGCGCCTGGTTGGTGTGGTGCACCACCTGGGTATTCTCGAAGTCGTACAGGTTCGCGCCTTCGAGCAGCCCGGCCGCCTCGAGCATGCGCTCGACCTTCTCGGTGCCGTCCTCGGTCAGGATGATCGACTTCTGCTTCTCGTCCTTCTCGTAATCCTCGGCAGTGAGCTGCTTCACCACCGCATCCACGCTCTTGTAGAGATCCGACTTGTCGTCGGTCGGGCCGGAGATGATCAGCGGGGTGCGCGCCTCGTCGATCAGGACCGAATCGACTTCGTCGACGATCGCCATGGCGAAGGGGCGCTGCACCATCGAAGCGCGCTCATACTTCATGTTGTCGCGCAGGTAATCGAAGCCGAACTCGTTGTTCGTGCCGTAGGTGATGTCCGCATGATAGGCGTCGCGACGCTGCTGGTCGGTCAGGTTCGGGATGATCACGCCGGTGGTCAGGCCGAGGAAGCTGTAGACCTGGCTCATCCAGCCAGCGTCACGCTCGGCAAGATAGTCGTTGACCGTGATGACATGCACGCCGGCCGCGGGAAGCGCGTTGAGGTACACCGCGAGCGTCGCGACCAGCGTCTTGCCCTCGCCGGTGCGCATTTCGGCGATCTCGCCGCGGTGGAGCACGATGCCGCCGACCATCTGCACATCGTAATGCCGCTGGCCCAGCGTCCGCTTCGCCGCCTCGCGCACCGTGGCGAAGGCTTCGGGCAGCAGGTCGTCGAGCTTGATGCCGTTCGCCAGCCGCTCGCGGAAAATCACTGTCTGGTTGGCGAGTTCGGCGTCGCTCATCGCCGAGATGGTCGGCTCGAACGACCCGATCTTCGCGACAATGGTACCGAGCGATTTGACGTAACGGTCGTTCGAAGAACCGAAAAGCGATTTGGCAAAGCCGCCGAGCATGGAGAATTCCCGATCTAAGAAAACATGGCCGCCGGGTCGTGCCGGACGGCGAAATGGACATGATGAAGGAATCCGGCCGCGGCCGGATCAGGCGGTCGCTTTATTCGCGACGGCGCGCCGCATAGAGCGGAATGACGGTATCGAGCGCGAAGACCGGCTTCACGCCGAAGGACGCAGCCGCGACGAGCGTCGGCATCGCCTGGACGAACTGCCGAACCGCGACCCGCGCGGTCGCCGGCGCGCGTGCCTGAACCGCCGATGCCTCGACCACGGCCTGATGCAGCCGCACCTCCGGCGCGCGCACGCCGGAGATCGCGCCGGTCAGCGCGCTCAGCAGGGCGGAGAGGATGAGAAGCAGTTCCATTGCGGCGAGCGATGTAGTGGGTCGTAGTGCAGGCGTCCAGCGATTGATCATGGAAGAAGGCGCTCAATCCTCGGGCAATACCCACCGTACCGGCACCGTATAGTCGCCAACGGTTGCCACGCCGTTCCGATCCCGTGCCGGCGTGAACCGGGCATGCTCCATCAAGATCGAGCAGGTCGTCGAATCCAGGCTGGCCGAATTGCTTCTGGTGACGATGGTGCATCTGGCGGGCGCGCCGCTGGCATCGATCGAGAGCCTGGCCACCGCGCGTCCCTGCTGGTTCTGGCGTATCGCGTCCGCCTGATAGGCATCGTTCCCGAACCAGGCAGCGGGGTTCTCGGTGAACGTCGCCCTTGCGCCGGCCAGCGCGCGATCGGGCGGCGGGACCGGTCCCAGCGCCGGCGGATGCTGCACGCCGGTTTCGGCATTGCGGAGATCAGTCACGCGCGGCGTCATGGGGCTTTCGGCCGGTAACGTCCTCGTGTTGATGGGCGCCGCAGCCGGAGCCGCTCGATCGGCCCCGAACAGGGCCAGGACTCGCGGCCCATATTCCTCGAATCCGATGACGATCACGACGGTCAGCAGCAGGAACAGGGTAAAGATGATGGCCATCACCGCCAGGGTGATGCCCTTGCCTCCTCCGACGATCATGCGGCCTCCATGTTCTTTCGCATGATGATACAGGCGAATGGCCCGGTGACCATGGTTTTGGCGACCATTGCATTTGCCTCCCGCACAGCCGGCCCTATTAGAACGCCCATGTCCACCACCCGCTCCCCGCTCGCGCCTGAAGGCTTCCCGGATCTGCCCCCGATTCCCGGCGTCACGCCGCGTATCGCGCGTGCGCGCTACAAGACCTGGGATCGCTGCGACCTCACCTTCGTCACGCTCTATCCCGGCACGACCGTTGCCGGCGTGACGACTCAGAGCCGCTGCCCCTCTCCCGAGGTCGAATGGTGCCGCAAGGCGTTGATCCTCGGCCAGGCGCGCGCGCTGGTGGTCAATGCCGGCAACTCCAATGCCTTTACCGGCGACCGGGGTCGCGAGGCGGTGGAAAATCTGGTGGCGCGCGTCGCCGGCCGGCTCGGCTGCCAGCCCTCGGACGTGTTCGTCGCCTCCACCGGGGTCATCGGGGTGCCCTTGCCGATCGACAAGAGCGAAGCTGGCCTCGACGCTGCCTTCCAGGCCGATCCATGCAGTTGGGAAGAGGCTGCCGCGACGATCATGACGACCGACACCTTCGCCAAGGCGGCGGTCACCCAGGCAGTGATCGGCGACCGGACGGTCAATCTGGTCGGCATCATCAAGGGGTCAGGCATGATCATGCCGGACATGGCGACCATGCTCGGCTTCATCTTCACCGACGCCGCCGTCGACCCCGCCTTTCTCCAGGCTGCCCTGGCCGAAGCGAACGGCACGAGCTTCTCCTGCATCACCGTCGACAGCGACACCTCGACCAGCGACACCGTGCTCGCCTTCGCGACCGGCAAGGCAGGCAATGCTCCCATCGCCTCCTCGGACGATGCCGGTGCCGACGCCTTCCGGGCGGCACTGGGTGATCTCTGCCTGCAACTCGCCCATCTCGTCGTGCGCGACGGCGAAGGCGCGTCGAAGTTCATCACCGTCGAGGTGAGCGGCGCCGAAAGCGATCGGAGCGCGCGCGTGGTCGCGATGTCGATCGCCAACTCGCCCCTCGTGAAGACTGCCATTGCCGGCGAGGATGCCAATTGGGGCCGGGTTGTCATGGCTGTTGGCAAGGCGGGTGAGCCCGCCGAGCGCGACCGCCTGTCGATCCGCTTCGGCGAGACCCAGGTCGCGCGCGATGGACTTGCAGTGACGGGCTATGACGAGACCCCGGTCGCCGCGCATCTCAAGGGCAGCGAGATCGATATCGGCGTGGACCTGGGCCTGGGCGACGGCCGCGCCACGGTTTGGACCTGCGACCTGACCCATGGCTATATCGCGATCAACGCCGATTACCGGAGCTGATCTTCTACTGTTCCCCGGCGAAGGTCGGGGCCCAGTTGGAAAGGTGGAGATAATGGAGCGCAACGCTTCTCCATGATCGTCTCCCAACTGGGCTCCGGCCTTCGCCGGGGAGCGATTATTCGAATAGGTTGATCCAATGCTGACGATCTGGGGCCGCCTCAACTCACACAATGTGAAGAAAGTAACCTGGTTCGCCGAGGAGGCTGGCCTCTCCTATGTCCGCCAAGACGTCGGCGGCCAGTTCGGCATGGATGCCGACTATCTCGCGAAGAACCCCAATGCCCTGATCCCCACGATCGAGGATGGCGAGGTGACCCTGTGGGAATCCAATGCGATCGTGCGTTACCTCGCGGCCCGTCACGCGCCAGCCCGGTTCTGGCCGGCAAGCCCAGCGGCGCGCGCCATGGCCGATCGCTGGATGGACTGGCAGATCGATTACGCCGAGGCGCAGCGCGACGCCTTCGTCAATCTGATCCGTCGGCCCGAAGGCCAGCGCGATCAGGAAGCGGTCAAGCGGGCTGCTACGGCATGCGCGAAGAAGATGGCCATTCTCGACGCGCACCTCGCACAAAACCAGTGGTTGTCGGGCGACAGTTTCGGCATCGGCGACATTCCCATGGGTGTCTATGTCCATACATGGTTCACCCTGCCGATCGAGCGCCCCGACCTGCCCAATGTCGCCGACTGGTATGACGGCCTCCAGGCACGCGAGGGGTATGCCAGTCAGGTGATGATTCCGCTTACCTGAGGGCGGACGTTGCACAAGTGACAGAGTGCGACATATCACAAGTACCGAAAATCAATATAAAACATCACCTTAACGACCATTCCCGACAGTGTCGGGAAGCGGTGACGTTAGCGACCTCTCGACCTCCCGGCGAAATCTCGGGATACCCAAACGCGGCAAGGGGCGCACAGCCGAAACTGCACGCCCCCTTCATTACCGCGTCGAAATAGTGCCCGGATCAGCCCTCGGTCGCTGCCATGGACTAGCCGCCGAGTTCGCCAACCAGCCACGACTTGATCTTGCCCTTGGGCTCGGCACCGATCTTGGTTGCGGCCGGAACGCCGTTCTTGAACAGGATCATCGTCGGGATGCCGCGCACGCCATATTTGCCCGGCGCGTCGGGATTATCGTCGATGTTCAGCTTGGCGATGGTAACCTGCTCGCCCAGTTCCTCGGAAATCTCCTCCAGGCTCGGGCCGATCATTTTACACGGGCCGCACCACTCGGCCCAGAAATCGACGAGCACCGGCTTGTCGGCGCTGAGGACGTCGTTCTGGAAGCTCTCGTCGGTGATGTGCTTGGTTGCCATGATGGGAATCTCCTGTGTTGGAAGCAATCTAGGGAGGGCAGCGCCCGCACTCAAGCAGGCAGGTCGTAGCTTTGCTGCGGCGGGGCATAGCCCGGCTTGTGCGTATCGAGCAGGCTTTGCGGCAGCGTGATCAGGGTCGGCCCGGCGGTGTAGAGCAGCGCCGGCTCGATCATGCGGCCGGGAAAGATCACGCGCAGCGCCTCGACATAGGCCGCCATCTGCCGGGCGTGATAGACCGGCACCTCCTCCGGGGTCTGCGGGATCTGCCGCCCCGTCTTGAAGTCGATCACCTGGATCAGGTCGGGCGTCACCAGCAGCCGGTCGACCGTGCCGGACACGACCACCCCCTCTCCCACCACGGCCGCGATCGGTGCCTCGGCCAGCGAGTCAGGGCCGAACAGCTCGGCAAAACGAGAGTCGTTCAGCACGGCGAGGACAGTCCGCCCGATCTCGGCCCGCGCAGCCGGATCGGTCACCGCACCGACTCGCTCAAGCCAGCGATCGGCCGCTTCGGCCCGTGCGTCGGGGGCTACCGCCGGCAGGCGCTCGAACAGCGCATGGATCAGCCGCCCGCGATCGGCCGCCAGCCGCATCGCCGGCGTCGGCGGGGGATCGGCCACCGCATCCTCGCCAAGCGACGATGGCGCGAGCGGACGAGGCGGCCGCGCCTCGACCGGCGCGCGCTGGCTCGTCCAGGCAGGGAGCGTCGCCTCTTCCTCGATCTCGGCCGCCTTCCTGCCCGACACGGGCACGGCCCGCTGCGGCACGAGTCCGGTGAAACGTCGTTCGTCCGGCGACGGCGGCACATCGAGCGCGGTCATCGCCCGGTCGGCGGCGGCGTACCAGCTCGACGGCGGCGGCTCGCCCCTGGCCAGCGGCCCCAATGCGCCTGCGATCACCAGCCGCTCCTCAGCCCGTGTCGCCGCGACATAGAAGAGCCGCCAATGCTCCTCCAGTTCGCGTTGCGCATCGGCATCGATCACCTCGCCCAGCGGCCCGCCGCGTTCGCTGGCGCGCGGCCGGAAGATCGGCAGCGCGTGGGCCATGCCCTCCGGCGTCCAGTCGAGCGTCGATCGCGGAGACCTGGTCGGGTCGACCGCGGCATCGGCCAGGATCACCAGCGGCGCCTGCAAGCCCTTGGCGCCGTGCGCCGTCATCACCCGCACCGCATCGAGCGGCGCGGACGGGTCGCGCTTGATCTCCACATCGCCGCGATCGAACCAGTCGAGGAAGCGCTGAAGCGATGGCGTACCCAACGACTCGAAGTCGAGCGCCGCGTTGAGCAGTTCCTCGATCGGGTCTCGTGCCTCCTGCCCCAGCCGCCGGATCAGCTTTCGCCGACCATCGAGCGGCCCCGACAGCATCTCCTCCAGGAACTGGTAGGGCGTGGCGATATCCGCCCGGTCGAGCATGCTATGCAGCGGATCGAGCGCGTCGCGCGGCTGCGTGCGCGACAGATGCCGCCACAGGCTGCCGCTCTCGCGCGGCGCCGCGTCCATCAGCCGCTCCTGGCTCCAGCCGATCAGCGGCGAGACGAGCAGGCTGGCCAGCGACAGATCGTCGCCCGGCTGAAGCACGAAGCGGATTGCGGCGAGCAGGTCCTGCACCGCGAGCGGGGCATTGAGTCGCAGCCGGTCGACGCCGGCAACCGGCACATTCTCGGCATAGAGCCGCGCGACGATCAGAGAGGCCAGCTCGCCGCGCCGCTTGACCAGGATCATCACATCCTCGGGACGAAGCGTCCGCCCCTTGCTCTCCAGCACCAAAGTGCCAATCCACGCCTTGATCTGTTTCGCGATCTGGCTGGCGAGCGCCCGCGTGGAATCGGCGATCCAGCCTTCCTCATCCTCCTCGCTGCCGCCGGCGATGGTCAGTGGCCAGAGGGTGACCGTGCCTGGCCCATCGACCTCGCTCGCATGCGGCTCGCGCTCGGCAATCGTGCCGAGCCCGGGCTCGGGGATCGCCTCGATCGCCGCATCGACGAATTCGAGCACCGCTCTCGTCGAGCGGAAACTATGGGTCAGCGACAGCCGATCGAAGCGGCGCCCCTCCCCGTCCGGTCCCTGTGCATCGTCTGCCAGTCCGCCGAAATGCCGCTCGGCTGCCTGGAAATAGATCGGGTGCGTGCCCTGGAAGCCGAAGATCGCCTGCTTGTAATCGCCGACCGTGAACAGTGTCCGTAGCCGCTCGTCATGAGACCCAAGTCCGGCGAAGAACTCGTCGGCCAGCGCGCGAATGATCGCCCATTGTTCGGGGTTGGTGTCCTGCGCCTCGTCGATCAGGATATGCTCGGTCACCTGGTCGAGCTTGTAGCGCACCCATTCGCCCATGCCCGGCTGACCGAGCAGGTCGATCGTGGCGCGGATCAGGTCGTCGAAATCGACACCACCCACCCGGCGTTTGGCCCGCGCATAGGCGGCGGCATAATCGCGGCCCACATCGAGCGCGTCGGCGAGCAGATCGGCATAGACGGCGCGGACCCGGAGATCGAGCAGGTCGGCGCACCAGGCATAGAGCCCGCTTGCCACGTCCGCATAATCTTCCTCCTGCGGCGCCTGCCCCTTGCCGAAGGAGCGCATGTCGCCATCCGCCTTGGCCCAGACCTTGTGCAGATCGGTCAGCGACGCGGCGCGTTCGGCGACCGGCTTCTCCAGCCAGCCATAGATGATCCCGGCCCGTTCGATGCCGCTCTTCGTGCCCCAGCCGCTGTTCATGCCGCCAAGCGCATCCAGCGCCTCGTGATCGACCACATCGTCGCCGCACGCGCTGAGGATCACGCTCTCGATATCGCCGGTCGGCAGGTCGAGCGCCCGGCGGATGAAGGGACGCAATCCGTCGCCGCGCGGCAATTCCTCCATCGCAGCCGGAGCGCGGGCGCAGGCGCGCAGGAAATTCTCCGCTTCGCCTTCGCCAAGCCTGACGCTCAGACGCCCGATCGTGTCGATCGGCTTGAGCCTGCCTTCCCTATCGGCATCGACCAGCATCTCGGCCAGCGCCTCGCGCGCCAGCACCGACTCTTCACGCCCCTCCAGCGGCCGGAAACCGGGCACCAGCCCCGCCTCCACCGGGAAGGCCGCGAGCAGCCCCTGGCAGAAGCTGTGGATCGTCTGGATACGAAGCCCGCCCCCGGGCGCATCCAGTACCTTGGCGAACAGCGTGCGCGCATAGGCGATCCGCCGCGGATCGAGATGATCTTCGCCCAGCGCGAACAGGTCCTTTTTCAGGTCGTTCTCGGGCATGCGTACCCAGGCGGCGAGACGCGCGCTGATCCGCCCGGCCATTTCCGCCGCTCCCGCCTTGGTGAAAGTCAGGCACAGGATCGCGCCCGGGTCGACACCGCGCAGCAACAGGCGGAACACGCGCGCCGTCAGCACCTGGGTCTTGCCGGTGCCGGCCGAAGCGGACAGCCAGACATGCGCATCGGGCGCGCTCGCCGCGGCCTGGTTGCCCTTGAGCAATGGGAGGGGCCGGTTATCCCCGCTCACGGCCATACCATTCGTCGCGACGCATCAGCTGGTCATATTCGGCATAAGGCGCATATTCCGGATGGAGCTTGGCGGTGAACGCCTCGCTGCCGGTCAGCCATGCCGCGACGGCCTCGGTGAAATGATGCGCGGCCAGGGCGGGGAAATCCTCCGGGCGGACCTTGTCGCCCTTGCCCGCCGGATCGGTCGGCGTGGTGATATAGCCGAAACTGTCGTTGCGCTTGCCGAGTGACCAATATTCGAAGCCGCGCGCCTCACCCCTGATGCCCTCGAACCCGCCGCGCTCGGCGATCAGGCCGAGCAGTCCGAGCTGAAGGCTGAACCCGGCACGCACCGAAGCCGGCGATGGCGCCTTGCCCGTCTTGTAGTCGATGACCGACAGCGTGCCGTCGGGCAGCAGGTCGATCCGGTCGAACTTGCCGGTCAGGGTCACGCCGGCAATGTCGATCTTGCCGTCCTTCTCGACCGCAAGCACCTTGCGGCCAAGCGCAGATCCACGCGCGATCTCGGCCGCGATCCAGTCGATCGCCTCCATCAGCCTTGGCTGCCACAGCGCCCGCATCATCGGGTGGGTGCGCTCATCGGCCAGCATCGCCAGCGCCCGCCGGCGCAGCGTATCCGGCGCGCAATCATCCTCGCGCGCCCAGACCTCCAGGATTTCATGTACCGCCGTACCGCGCCACGCCGCGCTGGGATCGGCATCGACCGGATCGAGCGCCATCAACCGCAGGATGCGCTTGGCATAGAAGGCATATGGGTCGGCCTTCAGCCGATCGACATCCGTCACCGCGATGCGCTTCGGCCGAAGCATGGCAGCCGGCGATGGCGCCGGCTGATCGGCCGGCTCATGCGTGTCCGGATGATCGAGCGCCCTTGTCCATCGCTCGAGCGACCGTGCCCGCTCGAACCGCTCGCCTGCCAGCGCCTGCAACCGAAGCCAGAAGCGCGAGGCGATCGCCGGCTGGCTCGCATCGCGCCGGGCGCGCGTGATGAGCGCCTGCGGTGCCCCAAGCGCGCCGGCCAGATCGTGCGCCGAGACCCCGATACGCCGATCGAGCCCCGGGAGTCCCAGTTCAGCGCGGATGCGCGGTGCCAACCAGGGATCGGGTGCCGGTTGCCCGGGCCAGGTGCCCTCGTTCAGCCCACCCAGGATCATCAGGTCGGCGGTTTGCAGCCGGGCTTCGATCAGGCCGTAGATCGCCAGCCGCGGATGTCCGCCCTGGGGCGGCCGCACCGCCGCCTCGTCCATCAGCGTCTTGAGCAGCGGTGCGAGGCTCGCCGGCTCGACACTGGCCGGGCCGGCATCAGCCTCGGCCTCCAGATCGGCCAGAAGCTCGGACGCGGCGCGACCGGCCGGGCCGCTCCACAGCGCATCCCCGCACAGGACCTGCGCCGTCTCGCGCAGCGCCGCGACCAGCGTCGCCAAAGGTTGAGCGCCACCCTCGAACACGGCCTCGATCGGCGACAGAAGCGCACGCGCCTCGGGCCACCATGCCGCCGCCTCGCCGAACAGCCGCCGCTCGCGCTCGGACGGATCGCTCAGGTGATCGTCGATCCCGCCCAGCCCCGCCGCAGGTCGCGGTCCGCGCAATACCCGGTCCAGCGCACGCGCGCCCTCAAGCCATGCACCACGCGTCTCGCCGAAACGTACCAGCGGGTGCTTGAGCAGGGTCAGCAGCGCGAGCGGCGCAAAACGCTGGGTCGCGGCTTCGGCCAGCGCTGTAAGCAAGGTGCCCGACGGCAGGATCGACAGCGGCCGACCGGCGGAATCGTCGATCTCGATGCCCCAGCGCGCGGCGTGCGCCGCCACCCGGCGCGCAAGCCCGCGATCCGGCGTCACCAGAGCGGCGGTACGACCCGGCATCTCGAGCACCTCACGCAAGGCAAGCGCGATGGCCTGCGCCTCTTCGGCCGGCGTCGCGAGTTCGGCGGCGGCGATACCCGACAGGCGCCGGTCTTCGGCGTCGAGCCGGGTCCATTTGCCCGTATATTCGGCCGGTGCCAGCGCATTGGCGATGGCCCGTCCCCTTGCCGCCGTCGCGTCATGGCCACCACCGTCACGCCAGGGCAGGAACTCGCCACGGTTGACGCCCATGCGCTTCAACAGCAGTTTCAGGTGAAATTGCGGATGCGTCTCGATCGACCGGCGGCGGAACCCGGTGACGGGATCGGGCTCATGCGGCCCAAGCGCCTGCCACTCATCCTCGTCCATGCCGGTCGCCAGATCGGCCAGCACCACCATGCCCTTTGGCAGTTCCGACACGCATCGCAGCAGCAGCCCGACGGCGGGCGCTGAATCAGTGATGCCGGCAGCACAGACGAAGCCGGGCGGTGGCGTATCCTTCCATCGCCCGGTCAGCCGGCGGAGCAGTCGCCCGCGCCGATCGGCAAGGTCGATGCGACCCAATCGCTTGAGCTCGGCCGGCCAGCGATCGAGCACTATTCCAAACAGTGTCAGCGCCCGGCGCCAATGGTCAGACAGTTCCTCGCTCAATTCGAGATCGCGCAGTTTCGCCGGCGGTATCTCCTCGACCAGTAACTGGTCGAGCGTGCGTGCCAGGTCACCCGCCAGCCGAACCGCCTCGGCCGCATCGACCGGCTGGCCGGTCCGCTGGCGTTCCTCGGCGACCAGCCGGGCCAGGATCATCCGGCGCTGGAGCGGCGGCACCGCCGGCGGCACCGGATCTCCGTCGTCGGCGGGATCGAGGGCAGCGCCCGTCGCCTCGTCGAGTTCCCCGATCGAGACGAGCCGGGGCAGCAACAGCCCCCCCTCGCTCGCGCGCACAAATGCGTCGGTCATCGCCCGTTTGGCACGGTTGTTGGGCAGCAGCACCAGCCCGCGCGCGAGCCCGAGCGGCTCCCCGCCGAAACGCCGGATCAGCCCGGCAGCAAGCGCGTCGGCAAAGGCCCGGTGCGCAGGGATGGTGAAGAGTGCCGGTTTGACGGCCTCAGCCATCAGCGAGGATCGCCTCGGTCTGCCCTATCGCGGCTGGCGTGCCGACATCGAACCACAGTCCCTGATGGACCAGACCAAAAGCGCGCCCGGCAGCAATCGCCCGCTCCCAGAAGAGCATGGTCGAGAACGGTCCCTCCGGCCAATCCTTGATCACGCGCGGCGACAGAATCTGAACGCCCGTATAGACGAACGGCGCGGGTCTGCCGGGCTGGCGGCGCTTGGTGATGCGGCCGTCGGGGGCGAGGTGGAAATCGCCCTGCCCGCCATGGTTATACGCCTTGGCCAGCGGCACGACGAGCAGCAGCGCGTCCATCGTCGCATCGTCCCAGCGCGCCGCGAGCAGGCGGATCGCATCGGCCGGGCCATCGACCCACAGATTGTCGCTGTTGACGACGATGAACGGCTTGTCGCCGATCAGGTCGCGCGCCTTGACGATGCCGCCGCCCGTTTCCAGGAGCGCGCCGCGCTCGTCGGAGACAGCGATTTCAATGCCTTTCACGCGATTCATCAGATGCGCTTCGAGCGCGTCCGCCAGATAATGGACATTGACCACCGCCCGCTTCACGCCCGCCGAGCGCAGCCGGTTGAAGACATGATCGATCAGCGGCCGCCCCGCCACCTCGACCAGCGGCTTGGGCCGTGTCGCGGTCAGCGGGCGCATGCGCTTGCCGAGGCCGGCGGCCATCACCATCGCGGTTTCGGGGACCTCGCCGCCCGGGTCGGGGCGGATCGCAAGAGTACGCTTGGTCGTCATTGGCCGGGAATCACCATCGGGTCGCCGCGCATGTCGGCAGGGATATTGGCATCGAACCAGGCCTTCACCGGCGCCAGCGCCGGATGAGCCAGGTCACGTTCGAGATAGCGCCAGACGCGTGGGCACAGCGCCGCGTAGCGCGGTTTGCCGTCGCGCTTCCACAGGCGGGTGAAGATGCCAACGATCTTCGCGTTCCGCTGCGCGCCGAGGACATGATAGGCGATGTCGAAATCCTCCCCGGCGCCGGTAATGCGCTTGTAGCGCCCCAGCATGACGCTTTCGAGCGCGGGGTCCACGTCGCGCCGCGCATCCTGCAGGAGCGAGACGAGGTCATAGGCAGGATGCCCCGCCAGCGCATCCTGGAAGTCGAGCAGGCCGAGCGTGTCGCTGCCGCCGATCAGCATCAGGTTTTCGGCATGATAGTCGCGCAGCACCGTCACGCGCGGGCCGGTCAGCGCGGCCTCGAACACGGCGTCCCACGCCGCGTCATAGCCGATCTGGTCGGCCTCGATGCCGATCGCCGGGCAATACCACTCGGTCAGCAGGTTGGCCTCTCTGTGGAGTACCACGCGATCATAGGGAGCGAGGGGCCCCGCCTCATGCCCGTGCAGCCTGACCAATATATCTATCGCCGCCTCGTACAGTCCATTCTCGCGGTCGCCTGCCTCATCGACCGTCTCGCGCATCCGGACATCACCGAAATCGTCGAGCAGGACGAGCCCCTGATCCAGATCGACACCCTGGATCGCCGGTGCGGCAAAGCCGCGTTCCCCCAGCCAGCGCGCGATCTCGATAAAGGGTCGCGGATCCTCGTGCGGCGGCGGGGCATCCATCAGGATCGCGCTGCGTGACCCATCGACCACCCTAAAATAGCGGCGGAACGAGGCATCGCCCGCCACGGGCAGGATATCAGCCCCTCCCCAACCATTGGACGCAAGAAAAGCGGCCGCAGCGGCCGGCGGGGTCATATCTGCTGCCATCGCGCCCTCCAAGCCGCAGGCACCTCGGCTGTCAAGGCGCGGCTGCCATCCGGCTCGATCGACAAGGTCAGTGCGAGCGCATGCGGCCATATGCCGGGCGCGCGTTCCGGCCATTCGACGATCAGCAGCGAATCGGACAAGGCTTCGTCAAGCCCAAGTTCCTCGATCTCGTCGGGATCGTCGATGCGGTAAAGATCGACATGAAGCACCGGAAACCGCACCTCGGGCGGCGCATAGGGCTGCACGATCGCAAAGCTCGGGCTTGGCGCTTCGCCCTCAAGTCCAAGCGCCGCCAGCAGGCCACGCGCGATACTCGTCTTCCCGGCCCCTAGCGGACCGCTCAACGTGATCACATCGCCAGGTTCGGCGAGTTCGGCGAGACGCGCACCAAAGGCCTCCGTCGCCGCAGGGTCAGCTAATATCATCTCTTCAATAGCCAGTCAGGAGCATGTCGAGGGCGTTCATGATGGCGGGTTGCTCGTCGGCCAGCGACGTGACACGGCGACCAATCATCCGTGCCGGGATAGTGGCGGCCGACTGAGTGGCCATGATCACCCTTTTCCCTTCGATCTCGAATGTCGGGTTCAACCGGACGAATGTCTTGCGGAACATGGATGCCGGCAATAGCGGCACGACGAAGCGGCTATCCAGTTCATCCAGGACATCGGCCTGACAGTCGAGCAGAAGCTCGTCGCCATCCGTCGGACGATAGACGTCGAAACGCGCCATCAGAACTGGCGAAAGCGCTCTAGTGGCAATCCATGTTCGGCAACATGGGCGTTCCATTCAGCGATCGCCTCGCGATTTTCTTCCTTCCAGCGCCGTCCCCGCTCCTCGGAAATCTGTTTCGCCAGCCCCTCTTCGCATGCACGCGAGATATTGATGCCAAGCTCCTTGGCGTCGTCAATCATCGCGGAATCGAGCGAGATATTGGTTGGACGCCGAAACGGCGCCTTTGATTCACGCAGAGTAGATCGCGTCATGGAAGGCCTCCATTTCATGCGCATATAATATGCGCATATCCATGCACGATCAAGCTAGTGGCGCGGCAACCTGACGGTAATGAGGGTCCCCTCGCCCGGTTCCGATACCAGCTCGATCGTGCCGCCATGGGCTTCGACAAACTGCTTGGCGAGCGGCAGGCCGAGCCCGAGGGATCGCTCCCCGCCATGGGTCACCCCAGGCTCGGCAAAACGATCGAACGCATGCGTCACGGCATTGGCCGTCATGCCGCCTCCGTCATCCGACACCACGATCCTTGCGGCAGCCGCAGTGCCGTCGACATGCAGCAGGATGCGCCCGCCCTGCTCGGTCCCGCCAACGGCGTGGCGCAGCAGATGCTCGATCACCTGACGCAGACGTTTCGCATCGCCCTTCATGCCGCCCGTTGACGGCAATATCTCGACCGCGAAATCCAGCTTCTTCCGCGCAGCCAGCGGCTGGATCGCCTCCGCCCCGTCTCGCGCCACTGCCTCGAGATCGACCTCGATCATCTCGAGCACCGGGGTGCGGCCCTCATTCTGCGTGAGATCCAGTACCTCGTCGACAAAGAAGCCCAGCCGCTCGACCGACTCCAGGATCGCCGCGACATAGCCGTGCGCATCCTTGCTCAGCTTGCCGGCATAGCCCTCGGCCAGCATCTCGGCGAAGCCGCTGATCGACGTGATCGGCGTGCGGAGCTCATAGCTCATATTCGCGACGAACGCCGTCTTGATACGGTCGGCTGCTTCGAGTGCCTCGTTACGGTCGCGCAGCACGCGCTCCATTCGGCGGCTGTCCGTCACGTCGAGCATCGTGAACAGCCCGTTACCGTCCGGCAGCGGCACCGCAGCCAGTTCGAAGAAGCGGCCATCGGCAAATTCGAGTTCGCCGCCGCGCTGCTGACGCTCGACCGTCGCAGCGCGTACCAGATCGCCGATCAGCGACGAGCGTCGGGGCTTGGCAAGCTGCCGCGCGGCGGCGTTCGCCAGCACATCGACACCCGGGTGGCCCGACAGGAACGCTTCCTCGAACCCCCAAAGCGCCCGGAACTTGTTGTTCCAGAGTTGCAGGCGCCCATCGGCGGCGAAGACGCCAAGCGCCTCGTAGAGATTGTCGAAGGTCGCCGTCCGCACGCGCAGCAGCGTGTCGCGCGCGCTGGCGAGCTGGATCTGCTCGGTGCGGTCTTCGAAGATCAGCAGCAGTCCGCCATCGGGCAAGGGCTGTGCCACGACGCGCAGATGCACCCCGCCCGGCAAATGCCATTGCTCTTCGATCGCACCACCCGCCTCCAGGAACCAGTCGCGCCGCTCCGCCTTCCAGCGCGGGAAGTCGCGCACTTCGGGCAGGCGGTTTGCCTCCCGCATCCGCTCCAATACGCGATCGAATTCGGGCCGGTCGGCGAGCCATTCGCTTTTCATCGCGAACAGTCGACGAAACGGCTGGTTGCAGAAAGAAAGTGTGCGGTCGGCGGCAAACTGCACCACGCCGGCGGACAGCCGGTCGAGCATGGCGCGCTGCGCATCGGCAAAGCGCTTGATCCCGCTGCGTGCCTGTTCGAGCTCTTCGATATCGACCGCGAAACCCGCCACGCCACCCGTCGGCAAGGGCACGTCATAGACGCGCAGCATGCGCCGCATCGTGCGGATCGTCGCCGGCATCGTCTGCATCTGCGGCTTGTTGCTGTCGCGCGCGACGACCGCACCTGCCAGCGGGCCGCCGACGCCCGATCCCTCGACCAGTTCCACACCACGCCGGATCACATCCGCCGCGTCGGGCGCCTCGACCGCGTCGATATAGGCTGAATTGACCATCGCCAGCCGCAGGTCGGGGCCGCGATACCACATGGGCATGGGTGCCGCCTCGATTAGCCCGGTCAGTGCGTCGAACGCGGCCAGCGCTTCGGCACGCTCCTCGTCGAGCCGGGCGATCTCAGCCTCGCTCTCCGTCGCGTCGAAAACCCACAATACCACGCCGCCGGGCGCCTGCAGGTCGCGCGGCGCGCGCGATCCCTTGATCATCAGCGCGCGCGACGATCCCCTCGCCCGGATCGCCCGTGAGAAGCTCCGCCCGGCTTTCTGCGCCGCCGCGACATCGGCCGCGAGCGCTCGTGCGTCCTCGGGTGTCAGCCCGGCATCGCGCCCCGCCAGATCGTCGAGATAACGTGGTGGCGGCGAGAGGCCGAGCCAGCCGGCCAGGCGATCGGGCAACTCCAGCCGGCCATCGGCTCTCACCACCATTGCGAGTGCGGGTGCCGATCCGATCAACGCATCGAGCCTCGCGTTGGAGAGCAACGTTGCCGCAGCGCTACGCCGGGCACTGAGCCCGACATATAAAGCGAAGCAGGCGCCGCCGATCAGCACGGCAAGCACAATCCCCGCCACCACGCTGCCGACCACGGATATCTGTATCACCACAGCCCCTTCACACCCGGCCTAAAGGCAGGCGCCTCATGGAAACCTACTAGGGCATGATCGGCACAATTTCAAAAGCTTGAAAAACACGCGGGAATCGCGGCCGAATCGGAACGAATGTGATATTTCCGAAACAGTTATCCAGTTTAAAAACCCCATTCTATGAACGGCACTTGAACATACAGGTTGTTTTACGCAGGATTTGAGTCCGGGGGGCCACAACAGGGGCCAGAAAATGCAAAAAGACCGCTTTCAATCGTCAAGCGCACTTTGCTCGGTGACCTTTATCGGCGCACTCATGCTGAGTACGCCCGTTGCAGCACAGACGGCGCCGGAAACAGCAACTCCAGCCACCACCCAGACAACCCTGCCGGCTGACACAACTTCGGACGCGACCGATGATCAGGGCGAAGTCATCGTTACCGGCTCTCGTATCCGGCGGCCGAATCTCAGTTCTCCGGTGCCCGTGACCAGCGTTCAGGGCGAAGACTTCTTCAAGACCGGCACGACAGCGGTTGGCGACGTGCTGAACCAGTTGCCAGCACTGACCAGCACCTTCAGCCAGTCCAACTCGACCCGCTTCCTTGGCACGTCGGGTCTCAACCTGCTCGACCTTCGCGGCCTCGGCACCCAGCGTACACTCGTGCTGGTCAATGGACGGCGTCACGTCGCCGGCGACATCCTGAACAACGCCGCCTCGCCGGACGTGAACACGATCCCGACCGATCTCATCGAGCGGGTCGATGTCGTCACTGGCGGTGACTCGGCGGTTTACGGCTCCGACGCCATCGCGGGCGTGGTGAACTTCGTACTCAAGGATAATTACCAGGGCGTCCAGCTTCGCGGACAGGGCGGTGCCAGCCGTTATGGCGATGCAGGCTCCTATTATCTGAGCGGCCTGTTCGGCCAGAATTTCGCCGATGGGCGCGGCAATATCGCGGTCAATTTGGAGTATGCGCACCAGGAGGATTTCTACGCACCGGATCGCCCGACCCTGCGCAACAACAACGGGTTCGTGGCCGTCGACAGCGATCCGCCCTCTGCCGTCAACGGCAGCGACGGTAATCCGGACAACGTGTTCACACGGAACATTCGCAGCGTCGCGTACAGCAATGGCGGCACTTTCCTCACCTGTGGCAATGCGGCGTGCGACGCCTATTACGGTTCCTATCATTTCGACCGGAGCGGCAATCTCATACCAACCACCGGAACGCGGATCGGTTTGCCGCCACAGGGCAGCTTCGTCGGCGGCAATGGAGACAATTTCCGGGACGGGACGCAACTCGGCCTCTATCCGAAACTCGATCGCTACAGCGCGAATCTGATCGGCCACTTCGAGATTTCGCCGGCGTTCGTCCCTTTCATCGAGGCTAAATATGTACGCACCGATTCGCTGGGCAGCGCGAGCGGACCGTTCTTCTTCAACGGTGGCGTGACTGGTTCGCCCCGCGAGCATTTCTACACTAATAACCCCTATCTCACGAGCCAGGCCGCAGGCTTCCTGCAGGATTATTACGGCGTCGGGCCGAATGACGATCAGCCATTCTTCATGAACGAGAATGCGGTCGATCTTACAAATCGCCAGGAACGGGCGCGGCGCGAGACCTATCGCCTCGTCGGCGGTGTGCGTGGCACCTTCAACGACGACTGGACCTATGAAGTGTCGGCCAACTACGGCCGGTTCGACGAGAAGACGACAATCTTGGGCAACGTCAATTTGCAGCGCTTCCTGCTGTCGATCGACGCGGTTGACCAGGGGCAAGCGACGTCGGGCGTAGCAAACGGCAATATCGTTTGTCGGGCCACGGTCGATCCGTCGGCGCGCCTCGCGCTCGAAGGCCTGACCGGCTCGGCCGCGGATTTCGCTGCGTCGAAGCTTGCCGGCGATGTATCCGCCTGCGTCCCGGTCAATCTGTTCGGCCAGGGGCATGTCACCGACGCGGCGCGGAAGTATCTGCTGCAGGATTCGATCGCGAACGGCCGGATCACGCAGTTCGTGCTCAACGGCTTCATGAGCGGCGACACCAGCCAGTTCATAAACCTGCCCGGCGGCCCGGTCGGCTTCGCGATCGGTGCTGAATATCGGCGGGAGACGGCATCCTATCGCCAGGACGACTACACCAAGGCCGGGCTGACCTTCTATAACGCAATCCCCGACCTCGACCCGCCGGCCTTCGAGGTGAAGGAAATCTTCGGCGAAATTCGTCTCCCGATCCTGAAGGACGTTCCCTTCTTCAACGAACTGACCGTCAGCGGCGCCCTTCGCTATGCCGACTACAAGGGAAACACGGGCAACGTGCTGGCCTATAACGGCAATGTGGAATGGTCGCCGATCAAGGACATCCGCTTCCGCGCCAATTACTCACGCGCGGTCAGGGCTCCGAACCTGGTCGACCTCTATACGAAACTGGGTCAGAATTTCGCTCCGAGCTTCAGCGACCCTTGCGCACTCGATAATATCGGCGCCGGCAGCGACACTCGTGAGGCAAACTGCCGCGCCGCGGGAGTAGGGTCGTCCTTCAATATCCAGTATCTCGGCTCGCTCGGCTTCCAGTCCGGTGGCAACCCAGATCTGCGCGCAGAGAAGTCCGACTCCTACACCTTGGGTGTCGTGCTTCAGCCGTCCTTCCTGCCGGGCGCGTCGCTGTCGGTCGATTACTACAATATCAGCGTCAACAACGTCATCACATCACCGACGGCGCAGGATATCGTCGACGCATGTTATGACGCGGCCGACCTCAACAACCAGTTCTGCTCGCTGTTCAAACGGTATCAGGGGACCGGTGCCGGTACCGGTCCACGCGGGGAAGATCCCGGGCAAATCCTCGAAAACAGTCTCAACGTCATTCCGCTCAACTATGCCAAGCTGCAGGTCAGGGGCATCGACGTCGAGGCAGCGTATCAGCACGACCTCGGCCGGTACGGCAATCTTTCGACCCGATTGCTCTACTCGCATAACCTGAACAATGATTCCTATCTCAACCCGAGCGAGCCGAACCGGCGCGACCAGATCCTCGGCGAACTGGGCTTCCCGTTCGACGAGTTCACCTGGACGGTTGATTTCAAAACCGGCCCGGTCACGCTCGGCTACAAGATGCGTTATATCGGCAAGATGACGGTCGGCGACTGGGAGGCGACTCACAGCGTCCAGGGCCGCGAACCGGAAGACGCCGATTACTCCGACATCGTCTATTACCCGTCGACCTTCTATCACGACATCCGGCTACAGGTTGATGTGAACACGAAGTATAATTTCTACATCGGCGTCGACAATCTCATCGATACGCCGCCGCCATATGGCCTCACCGGTATCGGCGGTGGCAGCGGCATCTACAGCAATCTCGGCCGCTTCATGTACGCCGGGTTTGTCGCGAAGTTCTGATCGAACGATACCGTACCAAGCAGGCCGGGGTGAAAGCCCCGGCCTGTTTCTTGTGGCCCGTCCCCCGATTTGATGGCACCACCATAGATGATGTCGAGCAGTCCGATCGATCTCGTTCAGCAGGCCGAGACGCTTGCCCGGAACGGCGATGCCGCGGCCGGCCACATGCTTCTTGAGCAGGGCGCGGACGCCGGAGACGCGCTCGCCTGCTTCGCGCTCGCCCGCTGGCATTTGTCGGGAGCGCATATTCAGCGCAACCTCGATAAATCCCGTAACTGTTTCGCCCAGGCTGCCGCACTGGGCGACGCGGAGTCAGCCCGGATCTTCAACGGCTTTCTCGCGACCGGCACCGGCGGCCCGCGGGACTGGCCCGCCGCAATGGCGCTGCTGGAAAAGCGCGCTGCCGCAAATGCAGTAGCGGAACGCGAGCTTGCACTTGTGCAGGCGATGGCGCTGACGCCCGAGGGGGATTCTGCTGCAACCTGGCACGGTGAGGTCATTAGCGAAGTGCCTCACCTTACTGTGATCAAGCGGCTGCTTACCCGAGAGGAATGCGGTTTCCTGATTGATGTGGCCACCCCAGCCTTCGCGCCTTCGACGGTGGTCGATCCGGCAACGGGCCAGTTGATCCGCAATCCGATCCGCACCTCCGAGGTGGCAGGATTTCCGCTCGTTTCCGAAGGTCCGGCGATCAGCGCGATCAATCGCCGTATCGCATCCTGCTCCGGCACATCGGCAAATCATGGAGAGCCATTGCAACTCCTGCGCTATCGCCCCGGCCAGCAATATCGCGCCCATTTCGATGGCCTCGCCAATGTCGGAAACCAGCGGGTCAAGACCATGCTGATCTATCTCAACCGCGACTATACAGGCGGCGAAACTGTCTTCCCGAAAGTGGGCATTTCGTTCCGTGGAGAAGCGGGCGATGCATTGCTGTTCCGCAATGTCCGCGCAGATGGTGCGCTCGACGAGATGTCGCTCCATGCCGGGTTGCCGGTCGTGCGTGGCGAAAAGCTTCTGGCCTCGCGCTGGATTCGGGCTCGTCCGCTCGATCTTTCGGCACCTCAAGGGCGCGTATCATGACAAGGACAGGCTCGCTGACAGTGGCACTGGCCAATGGCAGGCGTCTCCTGGCGACCAATCCGGGAGGTGCCGCGGAGCAGGCTGCGGAAATCCTCGGTATCTCTCCCGGTCAGCCCGATGCCCTGAGCCTCTATGGCGCCGCACTCCGGGCACTCGGCCGGATCCCGGATGCCGAAGCGACGGAAAAGGCATCGATCGATGCATCGCTCAGGCTGCCGACGATCAGAAACGCAGCACAGGCGCTGTCCGCCGGCCGCCTCGCCGAAGCGGAGGGGCTGCTACGCTCCAGGCTGGCAAATGCCCCGGAAGACGTAATCGCAAATGTGATGCTCGCCGATATCGCCGCACGGATCGGGATCAACGAAGAAGCGGAGAAACGCCTACGCTACGCCTGCGCACTCGCGCCGGCCTATGTCGATGCCCAGGTCAACCTGGCGATGGTCCTGTTCCAGCAGAAACGTCGGGACGAATGCATCGCGCTACTGGATGCAGCAATCGCGCGGGAGCCGGACCATTTGCGCGCCGCCGTGTCCAAGGTGACCGTCCTTGTCCAGACGGGCGAATATGATGCCGCTGCAGCCTGTTACGAGGCACTCCTACAGCGCTCCGGCACAAGTCCCAATGTGTGGATGTGGTATGGTCATTTGCTCAAGACGATGGGCCGGCAACAGGACGCGATCCATAGCTATCGCCGGGCGACGACGCTCGACCCCGATCTGGCTGAAGGCTGGTGGTCGCTGTCCAATATGAAGGCGAACCAGCTTGGCGCGGACGATATCGCGGCAATGCAGTGCGCGCTCGATCGCCTGGCGGGAAAGGATGCGCAATGCCTTCACCTCCATTTCGCTCTGGGCAAGGCCTTTGAAGATTCCCGTCAATGGGCACTATCCTTCGATCATTACGCCGCCGGGAATGCGCTCCGCCTGCGCGGGGCGCCGCACGACAGGGAGGGACTTGCGACCGAGGTGGACCAGTCGATCGCCCTGTTCGACCGGCATTTCTTCGCTGCCCGCGCGGGCAGCGGCGACCCGGCGCCAGATCCGATCTTCGTCATCGGCATGCCACGTGCAGGATCGACGCTGATCGAACAGATATTGTCGAGCCATCCGCAGATCGAAGGCACGTCGGAACTGCCCGACATTCCGCAGCTCGCGCTCGGCCTGATCGCAGATCGCTGGCGCGACGATCAGGCCACTTACCCCGCCGTCACCGGCTCGCTGCCCCCCGCAGCCTTTGCCGATCTCGGCAGGAAATATCTTCAGGCGGCTGCGCATCACCGCAAGACCGCTCGGCCATTCTTCATCGACAAGCTGCCGAACAACTGGCTGTATATCGGGTTTATCCACCTGATCCTGCCCAATGCCAGGATCGTGGATGCGCGGCGCGAGCCGATGGCGTGCTGCTTCTCCAACTTCAAACAACATTTCGCGCGCGGCCAGAATTTCGCCTATTCGCTGACCGATCTCGGCAGCTATTATCGCGACTATGTCCGACTGACCGCGCATTTCGACGAGGTACTGCCCGGCCTGATCCACCGGGTGCAGCATGAGGATCTGCTGGCCGAGCCTGAGGCGGAAATCCGCCGCCTTGTCGATTATCTCGGGCTTCCCTTCGATCCGGCGTGCCTGCGCTTTCACGAGAATGCACGCCCGGTGCGCACCGCCAGTTCCGAGCAGGTTCGCCGGCCGCTCAACCGTGACGCCGTCGATTTATGGAAATCCTACGATCCCTGGCTCGACGACCTCAAGGCAGCGCTCGGTCCGCTCGCCCCCGGCTGAGAATCAAAAAGGGGCCGCGGATCGCTCCGCGGCCCCCTTCCGTTTTCGATCTCTCGACCGATCAGTAGCGATAATGGTCCGGCTTGAACGGCCCCTCGACCGGGACGCCGATATAGCCTGCCTGCTTGTCGGTGAGCTTGGACAGCTTCACGCCCAGCTTGTCGAGGTGAAGCGCCGCGACCTTCTCGTCGAGATGCTTCGGCAGAACATACACGTCGTTCTTGTAGTTCTCACCCTTGGTGAAGAGCTCAATCTGCGCCAGCGTCTGGTTGGTGAAGCTCGCCGACATCACGAAGCTGGGATGGCCGGTCGCGCAGCCCAGGTTCACCAGGCGGCCCTTGGCCAGCACGATGATCTGCTTGCCGTCCGGGAACTTCACCAGGTCGGTGCCCGGCTTCACTTCGGTCCACTCATAGTTGCTGAGCGCCGCGATCTGGATTTCGCTGTCGAAGTGGCCGATATTGCACACGATCGACATCGGCTTCATCGCCTTCATGTGATCGGCGGTGATGACGTCGGCATTGCCGGTCGCCGTCACGAAGATGTCCGAGCGGCCAACCGCCTCTTCCATCGTCACGACTTCGAAGCCCTCCATCGCCGCCTGCAGCGCGCAGATCGGATCGACTTCAGTCACCAACACGCGCGCGCCGCCGTTGCGGAGCGACTGGGCCGAGCCCTTGCCCACGTCGCCGAAGCCGGCCACGGTCGCGACCTTGCCGGCGAGCATCACGTCGGTGGCGCGACGGATCGCGTCGACCAGCGACTCCTTGCAGCCATAGAGGTTGTCGAACTTCGACTTGGTCACGCTGTCGTTCACGTTGATCGCCGGGAACGGCAGTTCGCCCTTCTTCGCGATCTCGTACAGGCGGTGAACGCCGGTGGTGGTCTCTTCCGAAACGCCCTTCAGGTTCTTGACGGTCTCGGTCAGGTAGCCCGGATACTTCGCCACGAACGCCTTCAGCGCGCGCTGGAACTCGACTTCCTCGTCATTCTCGGGCTCGCCCAGCGTGTGCCCAGCCTCGAGCTTGGCGCCCCACAGTGCGAACATCGTCGCATCGCCGCCATCATCGAGGATGATGTTGGCGGTGGTGCCGTCGGTGCCCGCACCCCAGTTGAAGATGTCGCCGACATAGTCCCAATATTCGGCCAGGCTCTCGCCCTTCACCGCGAACACGGGCACGCCAGTCGCCGCGATAGCGGCGGCGGCATGGTCCTGGGTCGAGAAGATGTTGCAGGTCGCCCAGCGGACGTCGGCGCCGAGCGCGGTCAGCGTCTCGATCAGCACCGCGGTCTGAATCGTCATGTGGAGCGATCCGGTGATGCGCGCGCCCTTCAGCGGCTGCGACGCGCCGAATTCCTCGCGCAGCGACATGAGGCCGGGCATCTCGGTCTCGGCGATGTTGATTTCCTTGCGGCCGAAATCGGCGAGGCTGATGTCTGCAATGACATAGTCTTGAGCGCGGTCGGCGAGTGCGGTGGCCACGTAGGTGTCTCCGGATATACGAATGGATGGCCGCCACATAAGGCCCGAACGCGGGCAAATCAAATATAAAGATGTCTTTATATGTTTGCCGCCAGATTTCCAGCTGGGCCGCCGGGCGTCATGAAAACGACGCCGACTCGATTATCCTTGTGGATCACGCCGCGCCCCGAGCGTTGAGTGGCGCCAGCCACGACTCGCCACATCGAACACTGGCGCCTACCCGTTTCACAAGGTGGAGGTTTCTCGCTTTCGGTGGTCGCAATCCCCAATACCCACCACTGACATGACCCGTGGTTCAGGCGGTTCCGGTGCTGCTCGCAAGAAGCCGCGGGTCGATGCCCGCCTCGGCGAAACCCAATTCCCAGCGTGTCGCCGCCTCCGTGTCGTAGAACTGCTCGATATCCCCCGACACGTTGAACCAGCCGTGCCGCGTCAGCTCTTCGTCGAGCTGCCCCTCGCCCCAGCCGGCATAACCGAGCGCAACCAGCCAGCGGCTTGGCCCCGATCCGTCGGCGATCGCCGTCAGGGCGTCGATCGTCCCCGATAGCGCCCAGCGCCCAGCCACGTCGATCGTATCCTGACCGCTCCAGTCGTTGGAATGGAGCACGAAGCCACGGCGCTGCTCGACCGGCCCGCCCGAATGGACCGGCGCGTCGGGAGCGACACCCGGTTCGATGCCGAACTGCGCCAGCACTTCGTGCAGGCCGAGCCCGCGAATCGTCTGGCCGATCCCGATGCCGATTGCTCCCTTGGGATCATGCGCGCAGATGGCGATCACCGCGCGCTCGAAGCGCGGATCCCCGATGCCCGGCATTGCGAGCAGGAGCTGACCGGTGAGATTCGCCGCTTTATCCATCGCCGGTCACCATAGCGCGCTCAACCGCGCTCGCCATGCTTGAAATCCCATCGCGCCTGCACGAGGTAGGCTCCGCCGCAGTCTCGCGGCAATATGACAACAAGGCGCCCAAGGCGGCCCCAGGAGGATTCCAACATGACCATCAGCGTCGGCGATCGGCTGCCCAGCACCACCCTCGTCAAGGCGACCGCCAATGGCCCCGAGCAGGTCAGCTCGGACGAGTATTTCGCCGGCCGCAAGGTCGCCCTGTTCTCCGTACCCGGCGCGTTCACACCGACCTGCTCGGCCAAGCACCTCCCCGGCTATCTCGACAAGGCCGCCGAACTGAAGGCCAAGGGCATCGACGAGATCGCCTGCACGGCGGTCAACGACCCGTTCGTGATGGGTGCCTGGAGCAAGGCGAACGATGCCGAGGCCGTGACCATGCTCGCGGACGGCAACGGCACTTTCGCCGAGGCGGTCGGCCTGACCATGGACGGGTCGAAGTTCGGCCTGGGCAAGCGCGGCCAGCGTTATTCGATGGTCGTCAATGATGGCGTCGTCGAGCAGCTCAATGTCGAGGCGCCCGGCGAATTCAACGTGTCGACCGCCGAGCACATGCTGAACGAACTCTGAGGCCCGAGCCTCGGTCAAAAACTCGGCGGGGCGCGGTTGGGCAACGATCCGCCTCCCCGCCGGGAACTCGCGGGAATCCCCGGCGTTGCGGGGTAGCGATCGACCAAGGAGGCATGCCATGACCGACCAGACCAATACCACCGCATCGAATGCGGAAGAAAAGTCCTTTCTCGAACGTGCGCAGGATGCGATCGGGGCGGCAGTCGAATCGACGGTTGAGGCGGTGAAGGAACATCCCGCCGCTGCCGCCGCCATCGCGGCGGGCGCCACGGCCGCCGTCGCGGGTGCCGCTTATGGCATCAGCAAACTGCGCGACGACGACGACAAATCCTGATCCTACATGAACGGGGCGCCTTCAGCGGCGCCTCGTTCATTGCCTGCCTCGGGCATTTCCCTGCCTGGGGCCTGTCTTGCCAGCGTCATGCGCGTGCTTTAGCCACGGAGGATGACGACTGCCTCCGATATCGTCGCCCAGCTGGATACCCTCTACCGCGCATCGGTCGAGCGGCTGCAGGCGGCACTCACAGCCTATCTCACCGATGGTTCGGTCCCACCCAGCGAAGCGCGTCATGATGGCAGCTTCGCCTATCCCGAGATCAGACTGCGCTATCGCGGCGACAATGATCGCCCGACACCACTCCGTTCCTTCGGCCGCCTCGTGACACCGGGCGAGTATCGCATCAGCGTGACCAAGCCGTCCATCTTCGCCGATTATCTGACCGAACAGCTCACCCTGCTGATCGAGGATTACGACGTGCTGGTCGAGGCTGTACCGGGCCGGCAGGAAATCCCCTTCCCCTATGTGCTCGACGCCGGCCACGCGATGAGCCTGGATGAGGTCTCGGCGCTCGATCTGGCGCGCCATTTCCCGGCCACCGAGCTTGCCTATATCGGTGACGAGATCGCCGACGGCCTCTATACCGACGCGGACGGCACGCGCCCACTAGCCCTGTTCGATGGGCTGCGCACCGATTTCTCGCTCGCTCGCCTGCGTCATTACACCGGCACACCGCCGGAGCATGTCCAGCGCTATGTGCTGTTCACCAACTATCACCGTTACGTGGATGAGTTCGTCCGCTGGGCATGCGCACAACTCGGCGAGGGCAGCCGCTTCACCGGCGTGTCTGGCGCCGGAGGCACGATCATGCGCGCCGGCGACGATGTCGAGGCAATGCTGGCCGACAGCAGCGCGTGGCGCCGGCACCAGATGCCTGCCTATCATCTGATGGCCGACGACCGTACCGGCATCACGCTGGTCAATATCGGGGTCGGTCCGTCCAACGCGAAGACGATCACCGATCACCTCGCCGTCGTGCGGCCCGAGGCCTGGATGATGATCGGCCATTGCGGCGGCCTGCGCCCGAGCCAGCGCATCGGCGACTATGTCCTGGCGCACGCCTATCTGCGCGACGACCATGTGCTCGACGATGTCCTGCMGCCGGAAATCCCGGTGCCCGCCATCGCCGAAGTCCAGCTCGCGCTCGCCCGCGCGGCCGAAATCGTGTCCGGCCAGTCGGGCGAGGAACTGAAGCGCCGCCTGCGCACCGGGACCATCGTCACGACCGACGACCGCAACTGGGAACTGCGCTACGCCCGCTCTGCTTTGCGCTTCTCCCTGTCGCGCGCGGTGGGCATCGACATGGAATCGGCGACAATCGCTGCCCAGGGCTATCGCTTCCGGGTCCCCTACGGCACCTTGCTCTGCGTGTCGGACAAACCGCTTCACGGCGAGCTCAAATTGCCTGGGCAGGCCAACCGCTTCTATGAGCGTGCGATCAGCGAGCATATGCGCATCGGCATCCAGGCCTGCGAGGAATTGCGGCGCGAAGGGGCCAAGCTGCACTCGCGGAAACTGCGCGCGTTCAACGAGCCGCCTTTCCGCTAAATCGCGCTTTGCAGGCCGGCATGGGCTGGATGTCGGCCGCCCCTTGGAAACCCTTTGCGTCTCGTGCGTTACGGCTGCTCAATATTCTTGAGGAGCATGCACATGGCTACCGCCGCAAAGACGCCGACCGCCCCGCGCAAACCCGCTGCGGCCCGCAAACCCACTGCGGCAAGCAAGACCGTGGCCAGCAAGACCGCTGCCAAGCCGGCCACGCGCAAAACGCCGGTTCGCGGCAAGAACGGCACCTCCGCCAAGAAGTCCGCCAGCCATTGGGGCACCGCTGCTATCGTCGGTGGCGTCGCCGCAGTCGGCGCTGCCGCGACCGCAGCGCTGTACGCATTCCGCGATCGGATTCCGACCGATCTGGATACACTGCTGCATCGTGATGGCGCGCATCAGGCGGATGGCACCGACTCCTCCGCCTCCTTCGAAGCCGGGATCGCGGACGAAGGCACGATCCCCAACCGCATCCCCGCCTAAATCCTTCTCCCGTCGGGAGAAGGTGGCGCGAAGCGCCGGATGAGGGTTACCAGGGTGAGAGTGGCAGCAAAAGTCACCCTCACCCTTCCGCCTCTTCGCGGCCCCTCCCTCCCGCTGCGAAAGGGAAAACGCTTACCACCCGGTCGGCTTGCCCTTGTTCTGCTCGTCCAGCCACGCCTTCAGCGGCGCAAAATACTCGACCATTGCTTCACCCGACATCTCACGGGTGCCCGTGAACGCTTGGAGCGCGTCGGGCCATGGCTTGGACTGCCCCATCTCGAGCATCTCATTCAGCTTCGCCCCCACTTCCTTGTTTCCGTAGAAGGAACAGCGGTGCAGCGGGCCCTTCCAACCGGCCTTGTCGCACGCCGCCTTGTAGAATTGGAACTGGAGCAATCGCGCCAGGAAATAGCGCGTGTACGGCACGCTCGCCGGCACGTGATATTTCGCGCCCGGATCGAACTTCGTCTCGTCGCGATCGACCGGCGGCACGATCCCCTGATATTGCAAGCGCAGCGCGTTCCATGATGCCTCGTAATCCGCCGGCTTGATCTGTCCGGAAAATACGCCCCAGCGCCATTTGTCGATCAGCAGGCCGAACGGCAGGAACGCGACCTTGTCCATCGCCTGCTTCAGCAACAGGCCGATGTCCTTGTCGGCGCTCGGCACCTTGGACTGGTCGAGCAGCCCGATCTGCACGAGATAATCCGGCGTGATCGACAGCGCGACGAAGTCGCCGATCGCTTCGTGGAAGCCGTCATTCGCGCCGTTCATGTAGAGAAAGGGCTGCTTGTTGTACGCCCGCTGGTAATAATTATGACCAAGCTCGTGATGGATGGTGACGAAGTCGTCGCCATTCACCTTGGTGCACATCTTGATGCGGATATCGTCCTTGTTGTCGATGTCCCAGGCCGAGGCATGGCAGATCACCTCGCGGTCGGCAGGTTTCACGATCTGCGATCTGGTCCAGAAGGTCTCGGGCAGCGGCGCGAAGCCGACCGAGGAATAGAAACCCTCACCGGTCTTCACCATCTTGACCGGATCATAGCCCTTTTCCTTGAGCAGTTCGCCCGTGTCGAAGCCGAGATCGCCTGCCCCCTTCGGTGCGACGATGTCATAGATATTACCCCATTCCTGCGCCCACATATTGCCGAGCAGGTCGGCACGGATCGGACCGGTTTTGGCCTGGACCGCATCGCCATATTTCTCGTTGAGCTTCCATCGGACATAGCTGTGAAGCGACTGGTAGAGCGGCTCGACCTGCTTCCACAGCGTGTCGGTCAGTTTGGCGAAGGCAGCCGGGTCCATGTCATAGCCCGAGCGCCACAATGCCCCGGTGTCCTTGTAACCAAGCCCGACCGCCCCCTCATTGGCGATCGACACCATCCGCTGATAGTCGCCGCGCATCGGCGCGCCGACATTGTCGTGCCAGCTTACCCACATCTCTTTCAGCTTGGCCGGGTCGCGCTCGGTGCCCATCGCGGCCTCGATATCGCTGCCGTTGATCGGCTTGCCGTCGAGCGTGCCCTTGCCCTTGCCGTAAGAGGAGGACATGCCGGTCACCAGGGTCGCCAGCGTGTCGGCAGCGCCCGGTCGTGTCGGCGCCGGCAGGGTGATGGCGTTCCGGAGCAGATCGAGCTTGCGCCGCGTGTCGGGCGAAAGGCCGGCGACCTTGTCGAACTTCGCCGCTTCTAGCGCCGCCTTTACCTGCAATTCGGTCTGTTGCGCGTTGACCCGCGCGGCGATCGCATCGGTATCGTCGGTGATATAGGTCGCATTGACCCAGCCGACCTGGTTCGCGGTGACCGAGAAATCGGACAGGTCCTTCTCGGTCTTCGCCACGAATGCGTCGGCGTCGGCCGCGGTGAGCGTCGTGGTGGCGGGCTTCTCGGTCTGGGCAAGCGCTGGTGTCGCCAGCGACAGCATCAGGGCGAAAGTTGAGATTCCAGTGCGGATCATGCGGGGTCCTCGATAAAATCGGGTGATGCGCCACGTTGTGACGCCCCCGCTCCGCGGTCAAGCGGCGAGGAAGTCTGCAATCTCCTGGCCCAGTTCGGGCTTGGTCACGGCGCTCATATGCCCACCCGGCGTAGTTCGCAGCATCGCGTTGGGCAGGATCGCCGCCAGCTCGGCCGCCGATCCATTGTCATTGTCCTCGTCCCCCGTCAGGACCAGTACCGGCGCCTTGATCGCCACGACATCGGCCTGATCGGTGTTGACGAAGGTGTCGATGATCCGGAGCAGCGCGACCGGATCGCCCTTGGTGGTCTTCAGGAACGCCTCGGCCAGCCACTCCGGCGTGCCGCGTTCATGCTTGCCGAGATTGGTCAGGATATGGCGGAAATGGTCGCCGCGCCGCGCAGTGCCGACCAGGCCCGACAGGCCCATGCCCGACAAAATGACTTTGCCCGGCGTGGCGCCCTTCATCAGCATGCGGACCGTGGTGCGTGCACCCAGCGAATAACCGCCCAGATCGTAATCGGTGAGACCGAGATGCGCGATCAGCGCGAACTGGTCCTGCGCCAGCACGTCGGGCGGATAACTTGCCGCATCGTGGGGCTTTGCGCTGGATCCATGCGCACGAAGATCGGGCATGATCACCCGGAATCCCCTGGCCGCCACCTTCTCGGCATGGCCGTAGCGGATCCAGTTGGTGAAGGCGTCGGAGAAGAAGCCGTGGATCAATATGACCGGCCGCCCCTCTCCCATCTCCCGCCACGCCATGCGCTGGCCGTCGAAGCTGTCGAAGAAATTCGGTTCAATCGGGGAGCTTGCCAATGGCGTCCATCCAGCGTTGCACGAGGCGGTGGTTCTGGTCAGTCCGTTCGGCGGGCAGGCCCGTCGTGTCAAGCCACGCTTGGTGCCAGCTCTCCGCACCAGAGTGCTCGGTCGGCACGAAGCCGTAAGGATCGTCGAAGCTCCCGATGGTCAGATCCATATGGTCATTGTCATGCGCTTCATAGGTCAGCGGCGTGCCACATGCGGCGCAAAAGCCGCGCACGGCAATCGGCGAAGACGCATATCGGTCAGGCTCCCTCTCCCACCGCACATGGGCTTTTGGCAGGCTCTTGAACGCAATCGACACGCCGCCCGTTGCGCGCTGGCACATCCGGCAATGGCAGAGATAGGCATCGCGGTCACCGATCGTCGCCTGGTAGCGCACCCGGCCGCACTGGCATCCTCCGGTCATTTCTTCCTGCATGTCCGCTCCTGCATGCTGCAATGCAAAATTATCACTCAGCCGGGGCTAGGATTATATAAGCATGCTTATTATATGCGCGCCCATGAGTGACTCCGTGGGCTTCATGATTAGCGATGTTTCGCGGCTGATGCGCCGGCGTTTCGACGAACGCGCGCGCCTGATCGGCGTGACGCGGACTCAGTGGCGCACGCTTACCACGCTAAAGCGTCACGAGGGCATCAACCAGGGTGGCATGGCCGACCTGCTCGAGGTCGAGCCGATCACCCTCTCCCGTATGATCGACCGCCTCGAGGAAGCAAATCTGGTCGAGCGCCGGCCTGACCCGGCCGATCGTCGCGCCTGGCAGATCTTCCTGACGCCTAAGGCGCTCCCGATCCTCGATCAGCTTCGCGCGCTCGCCGAGGATATGGTCGAAGCAGCGCTCTACGGTCTCGACGAGGCCCAGCGCACCCAGCTGATGGCCTCGCTCGCCACCATCCGCACCAATCTCAACACCCAGTTCGAAAGTGACGAGGCCACCCATGGCTGATGCAGACCCCAAGATCGACCGGACCAAGGCCGACACCATCGCCATCACCCCCGAGGAAGTCTCCGCGCCGCCCGCGAAGAAGAAGCGCGCCTGGGGCCGCATCGTACTGATGCTCAGCGTGCCGCTGCTGCTCGTCGCGCTCGGCGGTTATTTCTGGCTGACCTCGGGTCGTTACGTCTCGACCGACAATGCCTATGTCCAGCAGGACATGGTCTCGATCAGCCCGGATGTCACCGGCCGCATCGTCTCGGTCAACGTCCGTGAGAACCAACGGGTGAAGGCCGGCGACGTGCTGTTCCGCATCGATCCGGAGCCTTTCCGCATTGCGCTGGCCCAGGCCGATGCCGCCATCGCCGCCGCGCGCGTGCAGATCGACACGCTGGCCACGGACGCGGGCAGCGCCAGTGCCGATATCCAGAGCGCCAATGCCGATATCAAGCTCGCCCAGGCGACCTATGATCGTCAGGCCGCGCTGATGAAGCAGGGCTTCACCACCCGCGCCAGCCTTGACGCCGCGGCCCAGCAAGTCTCTGCCGCCCAGGCCCGCCTTGCCACGGCTCGGGCGAGCGCGGCCAAGGCGCGTGAGCAGGTCGGCAGCGGCGGTGGCGCTTCGGGCGTCCCGGCGGCAGTCCAGGCCGCCATGGCGCAGCGTGCCAAGGCGGCCCTCGATCTGTCCCGCACCACGGTCTACGCGCCCGAGGATGGCGTGGTGAGTCAGACGAGCCGCCTGCAGGTCGGCAACATCATGCCGAGCGGCGTGCCGGTGCTGAGCCTCGTCGCGAGCCACGCGGCATGGATCGAAGCCAATTTCAAGGAAACCGACCTCAACCATATGGCCGTCGGCCAATGCGCCGAGATCAGGTTCGACGCCTATCCCGGCCTGAAGGTAAGGGGTCATGTCGCCAGCATCGGCGCTGGTACCGGTTCCGAATTCTCGGTGCTGCCGGCGCAGAATGCCAATGGCAACTGGGTAAAGGTCACCCAGCGCGTTCCGGTCCGCATCGCGGTCGACGGCACGCCGGCGCGCCCGATGATCGCCGGACTCAGCAGCGACATCTCGATCGACACGAAGAATCGTTGTGCCTGATCCCGTCCCCGGTCAGGCCTCGCTCCCGGTCAGGAACCGGGGCCTGCTGACCGTCGGCATCATGGGTGCGATGATCATGCAGATCCTCGACACCACGATCGCCAACGTCGCGCTGCCGCACATGCAGACCAGCCTCGGCGCGACGATGGATACCGTCACCTGGGTGCTGACCAGCTATATCGTTGCATCGGCCATCGCGATCCCTGCGACCGGGTGGCTCGCCGACCGGTTCGGCTCGCGCAACCTGTTCCTGTTCGCGGTCGGCGGCTTCATCATCGCCTCGATGCTGTGCGGCACCGCCGTCAGCCTGGAGGAAATGGTCGCATTCCGCATCTTCCAGGGCGTCACCGCCGCCTTTATCGGCCCGCTGTCGCAAACGGCGATGCTCGACATCAACCGGCCGGAAGACGCAGCCAAGGCCATGTCCGTCTGGGGCATGGGCGTGATGGTCGGCCCGATCATGGGCCCGGTGATCGGCGGCTGGCTGACCGAGAGCTATAACTGGCGCTGGGTGTTCTATGTGAACGTGCCCGTCGGTGCCCTCACCTTCGCGATCCTGTGGTTCCTGCTGCCGTCCCGGCCAAGGCGCACGCGATCCTTCGACATTACCGGCTTTGCGATGATCTCGATCGCCGTCGCCAGCTTCCAGCTCATGCTCGACCGCGGCCAGCAGGCCGACTGGTTCTCGAGCTGGGAGATCACCATCGAGGCGATGATCGCGGCCGCGGCGTTATGGATGGGCGTCGTCCATCTCGCGACGGCCGAGAAACCGCTGTTCGAGCGTGCCCTGTTCACCAACCGCAACCTGGTGATGGGCATGATCTTCATGATCGTGATCGGTATTTCGACCATGGCGCCGATGGCGCTGCTGCCACCGATGCTACAGCAATTGTTCGGCTATCCGGTGGTCGATACCGGCATGATGATGGCGCCGCGCGGCGTCGGCGTCTTGATGACCATGTGGTTCGCCGGCCGCATGATGGGCAAGATCGACACCCGCATCCTCATCACGGTCGGGCTGATCATCTTCTCCTTCTCGCTGCGCCAGATGGCGAGTTGGACGCTGGAGATGGATTTCTGGCCCGTGATCATCAGCGGCTTCGTCCAGGGTCTCGGCATGGGACTTGTATTCATGCCGCTCAACTCGCTCGCCTTCGCGACGCTGAGCCACGAATTCCGCACGGACGGTGCCAGCCTGCTCAACCTGATGCGCAGCATCGGCCAGTCGGCGGGCATCTCGATGGTGACGGTGCTGCTCGCCCGCAACATCCAGACCAGCCATGCCGATCTCGCCAGCCACGTGACCTCCCAGACGATCCCGGCGATCGACCTCAGCTCGATCGACCGGTTCGGTGTCCTGTCGGACAGCGTGTTCGGCTTCGCCGACGGCATGATCAACCAGCAGGCGGCAATGATCGCCTATATCGACGATTTCTACCTGATGGCGTGGATCTCGATCGCGGTCGTGCCGCTCGTGCTGCTACTCAAGAAACCCAAGGGCAAGGTCGAGGCTGTCATCGCGGAGTAGCGCGTGCTGCTCCCATCCAAGCGCCACGTCACCCGGACGTGTTCGGCGGTTATCCCTTCGAGCATATGCTCTACTTGTTCCCCGGCGAAGGCCGGGGCCCAGTTGGGAAGGCTGTCGTTGTAATGCGGGGCACCAGTTACCAGCGTCCCCCAACTGGACCCCGGCCTTCGCCCTACGAGATTCACACATGGTGTAGTGCGTATCCTTGTAGCATCGTCTGAAGGCGTAAGAGGCCTTCGAGTATGACGACGGGTCCGGGTTTTCCATAATAGCCGGTCCAGCCGCCGAGGCGCGCGCAGATCCACGAGGCGAACGCGAGCGAGCCTGGTGGGTGAGGGTTTTTCTGCTTGTCGGTCTTGCCTTCGAGCGCGGCGTTGACCTTGGCCATAGCGGGTTCATCACCGGGATCGAACAGATCATGGATGGGGCGCCCGGCTGCGCC